>NZ_JBSVCZ010000012.1:0-185731 GCF_054072955.1 Streptomyces sp. SS8
TGCCAGGGCCTCCGGCGCGGACGACGACGTGGTGGACGCCGAGGTCCTCGACGAGGACCGGGACGACAGGGGCAGGGCGGCGTAGTCCGGCCGCGCCGCACGCCGCGGTCCGGGGCTGTCCGGAACCCGCCGGCCCGCCCGAACGGGTGCGGGCGCGCGGCGCAGGTGGCCGAGGGCGTCCGGCACTTGCTGGACTTACCGCGCCCCGTGCCGGAGTATCGAATTACCGCCCGTTCGAGATGGCCGGCCCGGGCCGGATCAGGCCGGGACGACGAGTGGGCCGGGGTTCGCAGTGGAGTGGGGAACACCGATGGAGGCACATGCGACGCATACGACCGCCGCGGCACCGGTGAACGGGGCACGTCCCGACACGCTCGCAGTCGACGAGACGCACGGCCTGTTCCGCGCCTCCGACGCCGTCTTCGCCGAACTGTCGGGTCCACGCCACGTCGTGGAGACGGCCAACCCCGCCTTCTTCCGGGCGCTGGGCCGGAAGGAGACCACCGGCGTCCCCCTTGCCGAGCTCGCCCCCGAACTCGCCGAGCAGGGAATCATGGACCTGCTCGACGGCGTCTACCGCACCGGCCGTCCCTACACCGCCCAGGGCGCCAGGATCCTGCTGGGCCCGCCGGAGGCGACGAACGAGGCGTACTACGACTTCACCTACGAGCCGCGCCGGGAGCCGGGCGGCCGGGTGGTCGGCGTCACCGCCCTGGGCGTGGACACCACCGCCGTCCGGCACGCCCGGCAGCTCGCCGCCGAGCAGCGCGCCCTGCTGGAGCAGATCGCCCTGGACGCGCCCGTAGGGGACGTCCTGCGTGCCATGACCGCCGCCATCGAGGAGCTCAACCCGGGAGTCCTGGTCTCGGTGCTCCTCGCCGACGCCGACGGCCGCCGTCTGCGCCACGGCGCCGCGCCGAGCCTGCCGGACTTCTACAACCGCGCCATCGACGGCATCGCCGTGGGCGAGGGCATCGGCTCGTGCGGCACCGCGGCCCACCGCCGCGAGACGGTCGTCGTCGCCGACATCGCCACCCACCCGTACTGGGCGGACTTCCGCGAGCCCGCCCTGAGGGCGGGGCTGGCCGCCTGCTGGTCCACTCCGATCACCGGGACGGACGGACGGCTGCTGGGCACCTTCGCGATGTACCACCGCGAACCGCTCATGCCCCGCGAGGCCGACCTGGCCCTGGCCGCCGCCTTCGCCCGTACCGCAGCCCTGGCGGTGGAGCGCCATCAGACCAAGCAGGCCCGCGAGCGGGCCGAGGCCAAGGAGCGGGCCGCCCGGCAGGACCTCGCCTTCGTCCTGGAGGCCAGCACCCGTATCGGCCGCGATCTGGACTTCGACGACAGCCTGCACCGGCTGGCCGAGCTGAGCGTCCCGGCGCTGGCGCCGATGAGCGCGGTGGACGTGCTCGACGGCGGACGGCTGAGGAGGGTCGCCGCGTTCGCCGCCGGGGACTGCGGTGAGCGGTGGCCGCAGGAGTCCGCGCGGAGCGGGCTCCGCCCGGACGGCGAGATGATGGCCCGGGTGCTGGAGACCGGGGGGACGGAGGTGGTCCGCCACGTCCCGCCGTCCCCGGGCCCCTGGCTGGAGCTGGGCGTCACCGGCTACGTGTGCGTACCGCTGAGCTGGAGAGGGGGCCCCTTCGCCGTGCTGACACTGCTGTTCACCGGGGAACACCCACTCCAGGGGCGCACGGTGGCGCTTGCCGAGGAGCTGGCCCGCCGCACCGCCGTCATCGCCCACAACGCGCGCCAGTACACCGAGCGGGTCGAGCTGGCCCGCGACCTCCAGGCAGGGCTGCTGCTGCCCGAACCGCCCGCCGTGCCCGGGGCCGAGGTCGCCACCTGCTACCGGCCGGCCGGCGAGGGGCTGGACGTCGGCGGCGACTTCTACGACGTCTTCCCGCTGGGCGGCGGTCGCTGGGCCTTCATGATCGGCGACGTGTGCGGGCGCGGCGCGTCGGCCGCCACCGTCACCGGGCTGGTCCGCCACACCGCCCGCGCCGTCGCCCGGCTCGTCGAGGACCCGGCCAGGACCGTCGCGGAGGTCAACACCGCGCTGCTGGAGGGCGTCCGGCACGGCAGCGCCTTCGTCACCCTCGTCTACGGCCGGATGACACCGGGCAAGGACGGGCTGGAGGTCGAGCTCGTCCGGGCCGGTCACGTCCCGCCCCTGGTGCGGCGCGGCGGCAGGCGGGTGGAGGAGATCACGGCCGGCGGGATGCTGCTGGGCATCGTCCCCGATCCGGCCGTCCGTACGGCGCGGCTGACCCTGCGGCCGGAGGAGACCCTGTTCCTGGTCACCGACGGTTTCACCGAGGCCCGTTCGGCCGACGGCCGGTTCCTCGGCGAGGAGGGCCTGGCCGCCGCCCTGGCCCGCGCCGGCCGCGAGGACGGCGCGGGCGCCCGGGAACTCCTGGACGAGGTGGTCGCCTCCGTCGACCGCTTCTCGGACGACGCGGCCCCCAGCGAGGACGACAGCGCGGCGCTGGTCATAACCGCCCGCTGACCGTCCCGCGGGCGGCCTCGCCGCCCGTCGGCCGGCCCTGTCCGCGGATGTCCGAAAACCCTTGCCGGTCAAGGGAATCGACCGGAGGCGGCATCGGTTGCACGGACCGTGCCGCGCCCCACCCGGACGCGGCCTCCCGACGACCGAAGGCGTACACCCCATGACCGACAACCCGTCCGCGCGCGCCCGGAACACGCTCGGCCGCCCCTTCTCCCTGGGCGGCCTCGCACTCCGCAACCGCATCGTGATGGCGCCGATGACCCGCCAGTTCTCGCCCGGCGGCGTGCCCGGCCCGGACGTGGCCGAGTACTACGCCCGCCGGGCAGCCGCCGAGGTGGGCCTGATCGTCACCGAGGGCACCTACGTCGACCACCCGTCGGCCGGCACCAGCGACCGGGTGCCCCGCTTCCACGGCGAGGACGCGCTCGCGGGCTGGGAGAAGGTGGCCGAGGCGGTCCACCGCGAGGGCGGGGCGGTCATGCCGCAGCTGTGGCACGTGGGCATGGTGCGCGCCGCCGGGGCCCCGCCGTTCCCCGATGCCCCGCGCACGGGCCCCTCGGGCATCCCCCTGGAGGGCGACGGGACCGGCCGTGCCATGACACGCTCCGACATCGACGACGTGATCGCCGCGTTCGCCGCCGGAGCCGCCGCGGCCGAGGCCAGGGGCTTCGACGGCGTCGAGATCCACGGCGCTCACGGCTATCTGGTCGACCAGTTCCTGTGGTCGCACACCAACCGGCGCACCGACGCCTACGGCGGCGACCTGGACTCCCGAGTCCGCTTCGCCGCGGAGATCGTGGCGGCCTGCCGCGAGGCCGTCTCCCCGCACTTCCCGATCAGCTTCCGCACCTCCCAGTGGAAGGCGAGCCACTACCAGGCCAGAATCGCCGAGACGCCCGAGGAACTGGAGGCCGTCCTGACTCCGCTGGCCGAGGCGGGGGCGGACCTCTTCCACTGCTCCACGCGCCGCTACTGGCTGCCGGAGTTCGAGGGATCCGACCTCAACCTGGCGGGCTGGGCGAAGAAGCTGACCGGCCGCCCCACCATCACCGTCGGTTCGGTCGGCCTGGACAACGAGTTCTTCGCCGCGTTCCAGGGAGCGGACGGCGGCCTCACGGACATCGACGCCCTGCTGGAGAGGCTGGAGCGCGACGAGTTCGACCTCGTGGCGGTCGGCCGCTCCCTGCTGGGCGACCCGGAATGGGCGGCGAAGGTGCTGGCCGGCCGCTTCGGTGACCTGCGTTCCTTCGACGCGGCCGGGCTCTCCGTCCTCCACTGATACTCGCGGTCGTCGGCCGGGCAGGGAGGGGGCGGGCGGCGGCCGGGTGGTGTTTCCGGTCTCACTCCCGCGGCGGCAGCGCGTAGCCGGGGACGGAGGGCCAGCGGACCGTCAGCAGCGTCGAGTCCTCCTCGGCGATCCAGGAGTGGTCCACGCCCCGGCCCCACACCACGTAGTCGCCCCGCTCGGCCAGGACGACGCTGCGGCCGGGGAACTCGACGCGGAAACGCCCCTCGATCAGGATCTGGAAGGTGGTGCGCTCCTCGCCGCGCACCCACTGCCGCCGCCGCTCGCCACGCGGGTGGACGCCCCACTTGATCTCCAGCGCCTCGCTGTGCCGGATGTCGCCCGCGTCCTTGAAGTGGCCCAGCAGCCAGCCCCGGTCCAGCGCCGCGTCCGGCCCGGCGCTGCCTGTGTACACGTTGTCGTCCATGCGCTCGGACGCTAACACCCGCGCCGGACGGGCGGGCCGGGTCTCCGCCGCTGCACCACCCGCAAGAAAAGTGTGCCAAGCGGTTTGCGGTACTCCCGTTGCCCGGTTCCGGCCGACGTCAGCGCAGGAGGGAGCGGGCGAGACGGAAGCCCACATCGTCGATCCGCAGGGTCGGATGACTGCGGCGGCGCACCGAGGCCCGGCAACTCCAGGGCTCGTCGAACCACCCGCCGCCGCGCAGCACTCGGTAGGGGCCGTAGACCTCGGGGTCGTAGCGGTCCCAGCACCACTCCCAGACGTTGCCGAGCATGTCGTACAGACCCCAGTCGTTGGGCCGTCTGCCGCCCACGGCGTGGACGCGCTCGCCGGAGTTGCCGCGATGCCAGGCGATCTCGTCGAGCGGGCCGTAGCGCGGGCCGGCCGTGCCCGCGCGGCAGGCGTACTCCCACTCGGCCTCGGTCGGCAGCCGGTACCCGTCGGCGCGCTCGTCCCACTCGACGCCCGTGCCGTCCCCGTCGCCACCGCCGCCGTCCGGGGGGATGCGGTAGGCGGGAGTCAGCCCCTCATGCAGGGACAGGGCGTTGCAGAACCGGACCGCGTCCAGCCAGGAGACGCCCTCGACGGGCAGCCGGCCGCCGTGCGCGGTGTCGGGCGGTGAGCCGGTGACCTGCGCGTACCAGGCCCGGGTGACGGGGAGGGCCGCGATCCGGTAGGGCGCGAGGTCGACCGGCCAACTGCGTTGTGTGCGGCGGTCCGACAGCGTCACCCGCCCCGGCGGGGCCGCGATCAGAGCGCCGTCCCCGGTGTCGGTGTCCATGGGCGGACGAGCCTAGCAAGGCGCTTGGGGGCCGATGTTCCAGTGGATGCCGCGCACCGGTTTCGGCCGTCGCTCGCCGCGGAATCCCGGGTTCCGTGCACCGTGCGGAGTTGGCGGCGCATGGGGGGAGTCGGACTCGAGTGTCAATCACATTTCTTGTGATTTGCGGTGATTACGACCAGGTGGGTCGGGCACCCGATGTTGCGAAGGGACCTGCAAGACAGCGAGTGAAGGGAGCAGTCATGGCTGCGTCCAACAACTCCAACAACCCCGGTAACTTCGCCAGCGACCGTGAGAGGGCCGCGGAGGCCGGTCGCAAGGGCGGTCACGAGAGCGGTGGCAACTTCGCCAACGACCCGCAGCGCGCCGCGGAGGCCGGTCGCCAGGGTGGCCACGAAAGCGGTGGCAACTTCGCCAACGACCCGCAGCGCGCGGCCGAGGCGGGCCGCCAGGGTGGCCACGAGAGCGGTGGCAACTTCGCGAACGACCGTGAGAGGGCCGCCGAGGCCGGCCGCAAGGGCGGCCAGAACAGCGACGGCGGGCAGCGGTAACCGGCCTCGCCGGAACCGCGCCAGCAGGCGCGGAAGCAACACCACGGCCCCGGTCCCTCCGGCGAAACGGAGGGGCCGGGGCCGAGCCCGTGTGCGGCGGGGACGCGGCCCGCTGCCTCGTACGGGTGAAATGCGCTTTCCGGGCCGTTCCGCTCCCGGTCCGGCCGTGCCGAGCCACAAGGATGGGGCGCGGAAGGGGGCCGGTTCCGGCCGGTCCGAGTTGAGCGCGCGAGGAGGCCCGATGGGCAAGGCATACGGCGTCGTTGCGGACATCCTGGTCGGCAAGTTCCAGTTCACCGAGGGCGAGCTGTCGCCCGGCGCCACGCTGGAGGAGATCGACCTGGACTCGCTGGGGCGGGTCGAGTTCGCCCTGACCCTGCGGGAGAGCACCGGTGTGCCGTTCGCGGACGACCAGATCACCCTGGACACCACGCTGGGGGAGATCGCCGACGCGGTCGAGGCCGCGTGGGGCGCGGGCACGGCGGTGGCTCCGCGGTGACCCGGCCCGACATCGCGGTGACCGGCCTGGGTGCGGTCACCCCGGCCGGGGCCGGGGTGGAGGAGACCTGGCGCCGGGTCTGCGACGCCTGCCCCACGGCCTCCCGGGACGGCGAACTGGCCGGTCTGCCGGTGGACTTCAGCTGCCGCGTCCCCGAGGTGGAAGTCGCCGACCGCAAGCGCCGGCGGCAGTTGTGGCGGCAGGACCGTTTCACCAGGATCGCGCTGGCGGCGGCCGACGAGGCGCTGCGGGACGCGCGGCTGGATCCGTCCTCCTGGGACGGGGCCCGGATGGGCACGGCCGTCGGGTGCAGCCTGGGTGGCGCCGCCACCTGGGAGACGGAGTTCGGCCGGATGCGGCGGGAGGGCCACGAGGCGGTGTCGCCGGTGGTCATCCCGAGGCTGCTGCCGAACATGGCGGCCGGCGAGGTGGCGCTCGCGCTGGGGGCGCGCGGTCCGAGCATGGCGGTCTCCACCGCCTGCGCATCGGGGGCCAGCGCGCTGGCGGTGGCCCGCGACTGGCTGGCCGCCGGTCTGTGCGACGTCGTCCTGGCGGGCGGCACGGAGGCCGCGGTCACGCCCCTGGTGGTGGCCGGGTTCCAGCGGGCCGGGGCGCTGTCGTCGCGCACCGGCGACCCGGCGGCGGCCTCACGGCCGTTCGCGGCTGACAGCGACGGGTTCGTGATGGCCGAGGCCGCGGCCGTCCTGGTGCTGGAGCGGCTGGAGGACGCGCGGGCGCGCGGTGTGCGCCCGCGCGCCCTGCTGGCCGGCTGCGGTACCAGCACCGACGCGCTCCACCCCACCGCGCCGCACCCCGAGGGCCGGTTCGCGGAGCTGGCGGTGACCGCGGCGCTGGCGGACGCGGGCCTGGAGCCGCGAGACGTCGACCACGTCAACGCGCACGCCACCTCCACCCCGCTGGGCGACGCGGCGGAGGCGAGGATGATCGCCAGGGTCTTCGGCCACGGTCCGAGCGTGACCTCGGCCAAGGGCGTTCTGGGGCACTCGCTGGGTGCCGCGGGTGCGGTGGAGGCGGTGCTCACGGCCTTGAGCATCGAGCGGTCCGCCGTGCCGCCGACGGCCAACACCGACGCGCCCGCGCCGGAGTTCGACATCGACCTGGTGACCAAGGCGGTGCGCGAGCAGCGTGTCGGCGTGGCCGTCAGCAACTCCTTCGGGTTCGGCGGTCACAACGTGTCCGTGGTGTTCCGGGCCGTCTGAGCCCGGCCGGCTCCCGGGGATCCGCTCCGGCCCGCCTTCCGGGCCCGCGTCCGCCGCCGGGCCCGGAACGCGGACCGGGTGGGGCCCGGCGCGCTCAGCGCACCGCCGCCCCGCCCGCCGCCGGACGCCCCGGGTCGGTACGCCCCGCCGGACGCTTTGGCGCGGTGCCGAAGACGTGGTCCCAGTAGGGGCAGCTCACCCCGAAACCGCGGCTGTCGTCCTGGAAGTGGTGGCGCAGGTGGTGTCTGCGCAGGCGGCGCCCGAGCGCGGTGGGCGGGCTGGGGCGGTGCAGGAGGAAGTGCAGCTCGTCGTAGAGGACGTATCCGGCGGTGAACCCGGCGGCGACCGCGTTGGCCGCGCCGCCGTCCAGAGCCAGGTGGAGGGCGGCGAAGGGGAGACCGGTCAGCAGCAGGCTGGCCAGGAGCGGCATGACCAGGCGGCGCGGGTCGTCGGGGTGGTCGTGGTGGACGCCGTGCACCATCCAGTGCAGCCGCCTGCCGCGCGCGCCGCGCGGGGTCATATGGAAGAGGGCCCGGTGCACCCAGTACTCCGTCAGCGTCCACAGCACGTAGCCGAGCAGGATGTGGCCGGCCAGGGCCGCCCAGCCCAGGCGGGGCGCGGCCAGGGCGGCGAGCAGGACGGTCAGGGGGCCGTAGAGGGCGACGGGCACGGCCGGGTGGACGCGGGTGAAGCGGTCCAGGAACGGGGAGCGGAACAGGGGCGGGGAGGCCCGCAGCCGTGCGGCCCGGCCGGTGCGGGGCCGGGCGGTGAGGGGCTGGGCGGGGCGGGACTGGGGCGTCAAGACTGGGTCCTCTCGGGGACGGGCTCGGGTGCGGGTGCGGGTGCGGGTGCGGGTGCGGGGCGCAGGGCGTCGGCGAGGCCCGCGGGCCAGACGGCCTCGGGGGTGAAACCGAGGTCGCGGGTGGCCCGTTCATGGCCGCAGACCCAGGCGGGGTGGGCCAGTTCGCGGACCTTGTCGCGGCAGAACACCGACGGCCGCCCCCTGATCCGAGCCGCCGCCTCGGCGCACCGGGCGGCGGCGTACGCCACCGGGAGGGGGAGCGGGACGGCGGTGGGCGGGCGGTGGCCGGTCACCGCCGCCACGGCCGCCGCGAGGCTCTGCCAGCTGTGCCCGGCGCCGTCACCGGCGTGGTAGATCCCGCGGGAGCCCTCGCCGGGGCCGACGGTCGCGCCGCGGTCGGCCGCGGCGAGCAGCAGGCGGCACAGGTCGTCGACGTGGATCAGCGAGTAGCGGCGCGGCCCGAAACCGCACACGGGCAGCACGCCGCAGCGCACGGCGGCCAGCAGCGCGGGCAGGAAGTCGGTGTCGCCGGGGCCGTGGACGATCGGCGGGCGCACGACGGTGCCGGGCACGGCACCGGCCACGGCGCGCAGCGCCTCCTCGCCGGCGAGCTTGCTGCGGCCGTACGCCGACACCGGCGCGGGCGGGTCGTCCTCGCGGCGCGGTCGGCCGGACGGGGAGGGCCCGGCGGCGGCCAGGGAGGAGCAGTGGACCAGCCGGGGCGGGCGCGGCAGCTCGGCCAGGGCCTCGCACAGACGGCGGGTGCCGGCGGCGTTGACGGGGGCGTAGCCGTTCGGGCGGGCGGCCCTGACGGCGCCGGCCAGATGGATCACGCGGTCGGCGCCCCAGGCGGCGGCCCGGCGCAGGCCGCGGCCGTCCGCGAGGTCGCCGTCCAGCCGCTCCACCGGTGCCGGGAGCCGGGCCCGGGCGGGATCCCGTACCAGGGCGGCGACGGTGTGGCCCTCGGCCAGCAGCCGGCGCACCAGATGGGTGCCGACGAAGCCGGTGGCGCCGGTGACCAGATATCTCACCGACGGGCTCCGGGGACGGCCGTGGGCGGGGTCGCGGCGGTGGGGCGCAGTCCGCGGCCGTCCGCGAGGTCGCGCCGGTAGAGGCGGTGCCTGCGGTGGAGGACGCCGCCGAAGGCCTGGGCGTAGCGGTTGGCGTCACGGTTGTCCTCCAGCAGCCAGGAGAACTCGCTCTCGGCGTAGCCCAGGCGGAAGGCCGACCGCTGGGCCTCGGCGAGCAGCGCGGCGGTCAGCCCGCGGGCGCGGTGGGCGGCCCGTACGCCGGTGAGGATCACCCGGGCCCGGTCGATGCGCCGGGCGGCCCGGGCCGTGCGCAGCCACCCCAGAGGGCGCCCCAGAGAGCGCTCCAGGGGTGTGCCGCGGGCGGCGCGCAGCGCCTGGTTGACGTCGGGCAGCCAGAAGGTGAAGGCGACCGGTTCGCCGCCCACCTCGGCGAACCACACCAGCTCCGGCCGTACCAGCGGGCGCAGCCGGTCCATCGCGTGGGAGAACTCGCGGCCGGTCATGGGGACGGAGGCGTAGTTGCCGGACCAGGCGTCGGTGTAGATGTCGCGGACGGCGGCCAGGTCCGCCTCCCGGCGACAGGGGTCCAGGTGCCGCAGTCGTACGTCCGGCGCGTCCGCTGCCCAGCGGGCCGCGCGGGCGGCGGCCCCGGGCGGCTCGCCGCCCGGCGGCACGGGGACGCGCCAGGACAGCAGGTCCTTGGCCTTGGCCAGCCCGCAGGCGGCGTACAGGGCGGGGTAGTAGGCGGGGTTGTACGGCATCATCACGGTGGGCGGGCCGTCGAAGCCCTCGACGAGGACCCCGCACTCGTCGTGGACGGAGAAGCCCAGCGGGCCGAGCATCGTCTCCAGGCCGCGTTCGCGCAGCCAGCCGGCGGCCGCGTCGAAGAGGGCGGCGGCGGCTTCGGGGTCGTCGGCGCACTCGAAGAGGCCGAACAGGCCGCCGCGCGCGTCGTGGAGGGCCTGGTAGCGGGAGTCGACGGCGGCGGCGATCCGCCCGACCGCCTTCCGGCCCCGGCGGGCGAGGAACAACTCGGCCGTGCCGACTTCGAAGAACGGGTTGCGCCGTCGGTCGACAAGGGCCCTCTGGTCGCCCTTGGCGGGCGGCACCCGGTACGGGTCGCCGCGGTGCAGGGCGCGGGGGAGGGCGGCGAAGGCGGCGGTGTCCGCGCGCCCGCGCACCGGACGGACGGTCAGGGGTGCGGAGGTGACGGGGGAGGCGCTCGCGGGGAGTGTGGGGCGCGCGGGAGAGATGTTCACGCCACCACCGCCTCGGACCGCCCGGGCCCGCCCGGCGCCGGCAGGAGCGTGCCCAGGCCGCGCCGTACCCGGGCGAAGGCGTCCAGGACGCGGGTGATGTGGTCGTCGGTGTGGATCGCCTGGGGAGTCACCCGGATCAGCGCCCGGTTGCGGGCCACGGCCGGCGCCACCACGGCGTTGGTGAACACCCCGGCGTCCAGCAGTTCCTGCCACACCCGCAGGCACAGCCGGGAGTCGCCCACGTACACCGGCACCACCGGGGTGGTCGAGTCGCCGGTGTCCCAGCCCAGCGACCGCAGCCCGGCGAGCAGCCGCCGGGCGTGGCCGAACACCCGTTGTCTGCGCTCCGGCTCGGACTCGATGATGTCCAGCGAGGCCAGGGCGGCGGCCGCCGAGGGCGGCGGCATCGCGGCCGAGAAGAGGACGGAGCGGGCGCTGTGGCGCAGGTGCTCGACGACGGAGGCGGGGCCGATCAGCATCCCGCCGACGGAGCCGAAGCACTTCGACAGCGTCCCGGTGACCAGGTCCACCTCGCCGGTCAGCCCGAAGTGCTCGGTCACGCCGCGTCCACCGGCGCCCAGCAGGCCGATGTCGTGGGCGCCGTCCACCACCAGCCGGGCGCCGTGGCGCCGGGCCAGCTCCACCAGGCCCGGCAGCGGGCACAGATCGCCCTCCATGGAGAACATGCCGTCGGTGACGATCAGACGGCCGCGGCCGGGCTCGGAGATGGACTCGGAGGCGGCCAGCAGGCGGCCGAGATGGGCGAGGTCGCGGTGGCGGTAGCGGTGGTGGGCGGCGCCGCCGAGCCGGACGGCGTCCACCAGCGAGGCGTGGTTGGACATGTCGGCGAAGACGGCGTCGCGCTCGTCCAGCAGGGCGGCGAGCGCGAGGTTGGCCTGGAAGCCGGTGGTGGTCACCAGGGCCGCCTCGCCGCCGACGAAAGCGGCCAGCCGGCCCTCCAGTTCCTCGTGGAGGGCGAGCGTGCCGTTGAGCACGCGGGAGCCGGAGCAGGAGACGCCGTGGCGGCGCAGCGCGCGGGCGGCGGCCTCGGTCACCCGGGGGTCGGCCGACAGCCCCAGATAGTCGTTGCATCCGGCCATGACCACCGTGCGGCCGTCGATCCCGACCTCCGCGCCCCGGGAGGAGAGAGGGCGGTAGTAGGGCCGGGACGTGCTCTGCTCCGCCAGGCGGTGGAGAGCCGACCGTTCTTTTCCGAAGACATCCGCCATGCTGTTCCCCGAGGAGTTCGCGTCGAGAAGGTTGCGTCGGTTTTCCGATGGGTGTTCGTGTTCTTTTGCGACCGGAGACCGGCTACCGGCCTCCAGTGGCCGGCGATCGGTGTCCGCGATTTCACGGGAGACGGCTCCGAATTCCCTCCGGTGGCTCCGTGGGCCGGGCTCGGCGCGGCGTCGGGCGGCTTCCCGGGGACGCCCACCGGCCGCACGTTCACAGGTCCGGTCGCCGTTCTGATCGCCGCGCCGTCCGGGACCGCAGGTGCGTCGGTCCTCTTCCCGCCGGGCGTTCCGCCAGAATACTGACACAGGAACAGAAAAGGCGCGGACAGGTGACTCGTGTGTTTTCCGGGTGAACCGTCGAAGGTTTGCGCGAGTTCTCGATGAGTGAGCGGGAAGGCGTATGGAGACGAGCACCGCCCTGTCGCCGGTGGAGGAAGTCCACTGCGGTGCGCGGGGAGTTCCCGAAACGGTCGGAATGGCAGCGCTGTTCACCGGCGGGCCGCCGGACGCGGACGCGCTGCGCGCCCGCGTCCTGGAGCGCTGGGGCCGCCTTCCCCGGCTGCGTCTGGTGCTGCTGCCCCCCGCCCCGCCGGCCCGGCTGCGCGGGCACCGCTGGCTGCCGCTCGACCGGTTCGAGGTCCGCCGCCACGTCACTGTCGTCAACGCCGCCGACACCACCGACACCGCCGCTGATGCCGCAGACAGCGGTGACGGTGCCGCGTTCACCGCCCTGCTCGGCCGGCTCGTCACCCGCGCCCTGCCCGCCGGGCTGCCGCCCTGGCGGCTGACGCTGGTACGGGGCGCGGGCCGGGGGCGGTTCGCCGTCGTGCTGACCGCCCACCACGCCCTGCTGGACGGCCGGTCCCTGGAGATCCTGCTCAGCCGCCTGTTCGACGGCACCCCAGGGCGTGGCGTCCGCAGGGGCACGGGCGTGGGGGCGGTGGGAGCGCTCGGGGCCGCCCGCTTGGACCGCTCCCGTCCGCCCGCGGCACCCGGCGCGGGGCCCGGCCGGGCCCTGCCGCTGCCGCCCGGCCTCCGCCCGCGCCCGGACCTGGCCTGGACGGAGGTGGACGCGGAGGCGGTGCGGGCCGCCCGCCGCGCCCTGCCCGGCCTGGGCGCCACCCTCAACGAGGTGCTGCTGGCCGCCGCCGCGGGCGCCCTGCGCACCGTCCACGGCGACCCGGACCGCTGGCCCGGCGCACCGCGCCCGCTGTACGGCTCCTTCCCGGTGGACCTGCGCACGCCGCAGGAGGACCGGATGCTCGGCACCGCCGTCTCGGCGGTGCGGGTGCCGCTCCCCGTGACCGCCGCCGGCCCCGCGGAGCGGCTGGCGGCCTGCCGGGGCGCGCTGGCAGCCTTCGGCCCCCTCCGTGGCGGTGCGGACACCGTCCGCCGCGCGGTCGGCGCCGCCGGACTGCTGGGCCCCTGGGCGGTGCGCCTGCTGGCCTCGCTGAGCTGCTCGCCGGGCTTCTGCCCCGTGACCTGCCTGGCCTTCGGCTGGCCGCGCGGCCCGTGGTCCCTGGACGGGCGGCCGCTGGAGCGGATCGTCCCCCTGCCGCCCGTACTCGCCCCCGGGACCGCCTGCCTGGCCCTGACCGACTACGCGGGCGCCTACACCCTCACCGCCGTCACCCACACCCTCCCCGGCGGGGCCCGGCTGCTGGCCGGCGCACTCACCCGCGAACTGGCCCTCCTCGCCCGCCTGCCCGAGCCCGTGACCGGCGCACCCGGCGCGCCGGGCGGCCCCACGAGGTCCGGCCCCGCGCGAACGTCTCGCGCCGGGCGATTCGCCGGCGCGATCCGTGGAACGCGGAACGGGCCGCCGAGGTGATGTCCGCCGACCGACGAGGAGGGGTGCGGCGATGAGGTACGACGAGTTCCTCGCCCGGGTCCGCGAGCTGGGGGAGTACGAGAACCGGCGGGAGGCCGAGGAGGTGACCACGGCCGTGCTGGAGGTGCTCGCCTCCCGCATCACCCCCGGGGAGACCGAGGACCTGGCAGCCCAGCTCCCCGGCCCGCTGGGCGACTTCCTGATGGAGAGCAGCCCGGAGAGGCCCGGGACGTACGGCGTGGAGGAGTTCTGCCGGCGGGTGGGGGAGCGGACCGGGTCGCGGCCCAGGACCGCGGAGTGGGACGCCAGCGCCGTGCTGTCCACCACCGCCGGGGCGATCTCCGGGGGCGAGCTCAACCAGGTGCTGAGCCAGCTGCCCTCCGGCTACGCGGCGCTGTTCGGCAAGCCGGAACTGAGCGACTGAGCCCGCCGGGAGCCGGGTTCGGCCGTTGAGGGGTGAGAGGCGGCGGAGTCGCGGCGTGACGGCGCGCGGCGCACGCCGCGCCACCTCCCGGCGCACACAACAACCACATTCGCTCTGCGTAACCACTTGTCACGCTGAGCTATCAGAGGTCACCGTGGGGGCGTGACGAACGAACCCTCGACTTCCTCCGTCCGCTCCGACCGCCCCGCCGGGCCCGTACGGCATCTGCCGTGGCCCGGTGCGCGCCCGGCCGTGCCCGGTCCGGTCCGGGCCGTGTCCCGCCCGGGCCGGTGGGACGGGCGCGTACGCGCCTACCGGGCCGACGTCACCGCCGAGGGGCCGGTGGACGGCGCCCCCGTCGCCGTACTGCTGGGCAGGTACACCGGCCCCAGCGGAGGGCTCGCGCTGCGGTGGCTGCGCGGACAGGCCCGCCGGATCGCCGACGGGCTCGACCCCGACCCGGCGACGGCCCGCTGGGCGGGGCGTGGCACGCTCGGCCGCGTGCCGGACCGGCCCGGCCGGAGCGCCGACGTGCCCGCCGAGCTGCGGCGGTGGTGCGCGGACGGGGAGTCGCAGGAGGCCGCGGCCGAACGGCTCGCCGAGGGGCTGTCGTTCCGGCTCACCGCCGCCGACGACACCGGGAGTTACATGCTGCGGGTGTGGCCCGTCGGCGTGGTCGTCCCCCGGTCGGGCGCGTCGCCGTTCACCTATGTGCGGTGGCCCCACCAGCTCCCGCCCTGGTCACCGGAGCCCCGTCCCGCCGCGGCCTCCCCGCACCGGGGGACGGGATCGCGCCTCCGCTCCCGGTGACCGGGGCGGGCCCGGCGCCGGCCGCCCGGACGGTGCGGCGGGCCGCTCAGAGCCCGAACTCGTGGAGCGGCAGGTCGAGCAGGTGGCAGACCTCGCGGACCACCACCAGTTCGGCCGCGTCGAAGTAGCCGTCGGCCCCGCCGACGGCTATGCCGATACGGACGACGGCGCGGGCCTCGGAGGGCCTGCGAGCGGCTTTGGCGACCTCCCGCAGTGCCTCGGCCCGGTTGAGGTGGAAGTCGGTGGTGAGCCGGTCCAGCCAGCCCTCGAAGTGGTCACGCAGTTCGTCGGCGGGGAAGCTCCGCAGTACCTCGTCGTGCTCGATCAACTGGGCGACGCGGCGTCGTTCGGCCGGGTCGATCGTCCCGTCCGCCGCGGCGACCAGCGCGCACATCGCCATGGACGCGTCGCGGAACGCGCCGCCCGTCAGCTCGTTCCTCTTCGCCGCCAGCCGGAGTCGCGCTGTCCGGGCGGACTCCGCGAGGCGGTTCCACAGGGGCATGAACACTCCGGGTATCGGGAGGAGGCCGGGCCGCGCCGACGCGGTGGACGGAAATCGTAGGGGCTCGGGCCCCGCCTCCGCGTCCTCGTTCCCAGGGTTTCTACAGAATCGTAGAATCAGGGAGGTGCCGCACTGTCGCCGGGGTGCCCTGGAGAGGGTGGGGCGCCCTCCGGTGCCAGGGGTCCCGGCGCCGGGGTGTGGTGGAGCGGGGTGAGTGCCGGGGGCGGGCCCCCGGGGTGGCTTTCCGGCCCCGTGGTGCTGTTTTGCCAATCCTTTACACTTCCTCGGGAGGCCTCGGCCCGGCCCGAGGTACCCGAACCAGGACCGACACAGAAGGAGCAGCACACTCGCCATGGGCGAACCTCCCAGTACCAGCCGTGCCATCCGCGGCCGCTCCGCGACGATTCCGGGAGCGGGGGTGGCACGGTGACCGAAGTCCTTCTCCTGCTGGCGGCCCTGGCCCTCGTTCTGGCCTGCGGGGTCTTCGTGGCCGCCGAGTTCTCCCTGACCACCGTCGAGCGCGGTGAGCTGGAGCGCGCCGCCCGCCAGGGGGAGCGCGGCGCCGAGGGCGCGCTCAAGGCCGTCCGGCAGCTCACCCTCCAGCTCTCCGGCGCCCAGCTCGGCATCACCGTCACCTCGCTGGTCATCGGCATGCTCGCCGAACCGTCCCTGGCCGCGCTGCTGCGCGGACCGCTGCGCGACGCCGGACTGGGCTCCGCCGCCTCCACGGTGGCCACCGTGCTGGGTGTGGCCGTCTCCACGGTCGTGCTGATGGTGGTCGGCGAGCTGGTGCCCAAGAACTGGGCCATCTCCAGCCCGCTGGCGGTCGCCCGCGTCGTCGCCGGCCCGCAGCGCGGCTTCACCGCCGTCTTCGGGCCCTTCATCCGCCATCTGAACGGCACCGCGAACGGCTTCGTGCGCCGCTTCGGCCTGGAGCCCACCGAGGAACTGGCCTCCGCCCGCAGCCCGGACGAACTGGTCTCCCTGGCCCGCCGCTCCGCCAGGGAGGGCGCGATCGAGGAGGACTCCGCCGAGCTGTTCGTACGCACCCTCCACCTGAGCGAGCTGAGCGCGGAGAACGTGATGACGCCGCGCGTGGACGTCCGCGCCCTGGAGGCGCACGCCACCGCCGCCGACGCCGAGAACCTCACCCTGGCCACCGGCCTGTCGGTCTTCCCCGTCTACCGCGACACCCTGGACGAGGTGATCGGCACCGTTCACATCCGCGACGTCCTGGCCCTCCCGGCCGGCCGGCGCTCCGCCACCCCCGTCACCGAACTGCTCGGCGAACCGCTGCTGGTCCCCGAGACCCTGCCGGTGGACCGGCTGCTGGAGCGCCTGCGCGCCCGCCGCACCATCGCGGTCGTCATCGACGAGTACGGCGGCACCGCCGGGGTCGCCTCGGTGGAGGACATCGTCGAGGAGGTCGTCGGCGAGGTTCGCGACGAGCACGACCCGCTGGAGGAGCCCGACCTGCGCCCCGCCGCCCCCGCACCCGGTGGACGGGCGCGCTGGGAGGCCGACGGCGGCGCCCGCCTGGACGTGCTGGCCGCGATCGGACTGGCCGCGCCCGAGGGGCCCTACGAGACCGCCGCCGGCCTGATCGCCGCCCGCCTGGAACGCATCCCCGTACCCGGCGACACCGTCGGGATCGACGGCTGGGAGCTGCGTGTCCTCGACGTCGAGCACCACCGCGCCGACCGCATACGGATCACCGCGCCCGGAGAGACCGCCTCCGAGGAGGCCGCCTCCGCCGGGGCGGCCGGCCGCACCCACCGGGAGGACGCCCTATGACCGCCCTGCAGCTGACCATCGGCGCCCTGATGATCCTGGTGAACGCCTTCTTCGTCGGCGCCGAGTTCGCCCTGATCTCGGTGCGCCGCAGCCAGATCGAGCCGCACGCCGAGAAGGGAGTCAGGCGCGCCCGCACCACCCTGTGGGGCCTGGAGCACCTGTCGGCGATGATGGCCACCGCCCAGCTGGGCATCACCGCGTCCTCCCTGGTGCTGGGCGCGGTCGCCGAACCGGCGATCGCCCACCTGCTGGAGCCGCCGTTCGAGGCCGTCGGCGTCCCCGGCGCCCTGGTCCACCCGATCGCCTTCGTCATCGCGCTGGCTCTGGCGACCTATCTGCACATGCTCATCGGCGAGATGGTGCCGAAGAACATCGCCCTGGCCGCACCCGTGCCCACCGCACTGCTGCTCGGACCGCCGCTGGTCGCCCTCACCCGGGGCCTGCGGCCGGTGATCTTCGGTATCAACGCCTTCGCCAACGCCCTGCTGCGTCTGCTCAGGGTCGAGCCCAGGGGCGAGGTCGCATCGATCTTCACCAACGCCGAACTCACCCGCATGGCACGGGAGGCCAGCGAGGCCGGACTGATCGAGCCGGGTGGTCACGAGCGGCTGCGCGAGGCCCTGGAACTGGGCAGCCGCCCGGCGTCCGAGGTGCTGGTGCCCCTGGCCGAGATGCACACCGTCGGCCACACCGTCACCCCCGACCAGCTGGAGCGCACCGCCACCACGGTCGGTTTCTCCCGGCTGCCGGTCACCGGACCCGGCGGTGCGGTGCTGGGATATCTGCACGTCAAGGACGCCATCGGCGTGGTGCACCGCGACCGGCCCTTCCCGTCCGAGGCGCTGCGCGCCGTCGTACGCGTCGGGGCGGGCACCCCGCTGGACGACGTCCTCACCACCATGCGCGCCGGCGGCACCCACCTGGCCGCCGTCACCGGCGACCGCGACGAGCTGCTGGGCTTCGTCACCATGGAGGACGTCCTGGAGAAGCTGGTCGGCCCGGCCCCGGCCGCGCACTGAGCGTCCGCCCGGGCCGACCTCCGGCGGACCGTCCGAGGGAGCGCCGCCGCGCGTACGGGCGCCGGTTTTCCGCCTCCCGCCGTGCCCGGGGCGCGGCGGGAGGCAGGCGCCGCCCGCCTGTCCGGCTGCGGCGGCGGGACGACAGACGCCATGGGAGCCGGGACGGCGGGGGAGCGGCGCCTACCACTCCCCCGCCTTCTCCGGTTCCTTGTCCTCCCCCTCGTCCAGGTCGTTCCACTTGGCCACGTAGACCAGCGCATGGCCGTAACCGGGCCAGACCGCGGGGCAGGGCGGGCCGATGTGGACCTCGGTCGTGATGTCGGACCGGTCTTCGGGACTCCCCATCAGGAGCATCTTCAGTTCGGAGACGATCTCCTGCAGGTTCTGCGCGGTCTCGGGCGTCTCCCGGGGAACCGCCGCGTGGATGACGACCTCGCCGGGGCGCGGTTCCACCGACAGCCCCAGGACGTCCCCGCCGACGCGGCCCAGCGCGGCCTGGCAGGTCCGCAGGAGGAGTTGGTCGCGGCGGAGCAGTGCCTGTACTTCGTCGGGCGGCAGACTGGGCGCGTAGTACAGCTCAGCGGGGTGGCGCATGCGCGTACGGTAGGGGCTCGCCGCGTGCTCCGCCACGGGAACGCACGCATCCGTATCGCACCGTCACCGGGCCCGCCCCGGCCCGCGTCCGGCTACCGGAGCCGGGCCCGGCTCAGGGCGGCCAGCTCCCGGGCCAGCGGCCCGTTCGCCGCCACCAGGACCGGGGCACCGAAGACGTACGGCCGCCCGTCGCCGTCCAGCACCGTCCACCCGCGGCGGCGCAGCAGCGCCACTCCGGCGGCCACGTCCCACGGCTTGGCGCCGACGCAGACGCAGGCGTCCAGCCAGCCCTCGGCCACGCCGATCAGGTCCATGCTCATACAGCCCTGCATCCGCACCCGGTAGGCCCCGTCCAGCAGGGCGGCCAGCAGCCTCCCGGACGGGGAGCCGACGCCCCCGGCGCCCGTGACGCCGACCACCGCCCGGGACAGCTCCCGGGCGCCCTCACCCGCCGCGTCCGCGCCGGGGACCGCGTCCGTGCCCGGTCCCGTGCTCCAGCGGCGGTCCAGGGCGGGGGCGTGGAGCACGCCCAGCGCGGGCTCGCCACCGTCCACCAGACCCAGGGAGACGGCGTGCAGCGGGGCACCGCGGGTGAAGTTCATCGTGCCGTCGATCGGATCCAGCAGCCAGCAGCGGGACGGTACCGAATCCCCGTCCTCCCGGTCGGTCTCCTCGCCGACGACCGGGATGCCGGGCGTGCGCTCCTGCAGCACACGCGTGATGCGCCGCTCCACCTCGGCGTCGGCGTCGGTGACCTCCTCGCCCGACGCCTTGAACCTCCGCTTCGACCACTCGTCCCCCGCCTCCGCGAGCCATCCGACCCCGGCGTCGACGGCCGCCCCGGCGGCGTCGAGCAGACGGGCGAGCGGCTCACGGTCGGATCCCACATCAGGTTCGGTGCGCATTCCACCAGTGTTTCCGAGGACCCGTCTCCCATCCGCGGCGGGCGGGCCGTACGCGGGAGGAGGGGCCCGGCATGCGGCCGCGCGTGCGCACGACGGCCTCGCAGTATTTGGTTGATCCCGTCTTCGGTCGTTTTACTTGTGAACTTAGTTTCCTTGTTCTATGGTTCTTCGTGGAGCGCACGCCCGTGGTTGTCGGCCGAACCGGCCCGGCGGGGTGCACCGGGGTCCGGCCCCGGCCGAGCGCCGTGCCTCTGAGGTCCGGAGGCAGTAGCACAGATCAGGAAGAGGGGGGTCCTCCGGTGGCCCAGCACAATCCCGGCCCGCGGTACCAGCAGCAGTGGGGGCCCGGCCGGCCGCAACAGCCGATGCCGCCCGTACCGCAGAAGAAGTCCGGCGCGGGGAAGATCATCGGCTTCGGCTGCCTGGGCGTCATCGCCCTCTTCGTCGTGATCGGCGTCATCGGCGCGGCTCTCGGCGCGGGTGGCGACGAGAGCGCGGAGAAGCCCGCCGCGTCGGCGGCGCCGAAGGAGCCCGGCGGCGGGGAGAAGAAGGACAAGGGCGAGGAGGAGCCGCGGGAGGAGCCCCAGGAGGAGGCTCCCGCGCCGATCCAGGTCACGGCGGAGGCCGCCGACTTCCGGCCCACCATCCTCGCCGACGGCGGGGAGTACACCTCCGTGCTGGTCACGGTCGTCAACAACGGTGCGGAGAAGGTCGGCGTAAACCCGCTGTACTTCGAGGTCACGGCCGCGGACGGCTCCAAGTACGACGTCGAACTCGCCGCGGACGAGCGCCAGATCGACACGGTCGAACTGGCCGAGGGCGAGAAGGTCACCGGCACCGTCACCGTCAAGGGGAAGATCGAGCCGAAGGCGGTCACCTTCACCGACGGTCTCTTCGGCGACTCGATCAGGGCGGACGTCGGATAGCGGCCGAGCCGGGCCGCCGGCGTCGGTCCTGCGGCGACGGGCCGGGGGCGGGGGAACCGGAGGCGGACACGCTGGTGGGGTGTCCCGGGGGGGGCCGCTCGACCGGGGGACCGCCCGGAGGATCGGCGCTGACCGGCGGCCCCGCGCGGCACCCCGGTGCCGCCGTGGTGGACAGCACGTACAGCGCCGCCCACGGGCGCGTACACCGCCTTCCTGGACGTGTGTGATCGCTTGTCCCTCCATCGTGGCGGGAGCCACGGTGGAGGGTGTGATCGACGTTTTCGAACCCTCTGCCCGCGCCGGCCGCCCCGCCGGGGCCGCGGGGAACTTCTCATGGCGCGGCGCACGCCTGGTCGTACGCGACTTTGTGCGGACGGCGGGCCGTTCGGGCCTCCGTGACCACCCCGGACGCAGGGGAGGCGGGGAAGCCGTCCGGCTCCCGGCCTACCGGGCCGAGGCCGTCGCCGTGGGGGCGGTGAACGGCGGCACGGTCGCCGTTCACCTCGGCGCCTACGAGGCGGCCGACCGCCGCCGGGTGCTGGACTGGCTGCGGGAGCAGGCCCGCCGGATCGCCGACGGGCTCGACCCCGACCCGCGAACGGCTCGCTGGGCGCCGGGCGGAGCCCTCGTTCCCCTGCCGGACGGGCCCGCCGAGGCCGACGGGTCCGCCGGAGCCGCCGAGGCGCCCGCGGAACTGCGCCGGTGGCACGGGGACGAGGAGCGGCAGCGGGCCGCCTGTGAACTGCTGGCACGGGGAGCGCCGTTCCACCTCGCCGTCGCCGACCGCACCGGCACGTACGTGCTGAGCGCCAGGCCCGTCGGCACCGCCGTCCCGTAGGCCCGCCGCCCGGATGGTAGGTCTGGAGCGTGAACGACGGACAGGTGCACGCAAGCGGCGGGGACGACGGAGACCGCGGGGACGCCGAAGGTGGCCGGGGGGCGGGGCACCATCCGGTGCCGTACGGGCGGCCCGAGGGGAGGGTGGGCGAACTCCAGCGCAGACTGGCCGAGTTCGCGGCGGCGCGGCGGTGGGAGCCGTACCACACGCCGAAGAACCTGGTGACGGCGCTGGGCGTGGAGGCGGCCGAACTGGCCGAGATCTTCCAGTGGCTCACCCCCGAGGAGTCGGCGCGGGTGATGGAGGACCCGGGCACCGCGGGGCGGGTCGCGGACGAGGTGGCCGACGTCCTCGCCTATCTGCTGCAGTTCTGCGAGGTGCTGGGCATCGACGCGCCGGCCGCGCTGGAGGCGAAGATCGAGCGGAACGAACGACGCTTTCCGATTACCCGGAGTGATGGAGGGGGTGGCGGGGGAGTCGGCGAGACGGACGGTTGCGGTGCCGCTCCAGGGAAGGCCAATCGTCACTCTTCGGAGTGATGAACTTCTCCACAGTGTCGAGTTTTTCCGCAGTTTTCCCGAACCCTCTAGCCAAGCGCAGCCTTGGGTATCACGCTGGGTAGCTAATGATTGCGGAGGGAAAAGGTGGATGGATGCGGTACCACTCATTGAGATCACGCGGCGAGCGCTCGCACACAGTGAGGAAGCGGCTGACGTCGTTACCGAGGCGTGGCAGGCGCAGGCGCTCGCGGAGGCAGTAGGAGTCCACCTGGCCACGGCGGGTCCGCCCGAGGTGCGGGCCCAGGCCGGTGGACTGCGTGAGGCGAGCGGACGCGCCTGTGGTTCGCTGCGCGGCCCCGGACAGCGGTCCGACGGGGCGCGCGCCGCCCGTCTGACGGAGATGAGCGACCCTCTCTCGGCCCTGCACGAGCTGGGCGATCTGCTGGGCGAGGCCGGGGGCGCACTGGTGCGGGTGGCGGTCGACGCGGAGGAGGAGGGGCTCTACTGGAGGTGCATCGAGGGCATCGACGCGGCTGATGAGTGCGGCGACAGGGTGACGGCGATCCTCAGACGGCTCGCCCTCAGACCCCGGCCCTTCCGCCGGGCCCCGCCGACGGACGAGACCGGGATCCCGCTCGTACAGGAGGGAGTCGCGCCGGTGTGCGAGGGCGCCGCCCCGGTGTGCGGGGACGGCCCGCCGGTGCGGGAGGAGGCGTAGCGAAGGTGCAGGATGGAGGGCATGGATCTGCGCATCTTCACCGAACCCCAGCAGGGCGCCTCCTACGAAACCCTCCTCGCGGTCGCCAAGGCCACCGAGGACCTGGGATTCGACGCCTTCTTCCGCTCCGACCACTACCTGAAGATGGGCGACGTCGACGGCCTCCCCGGCCCGACGGACGCCTGGATCACCCTGGCGGGCCTCGCCCGCGAGACCAGGCGCATCCGGCTGGGCACCCTGATGACCGCGGCCACCTTCCGGCTGCCGGGCGTACTGGCCATCCAGGTGGCACAGGTCGACGCCATGTCGGGCGGGCGGGTCGAACTCGGTCTGGGGGCTGGGTGGTTCGAGGCCGAGCACACCGCGTACGGCATCCCGTTCCCCAAGGAGAAGTTCTCCCGGCTCCAGGAGCAGCTGGAGATCGTCACCGGGCTGTGGGCCACCGAACCGGGCAAGACCTTCTCCTACGACGGCGCCCACTACAAGCTCGCCGACTCGCCCGCGCTGCCCAAGCCCGCACAGGACAGGGTGCCCGTGCTCATCGGGGGCATGGGAGCCAAGCGCACCCCGGCGCTGGCCGCGCGTTTCGCCGACGAGTTCAACGTCCCCTTCGTCTCAGTCGAGGACAGCCGGCGGCAGTTCGGCCGGGTGCGGGCCGCCGCCGAGGAGCACGGCCGCGCCGCGGACGACCTGATCTACTCCAACGCCCTGGTCGCCTGCGTGGGCCGGGACGACGCCGAGGTGGCGCGGCGCGCGGCGGCCATCGGCCGCGAGGTGGACGAGCTGAAGGAGAACGGTCTGGCCGGCTCACCGGCCGAGGTGGTCGACAAGATCGGCCGCTACGCGGAGGCGGGCTCCTCCAGGATCTACCTGCAGATCCTGGACCTGCATGACCTGGACCACCTGGAACTGATCTCCTCCCAGGTGCAGAGCCAACTGGGGTGAACCCGGCATGAGCACACCGCCCGCGCCGCCGCCCGGTCCCACGCCCGTGCCCGGTCCCGTGTCCACGCCCGCGCTTCCGCTCGCGGACGCCCTGGCGCGCGGCCCCCTCGTCCTCGACGGGGGGCTGTCCAACCAGCTCCAGGCACAGGGCTGCGACCTGTCCGACGAGCTGTGGTCGGCCCGGCTGCTCGCCGACGACCCCGCCCAGGTGGAGGCGGCCCACACCGCCTATGCGCGGGCGGGGGCACGGGTGCTCATCACCGGCAGCTACCAGGCGTCCCACCCCGGCTTCGCCCGTCGCGGGCTGAGCGGTGCGGAGACCGACGCCCTGCTGCGCCGCAGCGTGGCCCTGGCCCGCGCCGCGGCGGGCGCGGCCGGTGTGCCGGTGTGGGTGGCCGCCTCGGTCGGCCCGTACGGCGCGGTGCTCGCCGACGGCGGCGAGTACCGCGGCCGGTACGGCCTGACGGTCGGCGAGCTGGAGCGCTTCCACCGGCCCCGCATCGAGGCGCTGGCGGCGGCCGCCCCGGACGCCCTGGCCCTGGAGACGGTGCCGGACGCCGACGAGGCCGAGGCCCTGCTGCGTGCGGCGGCCGGCTGCGGGGTGCCGGTGTGGCTGTCGTACACCGTCGCCGGGCCGCGCACCCGCGCCGGCCAGCCGCTGGCGGACGCCTTCGCCGTCGTCGCCGGCAACGACCAGGTGATCGCGGTCGGCGTCAACTGCTGCGATCCGCGTGACGCCGCGCCCGCCGTACGCCTGGCGGCGCGGGCCACGGGCAAGCCGGTGGTCGTCTACCCCAACAGCGGCGAGGGCTGGGACGCGGCGCACGGCGCATGGACGGGCGAGACCGCCTTCGACCCGGCCGCCGCCCGCGCGTGGGTGCGCGACGGCGCCCGGCTGGTCGGCGGCTGCTGCCGGGTGGGCCCGGCGGAGATCGCCGCCCTGGCGGCGGAGCTCGCGGCAGGGGCGGGACGGGAGACGGGACCGGGACCTGAGCCGGAACCGGGACCGGGACCGGGACCGGGACCGGAGGGATAGTCGTACCAGCGCCCCGTTCTGTGGAAAACCGCTGGGGCGGCCCGCCCGAACGGACCATACTCGCTCGGGTGTTCCTGACGATGACCACCACCGGCAGCGCCGAGCGGCCCGCCACCGACCTCGGGTTCCTGCTGCACAAACACCCCGACCGGGCGCAGGAGTTCTCCACCTCCCACGGCACCGCGCACGTCTTCTACCCCGAGGCGGGGGCCGAGCGCTGCACCGCGGCGCTGCTGCTGGAGGTGGACCCCGTGGCCCTGGTCCGCCGCGGCCGGGGCAAGGGGCGCGGCGGCGCACCGGACTCGGCCCTGGCGCAGTACGTCAACGACCGCCCGTACGCGGCCTCCTCGCTGCTGGCCGTGGCGCTGGGCGCGGTGTTCTCCAGCGCGCTCAAGGGCCAGTGCCGGGCCCGCCCCGAACTGCCCGAGCACAGAAGGCACCTGCGGATCGAGGTGCCGGCGCTGCCCGCCCGCGGCGGCCCCGAGCTGGTCCGCCGCCTCTTCGAGCCGCTGGGCTGGACGGTGGACGCCGAACCGGTGCCGCTGGACACCCGCTTCCCCGAGTGGGGCGACTCCCGCTATGTGTCGCTGGTGCTGGAGGGCGAGGTGCGGCTCGCCGACGCGCTGCGCCACCTGTACGTCCTGCTGCCGGTGCTGGACGACGCCAAGCACTACTGGGTCGCCCCCGACGAGGTGGACAAGCTGCTGCGCGCCGGAGAGGGCTGGCTGGAGCACCACCCCGAGCAGGAGCTCATCGCCGGCCGCTACCTCACCCGCCGCCGGCGCCTGACCCGTGAGGCCCTGGAACGCCTGGAGCTCGCCCGTCTGGCCGAGGCTGACGGCAGCGAGGCCGAGGAGCTGGACAACGCGGTGGACGAGGGCGCCGACACCGACGAGCGCCCCGCCCCGCTGGCAGTCCTGCGCCGGGAGGCGATCCTGGCCGCCCTGCGCGAGAGCGGCGCCGCCCGCGTCCTGGACCTGGGTTGCGGGCAGGGCCAGCTGGTGCAGGCGCTGCTGAAGGACACCCGCTTCACCGAGATCGCGGGTGTGGACGTGTCGATGCGCGCCCTGCACGAGGCGCGGCGCAGACTGCGCCTGGAGCGGATGCCCGAGCGGCAGGCCGCCCGCGTCACCCTCACCCAGGGCTCGCTGACGTACACCGACCCCCGGCTGTCCGGCTACGACGCGGCCGTGCTCGGCGAGGTGATCGAGCACATCGACCCGCCGCGCCTGCCCGCGGCCGAGTACGCCGTCTTCGGCACGGCCCGGCCGGGGACGGTCGTGGTCACCACGCCCAACGCCGAGTACAACGTGCGCTGGGAGACCCTGCCCGCGGGCCGGGTGCGCCATCACGACCACCGCTTCGAGTGGACCCGTGAGGAGTTCCGCGCCTGGGCCCGGGGCGTGGCCGAACGGCACGGCTACACCGTGGAGTTCCGGCCCGTCGGTGAGGACGACCCCGAGGTCGGCCCGCCCACCCAGCTCGCCCTGTTCCGCCTGGCCGCCGAGGTGCCGGCCACCGCGAAGGAGACAGCCGCATGACGGACCGCACCCCGGCACCCGCCCCCGCGTCCACCCCGGCCGGTACGGCGGACCCCGTCCCGGCCCGTACGACGGCCCTCGCCGTACCCGACCTGTCCCTGGTGGTGCTGGTCGGCACCACGGGCGCGGGCAAGTCCACCTTCGCCCGCACCCACTTCGCGCCCACCCAGGTCGTCTCCTCCGACTTCTGCCGGGGCCTGGTCGCCGACGACGAGAACGACCAGAGCGCCAGCTCCGACGCCTTCGACGTGCTGCACTACATCACCGGCAAGCGGCTGGCCGCCGGGCGCCTGACCGTGGTGGACGCCACCAACGTGCAGACCGAGGCCCGGCGGCAGCTCGTGAGGCTGGCCCGTGAGCACGACGTGCTGCCCGTGGCGATCGTCCTGGACGTCCCGGAGCACGTCTGCGCCGAACGCAACGCCGTCCGCCCCGACCGCGCGGACATGCCCGCCCACGTCATCCCACGCCAGCGGCGCGAACTGCGCCGCTCCCTGCGCTCCCTGGAGCGCGAGGGCTTCCGCAAGGTGCACATCCTGCGCGGGGTGGAGGAGGTGGCCGCAGCCCGGATCGAGCTGGAGCGGCGCTACAACGACCTGCGGCACCTGACCGGCCCGTTCGACATCATCGGCGATGTCCACGGCTGCCGCGCCGAACTGGAGGCCCTGCTGGGCAGGCTCGGCTACGCGATCGAGCGCGACGCGGCCGGCCGCGCGGTGGACGCGAGCCACCCCGAGGGGCGCACCGCGGTCTTCGTCGGCGACCTCGTCGACCGCGGCCCCGACAGCCCCGGAGTGCTGCGCCTGGTCATGGGCATGGTCGCCACAGGGCACGCGCTGTGCGTCCCCGGCAACCACGAGAACAAGCTCGGCCGCTACCTGAGGGGCCGCAACGTCCGGCACACCCACGGGCTCGCCGAGACGATCGAACAGCTGGAGAAGGAGACCGCCGCCGACCCGGAGTTCCCGGCGCGGGTGGGGGAGTTCATCGGCTCGCTCGTCAGCCACTACGTCCTCGACGGCGGCGCGCTGGTCGTCTGCCACGCGGGGCTGCCGGAGAGGTACCACGGCCGCACCTCCGGCCGGGTCCGCAGCCACGCCCTGTACGGCGACACCACCGGCGAGACCGACGAGTTCGGCCTGCCCGTGCGCTACCCGTGGGCCGAGGACTACCGGGGCCGGGCCGCCGTCGTCTACGGCCACACCCCCACCCCGCGCGCGGCCTGGCTGAACAACACCATCTGCCTGGACACCGGCTGCGTCTTCGGCGGCGCCCTGACCGCCCTGCGCTGGCCCGAGCGTGAACTGGTGGACATCCCCGCCGAGCGGGTCTGGTACGAGCCGGTGAAGCCGCTGACGGCGGACGCGCCCGGAGGGCACCAGGGCCGCCCGCTCGCCCTGGCCGACGTGCACGGCCGCCGCGTGGTGGAGACCCGCCACGCCGGCCGCGTCGCGGTGCGCGAGGAGAACGCCGCCGCCGCGCTGGAGGTGATGAGCCGCTTCGCGATCGACCCGCGCCTGCTGCCCTACCTTCCGCCGACGATGGCGCCCTGTGCCACCTCGAAGCTGGAGGGCTACCTGGAGCACCCGGCCGAGGCGTTCGCCGAGTACCGGGCGGCGGGCGTGGCGAAGGTGGTGTGCGAGGAGAAGCACATGGGCTCGCGCGCCGTCGCCCTGGTCTGCCGCGACGCGGACACCGCGGCCGAGCGGTTCGGCGTGACCGGCGGGGAGACGGGCGCACTCCACACCCGCACCGGACGCCCGTTCTTCGACGACCGGGCCGTCACCGAGGAGGTCCTCGCCCGGGTGCGCGCCGCCGCCGACGGTGCCGGGCTGTGGGAGGAACTGGACACCGACTGGCTGCTGCTGGACGCCGAGCTGCTGCCCTGGTCGCTGAAGTCGGCCGGGCTGCTGCGCCGGCAGTACGCGGCGGTCGGCGCGGCAGCGGGAGCCGCCTTCCCCGGCGCGCTGGCCGCCCTGGAGGCGGCGGCCGCCCGGGGCTCGAAGGTGGAGGGGCTGCTGGCGCGGCAGCGGGAGCGCGCGGCGGACGCGGCGGCGTTCACCGGGGCGTACGGCCGCTACTGCCGGCCGGTGGACGGGCTCGACGGTGTGGAACTCGCCCCCTTCCAGATCCTCGCCGTCCGCGGCCGCAGCCTGGCCGCCGTACCGCACGTCGACCAGCTCGCCCGGCTGGACCGGCTGGCCGACGCCGACGGCACCGGGCTGCTGCGCCGCACCGGGCGCCTGGTGGTGGACACCGGCGACGAGGCGTCCGTCGCGGCGGGCACCGACTGGTGGCTGGAGCTGACGGAGGCCGGGGGCGAGGGCATGGTCGTCAAGCCGCTGGACGCCCTGGTGCGCGGCCCGGACGGGCGGCTGGTCCAGCCGGGGGTGAAGTGCCGGGGGCGGGAGTACCTGCGGATCGTCTACGGCCCGGAGTACGCCCGCGAGGAGAACCTGCGGCGGCTGCGGGAGCGCCACCTTGGCCACAAGCGCTCCCTGGCCCTGCGCGAGTACGCCCTCGGCCTGGAGGCGCTGGACCGACTGGCTGATGGTGAGCCGCTGTGGCGGGTGCACGAGGCGGTCTTCGCCGTCCTCGCCCTGGAGTCCGAGCCGGTCGACCCCAGGCTGTGACCGCCGGGCCGCCCTGCCAGGCTGGCCGCGACCGATGGGAGGAGGGGCCATGGGAGGGGACGGACAGCGGCCGGAGGGGGCCTGGCGGTGCGACCGGTGCGGCCACGAACCGGGGACGCGGCAGGCCGAGGAGATCCTCGCCAGGGCACGGCGCCGCGCCGAGGAGATCGTCCTGGCGGCACACGAGGAGGCCGAACGGGACCTGGCCGTGCTCACCGAGCGCAGGGACCGGATCGCGGAGAGCCTGCTCAGGACCCAGGAGATGGTGCGGGTCCTGACCGAGGCCGCCGAACGGGCGGGCCCCCGCCCCGGCCGTGGGAGCGGCTGCGGCGGTGGCGACGGCAGCCGCACCGGGGGTGACCGCCGTGCCGGGGGCCGGCCGGCGCCCCGGGGTGTAGCCGCCCGGCTCGGGGTGTAGCCGCCCGGCTCGGGGTGAGGATGGTGGCATGGGATTCCACGTCGACTCCGAGACCGGGCGGCTGCGCCGCGTCATCCTGCACCGCCCCGACCTGGAACTGAAACGGCTCACCCCGACCAACCGGGACGACCTGCTCTTCGACGACGTGCTGTGGGTGCGGCGGGCCCGCCAGGAGCACGACGGCTTCGCCGACGTCCTGCGCGACCGGGGCGTGGAGGTCCACCTGTTCGGCGACCTGCTGGCGGAGTCCCTGGAGGTCCCCGCGGCCCGCGCGTTCGTCCTGGACCGCACCTTCCATGAGAAGGAGTACGGGCCGCTGGCCGCCGACCACCTGCGGGCCGTCTTCGACGAGATGCCCGGGGCGGAGCTGGCCGAGGCGCTGGTGGGCGGGATGACCAAGCGCGAGTACCTGGAGCGGCACCCCGAGCCGGTCTCGGTGCGCTTCCACGTGATGGACCTGGACGACTTCCTGGTCGCCCCGCTGCCCAACCACCTGTTCACCCGCGACACCTCCGCCTGGATCTACGACGGGGTGTCCATCAACGCCATGCGCTGGCCCGCCCGGCAGCGCGAGACGATCCACTTCGAGGCGATCTACCACCACCACCCGCTGTTCGCCCCGTCCTCCGGCGCACCCGGCGTACCCGGCGCTCAGGAATCCGGCACGCCGGAGGGCGGGGACTTCCACATCTGGTCCGAGGGCCAGGGCGCCTACCCCTCCACCATCGAGGGCGGGGACGTGCTGGTCATCGGAGGCGGCGCGGTGCTCATCGGGATGAGCGAGCGGACCACCCCGCAGGCGGTGGAGATGCTCGCCCGGGGCCTGTTCGCGGCGGGCTCGGCCCGCACCATCGTGGCCCTGGACATGCCCAAGAAGCGCGCCCTGATGCACCTGGACACGGTGATGACGATGGTCGACGGCGACACCTTCACCCAGTACGCGGGCCTGGGCATGCTCCGCTCCTACACCATCGAGCCCGGCGCGGCCGAGTCGGAGCTGAAGGTCACCGACCACCCGCCCGAGCACATGCACCGGGCCATCGCCGCGGCCCTGGGCCTGGACGGCATCCGGGTGCTCACCGCGACCCAGGACGTGCACGCGGCCGAGCGCGAGCAGTGGGACGACGGCTGCAACGTGCTGGCCGTCGAGCCGGGCGTGGTCATCGCCTACGAGCGCAACGTCACCACCAACACGCACCTGCGCAAGCGGGGGATCGAGGTCATCACGATCCCCGGCAGCGAGCTGGGCCGGGGCCGGGGCGGGCCGCGGTGCATGAGCTGCCCGGTCGAGCGCGACGCGGTGTAGGCGCGGGCGGGGGAGAGCGCGGACGCGGCGGGGAAGGGCGCGGGGCGGAGGGCTCCCGTACGGATACGGTCCGGGGCGGGGACACCCCCATCTGCATAGAGATGCGAATGTTCGTATAGACTTCCGGCTTTCCCGCCGTATCCGACGCGACAGTCCCCAGGAGACCCCCATGGCGATCGATCTCACGGGCCGCCACTTCCTCAAGGAGCTGGACTTCACCCCCGAGGAGTTCCGCCACCTGATCGAGCTGGCCGCCGAGCTGAAGGCGGCCCGGCGCGCGGGCGCCGAGGAGCAGCGGCTGCGCGGACGCGGCATCGCGCTGATCTTCGAGAAGACCTCCACCCGCACCCGCTGCGCCTTCGAGACCGCCGCCGCCCAGCAGGGCGCCCACACCACCTACCTCGACCCGTCCGGCTCCCAGATCGGCCACAAGGAGTCGGTGCGCGACACCGCTCGGGTGCTGGGGCGGATGTACGACGCGATCGAGTACCGGGGCAGCAGCCAGGAGGCTGTGGAGGAACTGGCCGCACACGCCGGCGTCCCCGTCTACAACGGGCTCACCGACGACTGGCACCCCACCCAGATGCTCGCCGACGCGCTCACCATGACCGAGCACTGCGACAAGCCGCTGACGGAGACCGCCTACGCCTACCTCGGCGACGCCCGCAACAACATGGGCAACTCCTACCTGGTCACCGGTGCCCTGCTCGGCATGGACGTGCGCATCGCGGCACCGCGGAGCCTGTGGCCCGAGGAGCCGGTGATCGCCGCCGCCCGCTCCCTGGCGAAGACCACCGGCGCGCGCGTCACCCTCACCGAGAAGGTCGAGGAGGGCGTGGCCGGCGCCGACTTCGTCGCCACCGACGTGTGGGTGTCGATGGGCGAGCCCAAGGAGGTCTGGGAGGAGCGCATCGAGCTGCTGCGGCCGTACGCCGTCACCATGGACGTCCTGCGCGCCACCGGCAACCCGCGCGTCCGCTTCCTGCACTGCCTGCCCGCCTTCCACGACCTGGGCACGGCCGTGGGCCGGGAGATCCACCAGCGGTACGGCCTGGAGTCGCTGGAGGTGACGGACGAGGTGTTCGAGTCGGAGCACTCGGTCGTCTTCGACGAGGCGGAGAACCGCATGCACACCATCAAGGCGGTCATGGTCGCCACCCTCGCGGGGGCGTAGGACGCTGCCGCCCCCCGCGGGCCACAGGCGCTGCCGCCCCCGCGGGGCGTGGTGCCCACCGCGGACGCACGGGCATTGTCAGAGGGTGCGCCTAGGGTTCGAGGCGAAACCCGCCGTCCGGCCCGGAAGGCCCCCATGCCCGCCCAGCGAACCCCACGCCCCCGGCGCACACCGCCCGCCCCGCCGGTTCCACGCGAACTGGCCGACCTGCCCTACGCGCGGTACCTCCGGCCGTTCGACGGCGGCGGACGGCTGGAGCGGGAGCGCACCTACGACACCGTCCACTTCGACGGGGACGGCTTCCACGGCGCTGACGCCGGCGGCGCCGGCTTCATGGAGTCGGCCTTCACCTCGGTCGGGTTCGACGGCGGGCGCTACCGGCGGGCGCGCTTCAACGACGTGTGGCTGCACACCGTGCGATGGGTGGGCGCCGACCTGGCCGAGACCGACTGGACGGACACCGAGGCCGTCTCCGGCGCCCTGGCCGGGGTGGAGGCGTTCGAGGCGCGGATGCGCCGCGTGACGTTCTTCAACTGCAAGCTCGACTCGGTCAATCTCCGCTCCGCGCGCCTGCGCGAGGTGTACTTCGTGGACTGCCTGCTGCGCGACGTGGACTTCGGCGAGGCGGTCCTGGAGGACGTGGCGTTCCCCGGCTCCGTCCTGGACGGGGTGCGGCTGGAGAAGGCCGGGCTCACGCGGGTCGATCTGCGCGACGCGGCCGGGCTGGGGATCACGGCGGGCCACGACTCGCTCAGGGGCGCGATCATCGGCCCGGCGCAACTGCTGGACCTCGCCCCCGCGCTCGCCCGGGCGCTGGGCATCGAGGTCCGCGACGACTGAGGACGACCGAGGAGGCGCACCGTGCCCGCACATCCGTTACGACCCCGCCGGCCGGGGAGACCCGGAACGCCCGGCAGACCGGGGAGACCCGGCGGAGAGGATCCCGGGGAAGCGATGAGTCCGGCGCCCCCGGACGGTCCGAAGGCCGAGGGAAGCAGCAGAACCGACGAGCGACGAGGACGACGGAACATGGGCGAGAGCGCATCCGGCCTGGCGATCGAGACATCCGGGCTGGTCAAGGTGTTCGGGGAGACCCGCGCGGTGGACGGCGTGGACCTCGCCGTCCCGGCGGGCACGGTCTACGGGGTCCTCGGCCCCAACGGGGCGGGCAAGACCACCACGGTCAGGATGCTCGCCACCCTGCTGCGCCCCGACGGCGGCCGGGCCCGGGTCTTCGGGCACGACGTGCTGCACGAGGCCGACGCCGTACGCGCCCGGGTGAGCCTGACCGGGCAGTACGCCTCGGTGGACGAGGACCTGACCGGCGCGGAGAACCTGATCCTGCTGGGCAGGCTGCTGGGCCACCGCAAGCCCGCCGCCCGGCGGCGGGCCGAGCAGCTGCTGGAGGCCTTCGGGCTCGCCGAGGCGGCGGGCAAGCAGGTCAAGAACTACTCGGGCGGCATGCGGCGCCGCATCGACATCGCCGCGTCCATCCTCAACACCCCCGACCTGCTCTTCCTGGACGAGCCGACCACCGGCCTGGACCCGCGCAGCCGCAACCAGGTGTGGGACATCGTGCGGGCGGTGGTCTCCCGGGGCACCACGGTGCTGCTGACCACCCAGTACCTCGACGAGGCCGACCAGCTCGCCTCCCGCATCGCCGTCATCGACCACGGAAAGGTCATCGCCGAGGGCACCAAGGGCGAGTTGAAGGCCTCGGTGGGCGCCGGCGCGGTGCATCTGCGGCTGCGGGAGGCCGAGCGGCGGCCCGAGGCCGAGCGGCTGCTCGCCCGCGTCCTGGAGGCGCGGATCCAGCTCGACCCCGACCCGGTGGCCCTGACCGCCCGAGTCGGTCTGCACGGCGACGGCGCGGGCGCGGCCGAGCAAGCCTCCCGGGCGCTGGCGGAACTGGCCCGCGCCGGCATCACCGTCGACACCTTCTCGCTGGGCCAGCCCAGTCTGGACGAGGTCTTCCTCGCCCTCACCGACCGCCCCGCCGCCCGTACCGACGCCCCCGCGAACGAGGAAGAGGAGATCCCGGCATGAGCACCGCCACGACCCGCGGACAGCGCACCGGCGAGATGGGCGAGCCGGCCCCCGCGGCGGCCGATACCCTGGCCGGCCTGCTGGTCTCCGGGGAGCGCCCGCCACGCCCCAGCGCCTGGGCCGCCTCCGCCGCCTTCGGCTGGCGGGCGGTGCTGAAGATCAAGCACGTGCCCGAGCAGCTCTTCGACGTCACCGTCTTCCCGGTGATGATGGTGCTGATGTTCACCTACCTCTTCGGGGGCGCGCTGGCCGGCTCGACCGACCAGTACGTGCAGTTCCTGCTGCCGGGCATCCTGGTGATGAACATCGTGATGATCACCATGTACACCGGTGTGGCGGTCAACATCGACATCGCCAAGGGCGTCTTCGACCGGTTCCGCACCCTGCCGATCTGGCGCCCCTCGGCGATGGTCGGCTATCTGCTCGGCGACATGCTGCGCTACACCATCGCCTGCGCGGTGATGCTGGCCCTCGGCCTGGTACTGGGCTTCCGCCCGGCCGGCGGCGTGCCCGGAGTGGTGGCCGGGGTGGCATTGCTGATCGTCTTCGCGTTCGCCTTCTCGTGGATCTGGACGATGTTCGGCCTGATGCTGCGCACCGAGAAGTCGGTGATGGGCGTCAGCATGATGGTGATCTTCCCGCTGACGTTCCTCAGCAACGTCTTCGTCGACCCGTCCACCATGCCCGGCTGGCTCCAGGCCTTCGTCAACAACAGTCCCGTGACCCATCTGGCCTCGGCGGTGCGCGCACTGATGGCGGGCGACTGGCCCGCCACCGAGATCGCCTGGTCGCTGGGGTGGGGCGCGGTGCTGGTGGCCGTCTTCGGAACGGCCACCATGCGCCTGTACAACCGCAAGTGAGCGCCGCGCCGCCCCTGGGCGGAGGGGAGAAGTCTCAGCCCCCGTCCGCCCAGGGGGCGGCCAGGGCGCAGGCCTCGTCGTAGGTGGGCATCGGCGGAGGTGGGGCGACGGGGTCGGCGAGGGAGGCGGCCAGCTCCACGGCGCGCTGGAGGGCGGCGCGGAACAGCAGCGATCCCAGGCTGATCCGGGCCGCGCCCAGCTCGGTCAGCCGCTCGCGGGTGGGGCCGCCGGGGGAGTACAGGACGTTCAGCGGGGCGTCCAGCTCGCCCGCCAGTACCCGGATGCCGTCCTCGTCGGTGAGGCCGGGCACGAAGACGCCGTCCGCCCCGGCCTCCCGGTAGGCGCGGGCCCGGCGGAACGCGGCGGCCGTGGTGGGGTCGGCGGCCGACCAGTGGGTGTCGGTGCGGGCGTTGACGAACAGCGCCGGGGCGGCCTCCTTGACGGCCGCGATCTTCTCCGCGTGGTGGACCGGATCGGCCAGGCGCCCGCCGGGCAGCCCGTCCTCCAGGTTGACCCCGGCCACCCCCGCCCCGGCCAGCTCCCGCGCCAGGCGGGCGACCTGAGCGGGGTCCTCGGAGAACCCGCCCTCGACGTCCACGCTGACGGGCACCGGCAGCCGGGTCAGCCGCCGCCCCAGCGCCAGGGTCCGCTCCCGCGCGGCTCCTGTGGCGTCGGGCAGTCCGGCCGCGGCGGCCACTCCCAGGCTGCTGGTCCCGACGGCGGGGAAGCCGTGCGCGGCCAGGGCGGCGGCCGAGGCGTGGTCCCAGGCGCAGGGCAGCAGCAGCGGCCGCCCGCGGCGGTGCAGCGCGCGGAAGGCGGCGGACGCGGCGGATGCGGCGGACGCGTTCACCACGGACGGTCCCCCTCCCCCACGGCGCCGGCTCCGGTCGACGCTCATGCCGTGGCCTCCGCCGTCTCCGCCGTACCGGAAGTGCCCGCCGTCCCGCCGTCGAGGTCGGCGCCGGTGAGGCCCAGCAGCTCGTGCAGGGCGTGCCGCCCGGCACCGGTCACGCGCAGCGCCCGCCGGGTGCCGATCCGCTCGCACCAGCCGGCCTCCAGAGAGTGCCGGCACAGTGCGGCCCCGGCGGCCCCGGCCAGGTGGGGGCGGCGCTCGGTCCAGTCCAGGCAGGCGCGGGCCGCCGGGCGGCGGCCGTACGGGCGGGCTCCCAGGTCGATGCCGAGGCGGCCGAACCACCGCAGCCCGGCCCCGGTCACCGCGAACCCGGCCTCCTGCCGCAGCAGCCCCCGCTCCAGCAGGGCGTCGGCGACCGCGACCCCCAGGCGTCCGGCCAGGTGGTCGTAGCAGGTGCGGGCCCGGGCCATCGCCGTGTTCGCGGAGGCATCCCGCAGGGAGCGCGCGGCGGGCGGGGGCCCCGCGTGCGCGGCCAGCTCCTCGACCAGGCGCGCGGACGACGGGCCGGCCAGCCGCACGTAGCGGTGCCGGCCCTGGTGCTCCTGGGCCAGCAGGCCCCCGGCCACCAGTTTGTCCAGGTGCTCGCCGGCCGTGGACGGCGCGACGTGGGCCAGCCGGGCCAGCTCGCCCGCCGTCCACGCCCGCCCGTCCAGCATCGCCAGGCAGAACAGGGCCCTGGTGTCGTCGGCGAGCAGCCCGGCGAGCCGGGCGAGGCCGGAGCCGGTGTGCTCGGGGCGCCGGCTGGAGGGGGAGGGGAGGGTTCGGCGGGCGCGGTCGGGGGAGTCCATGGCGCCCATCATGCGGGCCGGTCGTTACGGCGGGCACCGAAACGACCGGCAGTACCCCGGCCGCCTTCAGGCGGTCGACTCCCTGACCGCCACGTTGTAGCTGGAGGGCGTGGGCGAGGTGACCTCGATCTGCGAGCGGAAGGAGTCGCCGGTGAAGACCACGGTCAGCTCCCTGGGCCCACCGCGCTGCGTCGCCGCGGTGAAGCCGCCGGCCGGCAGCGCCGAGACCAGGCAGGCGCCGCTGCTGCCGAAACGTATGGACGCCCGTCCTCCCGTGGTCTGGAAGGTGCGTACCTCGGCGCCGGCGGTGTGGCAGCCCTCCTCGCCGCCTCCGGTGTTCGCGGAGGGGGACGGGGCGGGGCGGGTGGCGGGACGGGTGGTGGGGGAGAGCGTCGGTCTCGGCGCGGGGGCGGGGGAGGAGGCGCGCCGGGTGGGCGAGGGGGTGGGCCCGGGCGTGGGGGACCTGCTCGGCTCGGCGCTCGCCGTCGGGGAGGAGACGACCGTCCCCGGGGTGTCGCGGGCGACGGGCGGGGTGGGCCGGGTCGTCCCGACCACGAACTGGACGGTGAGGCTCACCGTCGTCACGCTGAGGGACGTGCACGACAGCCACAGCAGTACGTAGCGCAGGTAGCGGGGCACCGCCCCATACTGCCCGACCGGCCGCCGCCGCCTGCGCGAGGGCCCGTGAAGGCCCGGAAAGGCCAGGGGCCCGCGAAAGCCCCCTGTCAGGGCACTGGTTGCGGACGCGCCGGCGGCACCCGTTACCGTCCCTGGCCATGGCATCGGTACTTCTGGTCGAGGACGACCCCGTGATACGGGCCAGGCTCATCGACGTCCTGTCCCGGCACGACCACGTGGTGCGCAGCTCCCCCTACGGCTTCGAGGCCCTGCGGGAGGTGACGCGGCAGCCGCCGGACGCGGTGGTGCTCGACCTGGGGCTGCCCGACCTCGACGGCGTCGACGTCCTGCGCATGCTGCGCAGCATCTCGCAGGTGCCGGTACTGGTGGCCACCGCGCGCGACGACGAGGCCGAGATCATCCGGCTGCTCAACGCCGGGGCCGACGACTATCTGGTCAAGCCCTTCTCCGGCGGGCAGTTGGCGGCCCGGCTCGGGGCGGTGCTGCGCCGCTCCGCCGCGGCGGCCGAGCGCCCGGGAGCCCCGGCGGCGGAGCCCCGGGACGGCGCGATACGCGTGGGCGGCCTGGCCATCGACCGGCAGGCGCGGTCGGCCTTCCTGGACGGCAGCGAACTGCGCCTGACCCGGCGTGAGTTCGACCTGCTGACCTATCTCGCCGAGCGCGCGGACCGGGTGGTGCCGCGCCGCCGCGTCCTGGCGGACGTGTGGCGCCAGTCCTACGTCGAGGAGCAGACCCTGGACGTGCACGTGTCCTCCCTGCGCCGCAAGCTCGGCGAGCGGGCGAGCCGGCCGCGCTATCTGCACACCGTGCGGGGCGTGGGCATCAAGCTGGTGACGCCGCGATGAGACGGACGCTGGCCGGCGTCGCGCTGGCCGTCACCTCCATGGTCGCGCTGTCCTTCCTGATCCCGCTGGCCCTGCTGGTCAAGTCCGAGGTGAGGTCCCGGGCGATCACGGTGGCCGAGCAGCGGGCGGCGGCACTGGCCCCCGTGCTGGCCCTGACCACCCGCCCGGACGAGGTGCAGCAGGCCGTGGCCGAGGTCGACGACACCGGCCGGCTGGGCGTCCACCTGCCCGGCGGACGCCTGGTGGGCGCCTCGTACGCGCCCGCCGACGCGTGGCGGCGGGCGGCCCGGCAGCAGCGGACCTTCGCCCAGGACACCGAGGGGGGCTGGGTCCATCTGCAGCCGGTGGTGCTGGCCAGGGACCGGGTGGCGGTGGTCGAGTCCTTCGTGCCGCGCGCCGAGTTCGAGCGCGGCGTGGGCACCTCCTGGATGGTGATGTCGGCCCTGGCGCTGGCCCTGGTGGCGGGGTCGGTGCTGGTCGCCGACCGGCTGGCCGCACGGGTGGTGCGCGCCTCGCGGGACCTCTCGCGCGCCGCCAACGCCCTGGGCGAGGGGGACCTGGACAGGAGGCTGGAGCCGAAGGGCCCTCCCGAACTGCAGGAGGCCGGCGCCGCCTTCAACGCCATGGCCGACCGTGTCGTCGAACTGCTGGCGATGGAACGCGAGTTGGTGGCCGACCTCTCGCACCGCCTCAGGACGCCGCTGACGGCGCTGCATCTGGAGTCCGAGCGCATCGCCTCCGGCCTGCACCGGGAGGACGCCGACCGGCTGGAGGCGGCCGTCACCCATCTGGAGGAGGAACTCGACTCCATCATCAAAGCTGCCCGCACGCCTTTGTCGGCGGCCTCGTCCGCCCCGGCCCCGCCGGGGCCGGGACCCTCGTGCGAGGCGGCGCGCGTGGTGTCGGCGCGCACCGACTTCTGGTCGGTCCTGGCCGCCCAGCAGGGCCGGGACTGCGAGGTGACGGTGACGGACGAGCCCACCCCCGTGACGCTGCCGGAGGAGGATCTGGCCGCGGCCGTCGACGCCCTGGTCGGCAACGTCTTCCGGCACACCCCGGAGGGCACGGCCCTGGCGGTGGGGGTGCACCGTACGGCGCACGCGGTGGTGGTGACCGTGGACGACGCCGGCCCCGGCATCCCCGATCCCGAGCGGGCGCTCGCCCGGGGCTCGAGCGTCGGCGGCTCCACCGGCCTGGGCCTGGACATAGCCCACCGCGCCGCCGACACCGGACGCGGCCGGCTGGAGGTCGGCCGCGCGCCGCTGGGCGGGGCGCGGGTGCGGATGGAGCTGGAGCTGGCGCCCGAGCGCACACCGGACGGCGAGCGCGCCTCCCACGGGCGGCGGGGCCGGTCCTGGCTCCGCCTCCCCGGGCCCTCCCGTGCCCGCCCTTCCCGCCCCGGACGGTCGCGGGGAGCGGAGACGGGGAGGCGGGGGGCCGGAAAGCGGGGGGCCGGGATGCAGGGGAGCGACGGCCCGCCTTAGCTGTTCCTTAGCTGTCCCTGAGGGCACTTTGAAACCCGCTCACCTCGCTGATCTGCGCCGATAGCGTCCCCTCGGACGTCGCCCCAGGGCGATCCCCCCACAAGAGAACGGAGCGGATCTGTGAAGGTGAAGCAGCAGCGAGGACGGCGGGCGCGCAGACGGCCGATGGTGCTGAAGGCGGCCATCGGCGCCGCCGCCGCGTCCGTGGCGGCCACCACGGTCGTCGTGCTGCAGCCCGAGGCGGACGCCATCCCCGCGCCCTCGCTCCTCAGCGCGGCCCAGGCGAGCACCCTGGCCCACCGGCTGGAGGCGAAGCTGGGCGAGGAGGCGGCCGGGTCCTACTACGACCCCGCCGAGAAGAAGCTGGTCGTCAACGTCGTCGACGACGGCGACCTGACAGCGGTCCGCAAGGCGGGAGCCGTGGCGAAGCAGGTGGCCAGCACCACCGAGGAGCTCGCCGGGGCCAAGTCGTCGCTGGACCGCAGCACCCGCACCCCCGGCACCTCCTGGGCCGTGGACCCCCGCACCAACAAGGTGCTGGTCACGGCGGACTCGACCGTGACCGGGAAGAAGTGGCGCGAGCTGCGCGAGAAGGTCGCCGAACTGGGCGGAAAGGCCCGAATAGAGCGGATCGAGGGCGTCTTCGAGCCCTTCGTCGCCGGCGGGGACGCCATCACCTCCGGCGGCTCCCGCTGCTCGGCCGGCTTCAACGCCCGCAAGGGGGACGAGTACTTCATCGTCACCGCGGGCCACTGCACGAAGAAGGGCGCCACCTGGAGCAGCGGGGACTCCTCGCGGCAGCGGGTGGGCAAGGCCGTGGAGAGCAGCTTCCCCGGCGACGACTACGCGCTGATCCGCTACGACGACCCCGACGTGCCGCGCCCCGCCGCCGTGAACCTCTACAACGGCGGCACCCAGGAGATCACCGGTGCCGGCGAGGCGTTCGTCGGCCAGCGCGTCCAGCGCAGCGGCAGCACCACGGGCCTGCACGGCGGCACCGTCACCGGGCTGAACGCCACGGTCAACTACCCGCAGGGCCGGGTCCACGGCCTGATCCGCACCGACGTGTGCGCCCAGCCCGGCGACAGCGGCGGAGCGCTCTTCGCCGGCAGCGTCGCCGTCGGGCTCACCTCGGGCGGCAACGGCGACTGCAGCAGGGGCGGCACCACCTTCTTCCAGCCCGTCACCGAGGTGCTGGACAAGTTCGGCCTGACCGTCGACCTCGGCTCGAAGCCCCCGGCGGACGGCGAGCCCGGCACCCCGCGGCCCTCCGCGCCGGAGCAGACCCCCGCGCCCGAGCCGACCGCCTCCCGCCCGGCCGAGCCGGAGCCGGAGACGGACGGCGCGGCCGCGCGACGGGTGCTCCAGCTGGTCAACGCCGAGCGGACCAAGGCCGGCTGCCGGCCGCTGACGGTGGACGAGAGGCTGGCCCGCGCCGCCCAGGCCTACGCCGGAACCATGGCGGAGCACGGTGTGCTCTCCCACGTCGGCCCCGACGGCTCCACCATGGCCTCGCGGGTCGAGGCCGCCGGATACTCCTGGTCCGCGCTGGCGGAGAACATCGCCAGGGGCCAGAAGACCCCGGAGCAGGTGATGAACGGCTGGATGAACAGCCCCGGCCACCGCAGGAACATCCTCAACTGCGCCTACCAGGACATCGGCATCGGGGTGAGCGAGAAGGCGGGCGGCCCCTGGTGGGTCCAGAACTTCGGCAGGCGCCGCTGACCGGCTGACCTCTGCGCCCGCCGCCCCACACCGCACCGGCCCGACCCGCCTCGCCGGGAGCGGGGCGGGACGGAGGGGTGGCGGGACGGCGACGGAGGCGGTGCGGGCGGGGGTTTCACGGCCCGGGCCCGGGATGATCACATCACCGTCACGATCGAACGCCGGTCCGAGACTTCCCGTCTCCGCCGCGGAGTGGACTCCTAGAGTTGGCCCGTCACAGGGACCTGTGGCGGGCCGGTGCCGAACACGCCCTCCGGGCGACGGCGTTGGGGCCGTCAACGGAGCAGAAAGAGCACACGATGCGATCCACCGCCGTACGCCGTACCGCCCTCGCCGCCTCCGCGGCCTGTCTGGCCCTGCTGGCCACCGCCTGCGGCGGTTCGGACTCCGGCGGGGGCGACGAGGAGAAGGCCAAGGCGGGCAAGTCCGAGAAGTCCTCCTCCGCCGGGCCGGCCGCCGGGGCGAAGACCTCCGCCGAGCTGGAGAAGCTCGTCCTCGCCGACGGCGACGTGGAGGGCCACAAGGTCGAGAAGCTGGGTGCCGGGGACAGCGTCTCCGCCAAGGAGGTCTCCTCCGACAAGGACGAGTGCGCGCCCCTGGCCCACGCCCAGCTCGGCGTGCCACTGGGCGACCCGGCGGCGACCGCCCAGCGCATCGTCACCCAGGAGCCCGAGAAGCCGGCCGACGGCGGCACGGGCGGCTCCGAGGAGCTGACCGAGGAGGACCTGGAGAACTTCGAGGACGCGATCATGGGCGCCCTCGACGCCACGACGACGATGGTCACCCTCGCCTCCTACGAGGACGGGGGAGCACAGAAGGCCCTCGCCGACCTGCGCACCGCCGCCGAGTCCTGCTCCGGCGGGTTCACCGGGGGCATCAAGGGCGACGGGCAGAAGGTGACCGGCATCGGCGAGGAGAAGGTCACCGGCGGCGAGGAGGCCGCCGCATGGACGGTGACCACCGAGCAGGAGGGCGAGAAGGTCCCGCTCAAGCTGGCCGTGGTCCGTCAGGGCGCCACGCTGGCCGTCTTCTCCTCCTTCAACATCGCCGCCGCCGGCAGCGGTGAGGACTTCGACCTCCCGACCGCCGTCATCGAGGCCCAGACGGAGAAGCTCGGCTGACGCCTCCGGCACCCGCCCGCGACCCCCGGCCCCCGGCGCCTCCTTCCGCGCCGGGGGCCGGGGTCTTCTGGTGCGCCGCGACCGAAGGGGCGCCCCGGGTGTCTTCCGCGCACCGTTCTGTCCGCCGTGACGGGGGCCGCCGTCCCGGTGGACCGGGCGCGATATCCTGCGATCACGTCCTCCGGGGCGTGGCGCGTGTACCGGCTGTGGATCCGTGAACGGGGGTGGTGCCGCGATGCGCGGCGAGCCTCCCAGTCCGCATACCGCCACCGCGTAGGCGTTCCTCGCCCCCCTTCGCGTTCCCGCGGCGCCCTTCCGCCGCCGTCGGCGCGGTACGGCGCACGGCGCCCGCGGTGGTCCTCGTGCCCGTCGTCCGATCCCCACGCCCTTCCGAGGACCTGCCATGCCGCACCTCTCCCACGAGCCGACCGTGAAGTCCGCCGCCTCGCTGCGGGATCTGGTCAGGGACCACGATCTGCACGGCATCCTGGAGTGGCTGGAGACGCATCCGCCGCATGTGATCGCCGACGAGCTGGGCCGTATGGACGCCGCCGACGCCGGGGTGGCCTTCCGGCTGCTGGACAAGGACCGGGCGCTGGCGGTCTTCGAGGAGCTGGAGCCGGTCGACCAGCAGCAGATCCTGCAGGGGCTGCGCGACCGCTCCTTCCTGGAGCTGGTCGAGGGCATGGACCCCGACGACCGGGCCAGGATGCTGCGCGAGGCCCCGGCCAAGGTCGCCCACCGGGTGCTGGCCGGGCTGAGCCCCAACGAGCGGAGGATGACCTCCGCGCTGCTCGGCTATCCGGAGGGCTCGGTCGGCCGCTACATGACTCCCGAGGTGGTGGCGCTGCCGCAGGACCTGACCGTCGAGCAGGCCCTGCGGACCGTGCGGGAGAAGGGGCCGGACGCGGAGACGGTGTACACGCTGCCGGTGGTGGACGCCGGGCGGCGGCTGACCGGTGTGGTGGAGCTGCGCGAGCTGGTGCTCAACGAGCCGGGGCGGCTGGTGGCGGAGCTGGTGGTCACCGAGCCGGCCTCCGCGTACGCCACCGACTCCGCCGAGGACGCCGCCCGGCTGATGCGCGAGACCAACGACCTGAACCTGCCGGTGGTGGACAGCGAGGACCGGCTCGTCGGCCTGTTCACCATCGACGACGCGGTGGAGGTCATCGAGGCCGCCGACACCGAGGACGTGGCCCGCCAGTCCGGCGCCGCCCCCTGGGCCGGCCACTACATGGCCGCCTCCGTCTGGCAGCTCGCCCGCTACCGCGCCCTGTGGCTGAGCCTGCTGCTGGTCGCGGCGACGCTGACCGTCGGCGTGACCCAGGCGTTCGAGGCGACGCTGGAGCAGGTCGCCTCCCTCGCCCTGTTCATCCCCATGCTCATCGGCGCGGGCGGCAACGCCGGCGCCCAGGCGGCCACCGCCTGCGTACGCGCCCTGGCGGTCGGCGAGGTGCGCGGCTCGGACCTGCTGAAGGTGATCTGGCGCGAGTGCCGGGTGGGCCTGGTCCTGGGCGCCCTGCTGGCCGTGCTGGGCCTGGTGGTGGGCACGGTGTTCGTCAACGCGAAGATCGCCCTGGTGGTCGGCATCACCCTGGTGCTCATCTGCGGCTGGGCGGCGACCATCGGCGGCACCATGCCGCTGCTGGCCCGGCGGCTGCGGATCGACCCGGCCGTCGTCTCCGCCCCGATGGTCACCACCCTCGTCGACGCCACCGGTCTGGTCCTGTACTTCCTGACGGCCAAGGCCGTCCTGGGCGTCTGAACCGCCTCCGGAGGCCCCCGCGTGCCTCCTCGCGGGGGCCTCGCGGTCAGTGGCTGTCGGCGAGCTGTCCGGCGAGCCTGCCGTGGATGGCGGCGCTGGCCTTGTTGAGACCGACGATGGTGACCTTCTTGCCGCGGGCGGCGTACTTGGTCTCGATCGCGTCCAGGGCGGCCACCGAGGAGGCGTCCCAGATGTGGGCGTCGGACAGGTCGATGACGACGTCGTCGGGGTCGCCGGCGTAGTCGAACTGGTAGACCAGGTCGTTGGAGGAGGCGAAGAACAGCTCGCCGGTGACCGCGTAGACGACGCTGGTGCCGTCGGGGTCCACGACGCCGGAGACCTCGGCGAGGCGGGCGACGCGGCGGGCGAAGATCACCATGGCGGTGATGACGCCGACGACGACGCCGATGGCGAGGTTGTGGGTGGCCACGACCACGGCGACGGTGACGGCCATCACGGCGGTCTCGCCGACGGGCATCCGCTTGAGCGTCCTGGGCTGGACGGAGTGCCAGTCGAAGGTGGCGAAGGAGACCAGGATCATCACCGCGACCAGGGCGGCCATCGGGATGGTGGAGACCACGGGCCCGAAGGTGACCACCAGGATGAGGAGGAAGACACCGGCGAGGAAGGTCGACAGGCGGGTGCGGGCGCCGGAGGTCTTGACGTTGATCATGGTCTGGCCGATCATCGCGCAGCCGCCCATGCCGCCGAAGAGGCCGGTGACGACGTTGGCGATCCCCTGGCCGATGGACTCGCGGGTCTTGTTGGAGTGGGTGTCGGTGATGTCGTCGACCAGCTTGGCCGTCATCAGCGACTCCATCAGCCCCACCAGGGCGAGGGCGAACGCGTAGGGGGCGATGGTGATCAGCGCGTCGGTGGTGAAGGGGATGTCGGGCAGGCCGGGGACGGGCAGGGCGGAGGGAAGCTCGCCCTTGTCGCCGACGGTGGGCACCGCGATGCCGGCGGCGATGGTGACGACGGTCAGGATGACGATGGACACCAGCGGGGCGGGCACCACCGTGGTGACCCTGGGGAAGAGCACCATCAGGGCCAGGCCGCCGATCACCAGGGGGTAGACCGCCCAGGGCACGCCGGTGATCTCCGGCACCTGCGCCATGAAGATCAGGATGGCGAGGGCGTTGACGAAGCCGACCATCACGCTGCGCGGCACGAACCGCATCAGCTTGGCCACCCCGAGCGCGCCGAGCGCGATCTGCATCAGGCCGCCCAGGATGACGGCGGCGACCAGATAGCCCAGGCCGTGCTCGCGGTTGAGCGGGGCGATGACCAGGGCGACGGCGCCGGTGGCGGCGGAGATCATCGCCTTGCGGCCGCCCACGACGGAGATCACCACGGCCATGGTGAAGGAGGCGAACAGGCCGACGGCCGGGTCCACCCCGGCGATGATCGAGAACGAGATCGCCTCGGGGATCAGGGCCAGGGCGACGACCAGGCCGGCCAGCACCTCGGTGCGGAAGACCTTGGGCGAGGCGAGCCAGTCGGGGCGGGAGGGGCGCAGCCGCCAGGCTGCGGAGGTGTCGGCGGACATGCATCCGTTTCCGTATCGGGCGCGCAGGCGTCGGGCGTGCGCGCGCAGCGTGCGCGGCTCCGGGTGGGAGCGGGAGGGGCCGGTCGGCCGCGGCCGTCGTCGGCGACGGGGGCGCAACCGGGGATCGGCGGGCCGTGGAGGGCCGCCGGTCGGGCATCATTGCCCGACGGGATTGGGGAGGGCGGTGTTCCGCCCATGAACAAACCCTACCCTGACGTGAGGGATGATTACGGCTGCTTTCCTGTAAAACGCAGGTGAATCCCGTGCGGGATCTTGTGATTCATATCACGCGGTAGGGTTGAGGATTAAGAATCCGAAAAATTTTCGGGCATCGGAGGGGAATCGGCAGTGACGGACGAGCAGCGGATGCAGATCGGCGAGGTGGCCGACCGGACGGGCCTGTCGCTGCGCACCATCCGGCACTACGAGGAGGTCGGCCTCGTCGTCCCCTCCGCCCGCACCAAGGGCGGCTTCAGGCTCTACACCGCCGCCGACGTCGACCGCCTGATGGTCATCCGCCGGATGAAACCGCTGGACTTCTCCCTGGAGGAGATGCGGGACCTGCTGTCCATCACCGACCGGCTCGCCTCCGGCGAGCCGCTGGAGGAGGCCGAACGGGAGCGGCTGCGGGAGCGCCTGGACACCTACCGCAAGGTCGCCGACGCCCGGTGCGAGACCCTGCGCGCCCAGCTCATGGCCGCCGAGGACTTCGCCGCCACCCTGCGCCGCAGGCTCGGCCCGCAGGGCTGAGCCCGCCCGCACCCGCCCCGCCCGCCACCGTCCCGCCGCCTCGCCTGCGCCCCCGCTCGGCCCGCCTGCGCCGCGCGACGCGAAGCGGCTGGTGGGAGGGGCGATGGGACAGCCCGGCCGCCCTCGGATAGCGTCGGGGTATGAGTCATCCACACCCTGAGCTGAAGCCCGCCCCCAAGCTGCCCGAGGGAGGGCTGAGGGTCGTCGCCCTGGGCGGCCTGGGGGAGATCGGCCGCAACATGACCGTCTTCGAGTACGGCGGCAAGCTGCTGATCGTCGACTGCGGCGTGCTCTTCCCCGAGGAGCACCAGCCCGGCGTGGACGTGATCCTGCCGGACTTCACCTCCATCCGCGACCGCCTGGACGACGTGGTGGCCGTGGTGCTCACCCACGGCCACGAGGACCACATCGGCGGCGTACCGTACCTGCTGCGCGAGCGGGCGGACATCCCCGTCGTCGGCTCCAAGCTGACGCTGGCCTTCCTGGAGGCCAAGCTCAAGGAGCACGGCATCAAGCCGCGCACGGCGCGGGTGCGCGAGGGCGACCGGCGGGGCTTCGGTCCCTTCGACTGCGAGTTCGTCGCGGTCAACCACTCCATCCCCGACAGCCTGGCCGTCGCCATCCGCACCGGCGCGGGCCTGGTGCTGCACACCGGCGACTTCAAGATGGACCAGTTCCCGCTGGACGGCCGCATCACAGACCTGCGCGCCTTCGCCCGGCTCGGCGAGGAGGGCGTCGACCTCTTCCTCACCGACTCCACCAACGCCGAGGTCCCCGGCTTCACCACCGCCGAGGCCGATCTGAACCCCGCGATCGAGCAGGTGATGCGCACCGCGCCCCGGCGGGTCATCGTCTCCAGCTTCGCCAGCCATGTGCACCGCATCCAGCAGGTGCTGGACGCCGCCCACGCCTACGGCCGCAAGGTCGCCTTCGTGGGACGGTCGATGGTCCGCAACATGGGCATCGCCCGTGAGCTGGGCTATCTGAAGGTCCCCTCCGGCCTGGTGGTCGGGATGAAGGAACTGGAGAAGCTGCCCGACCACAAGGTCACGCTGGTGTGCACCGGTTCGCAGGGCGAGCCGATGGCGGCGCTGTCGCGCATGGCCAACCGCGACCACATGATCCGCATCGGCAAGGGCGACACCGTGCTGATGGCCTCCTCCCTCATCCCCGGCAACGAGACCGCCATCTACCGGGTGATCAACGGGCTGACCCGCTGGGGAGCCAACGTCGTCCACAAGGGCAACGCCAAGGTCCACGTCTCCGGCCACGCCAGCGCCGGCGAGCTCGTGTACTGCTACAACATCGTCAAGCCCCGCAACGTCATGCCGGTGCACGGCGAGTTCAAGCACCTCAGGGCCAACGCCGACCTCGCCATCCGCACCGGTGTCGACCCAGACCGGGTCGTCGTCGCCGAGGACGGCGTCGTCGTCGACCTCGTCGACGGGCGCGCCTCCATCACCGGCAAGGTGCCGGCGGGCAACGTCTACGTCGACGGCATGGAGGTCGGCGGCGCCACCGAGGCGTCCCTGAAGGACCGGCTCACCCTCGCCTCCGAGGGCGTGGTGACGGTCGTCGCCATCGTCGACGCCGACACCGGGGCGCTGGCCGAGCCCCCGGACTTCCTGGCCCGCGGCTTCGTCCACGACGGGGACACGTTCGCCTCGGCCGTTCCGGTGATCGAGAAGACCCTGGCTTCGGCGGCAGAGGAGGGGGTGGGGGACGCGCAGCAGCTCGAGCAGCTCATCGCCCGCTCCGTGGCGTCCTGGGCCTTCCGCACCTACCGCCGCAAGCCGCTGATCATCCCCGTCGTCATCGACGCCTGACAGCACCGCACAGCACCGGACCGCACCGGAAGGCGACCGTATGAGCCCGCGCTTCGAGGAGATCGACTGGCGCCCCACTCCCATGGGCGACATCAGCCTGCGCCGCCGCCGGGACCCGGTGACCGGCCGGGAGGTGTACGAGGTCAAGCTCGGCGACGAGTTCCTCATGTCCAGTCTCTTCACGGCCGGCGAGACGGAACTGGCCCGCCTCGGCCTGGCCGCGCTCCCCGGGGACGCGGCCGGGCCGGGCGCGGCCGGGCTGGACGTGGCCGTGGGCGGGCTCGGCCTCGGCTACACCGCGCGGGCCGTGCTGGAGGACCCGCGGGTGCGCTCGCTGGTCGTCGTCGACGCCCTCCCCGACGTCATCCGCTGGCACGAGGAGAAGCTGGTGCCGCTGGGCGAGGCGCTGGTGTCGGATGGGCGCTGCCGGCTCGTGCGGGGCGACTTCTTCGAGCGGGCCGCGGGCACCGAGGGGCTGGACCCGCAGCGGCCCGGCGGCCGCTTCCACGCGATCCTGCTGGACGTCGACCACTCGCCGCGCCATGTGCTGCACCCCGGCCACGCCCCGTTCTACGAGGAGGCCGGGCTGCGCGCCCTGTCGGAGCACCTCCACCCCGGCGGCGTCTTCGCACTGTGGTCCGACGATCCGCCGGACGAGGACTTCACCGCCGTACTGGCACGGGTCTTCGCCACCGCCGAGGCCCATGTCGTCCGCTTCGCCAACCCCTACCGGCCGGGGGAGGAGTCGGCCAACACCGTCTACGTGGCCGGGAGGGAAGCAGGGGCGGGCGGTTGACCCGGCCCGTGGCAGTCCACCTTCTCCGGGGCGCGGCGCGGAGGTGAGCGCGGTGCGTCTCCACGCCGACGACGCGGAGGGGCTGGTCCGGGCGGCACGCGAACGGGCCGGCGGGGAAGGTTCCGCCACCGGGGCCCGCTGAGCGTCTCACGCGTGGGAGTCGAAGAGTCCGGCGCCGCCGCGCACCCCGGTCTCTGCCGGGCCCGCACCCTCCGCCTCCGGAGGCGTGAAGAAACCCCGTGCCGGAACAGCGCGGTCCGTAAACGGTATTCGAGGGAAGCCGGCGCAGACGAAACCACACGAGATCTAGCGCGAGGCAGCAGATCGGACCTTCGGTGCAGCAACGCCGGAAGAGCTGATACCACACCCAGGAGGGTGAGGAAGGGGCCCACCCCCAGGCGCGGAGCGATGGCGGGTACGGGTCCATCGAAAGAACGCGGAGGCGTTTTCGTGGTCGAGCATGAAGTGCACCGTGAATCCGGCTGCTGCGGCGATTGCTGAGGTCCTGAGTCTTCGACAAACCAAGGGTGCCTCACCTTCTTGGTCGGAGCAGGACGCAGGCAGGCTCCAACACGCGGACTTGATCGCGTGAATCGGCAACTCTCCTGCAGCAGCAGGCAACTTGTGTAACGTGATCGGGAAGGTCAAGGGTGCGTAAAACACTGGCTGAGCGCATGGCGGATCCGGGTCGCTGCGAGACGGCGAGGCCGCGCAGCGCCGGCAGGGGACGGACCTCGTGGATCGCGCGGGTGACGGTGTGCCGACTCGCCCCGTGCGGCTCGGCCGGAGCTGTGTAAGGCGGCCGAGGACCGAAACGCCGGGGCCGCTGCCGCCGTATGCGCCTATACGGAGGTACGACCCGCGTGTTCCCCGGTTCGGCCGTCAGCCGGCCTCGGCGGGAAACCCCGGACCACGTCACCACCGGAGAGGACAACCGACCGGGCAGTGGCTGACCTTGAGCGGGGCGTCCAGGATGCAGACGCCACCGTCCTGCTCGCGGACCTCTCCCCGGTCGGGTCGGCTCAGGCCCGGCCGTCCTCGCGCCGGCCGCGTTCCGCGCCGCCTGCCGGGGTTGGGGAGAGACAGCGGCGTACCAGTGCCAGGGTGCGGTCGGTCACGGCGTCCAGCGGAGCGCCACGCTCCACGGCGGCCAGGGCCGTGTGCAGCATCCCGGCGATCAGGTCGGCGGTCAGCTCGGGGTCGGGGGCGCCGATCTCCCGGACGGCGGCGCGGAACGGTTCGACCTGCTCCAGGTGGAGTTCCATCAGCCGCTCCTGGCAGGCGGGAGGCAGGCCGGCACCCATGAGGGCCGCGGCCGGCCGGTGCGCGCCCTCGGCGCCCAGGCGGAGGCTCTCCCGGAAGAACGCCTCGACGCGCTCGACCGGGCCGCTCGCCGCGGCCATGGCGCCCGCGAGCGCCTCGTTCGACCGCCGGAAGGCCTCCTCGGTGACGGTCGCCAGCAGGGCCGCCGAGGAGTCGAAGTACTGGTAGACGCTGGAGCGGGCCAGGCCCGCCCGGGCGCCGACCGCCGCCGGTGTGACGGCGGCCGCGCCCTCGCTCACCAGGATGTCGATCGCGGCCCCCACTAGCGCCTCGCGCTGGTGGGCACGGTGTTCGGCGACGGTGGAGGCGTTGATCTTCGGCATGCGGTGCGGACTCCGGGGTGGCGGACGGGTCCGGGAGTGCGCACCGGCCCACGGCCCCGGTCAGGACAGGCGGCCGTCGACCATCTCGTACACCCGGTCGGCAGCGTCCATTATCGCCGTGTCGTGGGTGACCATGACCGTGGCCGTGCCGCGCTCGTGGGTCTGCTCGGCGATCAGCCGTACCGCCTCGGCCGAACGCACCCGGTCCAGAGCAGAGGTGGGCTCATCCACCAGCAGGACGGCGGGGGAGGTCATCAGGGCGCGGGCCAGGCCCGCGCGCTGGCGCTCGCCGCCGGAGAGCTGGTGCGGCCGGGAGCCGGCGCGGTGCGCGAGCCCGACCGCCTCGATGAGCTCGTCGGCACGGGCCCGGGCCGCGCCGTCGAGGCGCCCGTCGATGTGCGCGGGCAGCAGGAGCTGTTCCCGGACGGTCAGCGAGGCCAGCAGGTTGGACTGCTGGAAGACGAAGCCGATGTGGCGACGGCGGGCCGCGGTGCGCTCCTTGTCCGACAGGGCCGTCAGCTCGGTGCCGGCGACGCGTACGGTGCCGGAGGTGGGCCGCTGGAGGCCGCCGGCCACGGCCAGGAGGCTGGACTTGCCCGAGCCCGAGGGGCCGACGACGGCGACGAACTCGCCGGGGACGACGGCCAGTTCGACGTGGTCCAGGGCGGTCACGGCGGTGTCGCCGTCGCCCAGGGTGAGGGTGACGTCGAGCAGCCGCAGTCCGCCGGAGCCCGCGGCGTCCGGTGCGTCCTGCGCGGCCCGGTGTCCGGTGGCGGTGGAGGGGGTGGTCATCGGGTGGCTCCCAGGGCGGTCAGGGGGTCGACGGCGGTGATGCGGCGGACGGCGACGGCGGCGCCCACGGTCCCCAGCCCGATGAGCAGGCCGGAGGAGGTGGCGATGGCCGGGGCGGACAGGGAGAACGGCGCCTTGCCGATCATCGCGCTCCCCAGCGCCAGTCCGGCGGCGGTGCCGAGGGCCGTCGCGCCGACGAGTACGGCGACGACCTGGGCGAGCGCGTCGCGCAGGATGTACTTGGTGGGCGCGCCGAGCGCCTTCAGCAGCGCGATCTCGGCCTTGCGCTGCACGGTCCAGACGGTGAAGAAGGCGCCGACGACGAGCGCGGAGATGGCGTACAGGAAGCCTTTGATCAGGGCCATGGTGCTCGACTCGGCCGTGTAGCCCGGGGACGCGCCGAAGGTGGCCTCCTTGGTGTCGGCGCGGGTGCCGGTCGCCTTCTCCACGGCCGCCACGGCCGGGGCGCCGGCGCCGTCGCCGAGGGTCAGTGCGACGGCCGTGGCCTGCTCGCGCGCGGCCTCGGGCAGCTCGCCCGGCAGGCCGTAGTGCACATGGCGCCAGGTGTCGAGATCGGTGTAGGCGACGCCGATGTGGCCGTAGGAGACGGTGTCGTCGACCAGGCCGACGACGGTCAGCCGGACCTCGCTCTTGTCGACGGTGAGGACGTCCCCGATCTCCACGCCCAGATCGGCGATCTCCCGGGTGATGACGACGCCCGCGCCGTCCTCGCCGATGCGCTCGCCCTCGGTGGGCTCGGGGGCCAGGGAGGAGTCCGGCTCCATGCCGAAGACGGCGAGATTGACCTGCTCGCCCTTCTCGGCGCCCTCGGTCACCTGGGCGTTGACCAGCGTGTTCCCGAAGGGTTCGGCCCGCTCCACGCCCGGGGTCTTGGCCCATGCCTGCCAGTCGGCCTGTTCCACGGTCGAGCGGGAGAACTGCTCGCTGGTGGCCTTCTCGTCGAAGGCCATGTGCGTCATGGGCAGTGCGCGCAGGCCGGATATGCCGGCGTCCGCGAGGCCGGAGGCCAGTCCGGACAGCAGGACGCCGAGGACGGCGATGAGCGCGACGACCGCACCCATCAGGGCGAAGCGACCGCGGGCGAAGCGCAGGTCGCGCAGGGCGAGGAACACGGGATCTCCGGGCGAAGGGGGAGCGGTTGAGGGCAGGGGAGGGGAGGGCACGGCGGCAGGGCGCACCCGCCGCTTTGCCGAATCTTGACGACGGCTGTGTCGGCATCCTATCCGATGATGCCGACGCATGTGTCGGCTCCCTGTCTCCGGCGGCCCCCGCGGCACACGGAACGCCCCGCCCGCAGGCGGGGCGTCCGGGCGGGCCCACCGGTGCTCAGCGCAGGGTGAGCGGTGTCTCGGAGGTGATGTGGGACAGCTTCCGCGGATTGCGGACGTAGTAGAGGCCGGTGATACGGGCGTCCTCGACCCGGACCGCCAGGACGCCGTCGATCTCGCCGTCCAGGCGGACCAGGAGCGCCGCACCGCCGTTGACCACGGTCGGCTCGGTGGTGAGGGTGCCTTCGAGCCGGCCGATGCCGCCGGCGAACATACGGGCCACCCGCTCCGCGCCGGTGACCGGCCGCAGCGCGGCGTGCCTGACGCCGCCGCCGTCGCTCATCAGGACCACTTCGGGGGCGAGCACCTCCAGGAGGGCCTGCGGGTCCCCGGTCTCGACCGCGCGCCGGAACGACTCCAGGACCGCCCGGCCCTCCTCCGGAGAAGCCGGGCGGCGGGGGCGGCGCGCGTCGACGTGCCGGCGGGCGCGGTGGGCGATCTGGCGGACGGCCGAGGGGCTCCTGCCGACGGCGGCCGCGATCTCGCCGTAGCCGACGTCGAAGACCTCGCGCAGCACGAACACGGCCCGCTCGGCTGGCGACAGCGTCTCCAGGACGAGCAGCAGCGCCATCGACACGCTCTCGGCCAGCTCGGCGTCCTCGGCCACGTCCGGCACGGTGAGCAGCGGCTCGGGCAGCCAGGAGCCGACGTACGCCTCCCGGCGGCGCTTGACGGTGCGCAGCCGGTTGAGCGCCTGGCGGGTGGTGATCCGCACCAGATAGGCGCGCTGGTCGCGCACCTGCCCCCGGTCGGCCGCGGCCCAGCGCAGCCAGGTCTCCTGGAGGACGTCCTCGGCGTCGGCCGCCGAGCCGAGCATCTCGTAGGCGACGGTGAAGAGCAGGGCGCGGTGGGCGAGGAACGCCTCGGTCGCCGGGCCGGTGGCCCCGTCGTCCATCCCTCGTCCCCTCTCCCCGCCGTCCCCGTTCTCCCCGTTCTCCCCGCCCCTCGCGGCCTGCCCCGGCGGCCCCGGCGGCCCCGGTGGCCGTGCGCGGCCGGCCGCGTCCGTGCGCGTCCACGGCGTGACTCTCGCGGCTCCCACCGCTCAGGCCGCCCGGTCGGCGGCCTGTGTCCCGGCGGACGGCTCCCCGGCGCGCCGGTCGCGCAGCAGCCGCCGCCGCCTGGCGCCGCCTCCCGGCAAGCTGTGCAGACCGAACGAACCGGGCTTGCGCGCCTCCTTGGTCAGATGCCCGGTCATACCCTCGCAGGCCAGCTCCTTGAGCCTGGCGCCCGGCCCGCCGCCGACGTACAGCCGCACCGCGACGTCGGACCGGTTGGCGAGCTGGTAGACCCCCGCGCCCCGGCCCAGGCTGAGGCACTGGGCGTAGACCGACTGGCGCAGCTCCTCCGGCTCCTCGCCCGCGAGCCGGCTGAGCACGGTGTCGGCGGCCCGCGCGCCCAGCGGCATCGCGTTCAGGCAGCTCATCCGCAGCGGCAGACCGGAGGGCGCCGCCGAGTCCCCGGCCGCGAGGATGCGCGCGTCGTCCACGCTCGTGAGCGTCTCGTCCGTGAGCAGACGGCCCACCGCGTCGGTGCTCAGCCCGCTGCGCGCGGCCAGGTCCGGCACGCCGAAGCCGGCGGTCCAGACGGTGATCTCGCTGGGCAGCTCGCGGCCGTCGGCGAGCCGCACGGCGTCGCCGGTCACCGCCACCACCCTCGTGCCGGGGCCGTCGAGGACCGTCGCGCCGAGCCCGGCCAGCCGCCCCGCGACCGAGCGCCGGGCCCGGGGGTGCAGGTACGGGCCGAGCACGCCGCCGCAGACCAGGGTCACCCGGCGGCCCTGCTCGGCCAGCTCGGCGGCGGTCTCGATGCCGGTGGCCCCGGCGCCGACCACCGTCACCGGGGCCGTCGCGGGAGCGGCGGCGACGACCGGGCGCAGCCGCCGCGCCTCCTCCAGGGTGGCGATCGGGTGGGCGAACCCGGCCGCCCCCGGCACGCCCGGCTCCGCGCTGCCGCTGCCCACGGCGTAGACCAGGTAGTCGTAGCCGAGCGTTTCGCCGTCGGCCAGCGCCACGCCGCGCCCTTCCGCGTCGATCCGGGCCGCGGCGCCGACCACCAGCCGGACGCCCTCGGCCAGGACGTCCCGGTAGGCGACGACCGCGTCGTTGGAACCGCCCACCAGCTGGTGCAGGCGGACCCGGTGGACGAAGTCCGGGCGCGGGTTGACCAGCGTCACCGCCACGTCGTCGCGCCGCGTCAGCCGGTTCGCGGCCATCACGCCCGCGTATCCGCCGCCGATCACGACCACGTTCGTGTTCCCCGTCATGGTGCCTCCTCCGTTTTCGGATGTCCGACCTCAAGACACCGCGCGGGCGGCCGCTGTGACAGGGTGTGAGGCAGGTCACTCCGGCGGGAGTCGGCCCGGCGAGGGCCCGGCCGCGGCCGCACCGGCGCGGCGGCCCCGGGGGAGCCCGAAGCGGAAAACGCGGCGGCCCGGGGCATCGCCCCGGGCCGCCGCGTTCGCGGGCCGTGTCAGGCTCCGGTGACCTCCACCGCCGCCAGGTTCTTCTTGCCGCGCCGCAGCACCAGCCAGCGCCCGTGCAGCAGCTGGTCGGCCGTGGCGACCTCGTCCTCGGCGGTCACCTTCACGTTGTTCACGTAGGCGCCGCCCTCCTTCACGGTGCGGCGGGCGGCCGACTTGCTCGCCACCAGGCCGACCTGCGCGAACAGGTCGGTGATCTGGCCGAGTTCGCTCACCTTCGCGTTCGGGAGCTCGGAGACCGCGGCGGCCAGCGTCGCCTCGTCCAGCCCGGCGAGATCGCCCTGCCCGAACAGCGCCTTCGACGCGGCGACCACGGCCGCGCACTGGCCGGCGCCGTGCACCAGCGTGGTCAGCTCCTCGGCCAGGGCGCGCTGCGCGGCACGGGCCTGCGGCCGCTCCTCGGTCATCCTCTCCAGCTCCTCCAGCTCCTCGCGGGAGCGGAAGGAGAGGATGCGCATGTACCGCGAGATGTCCCGGTCGTCGGTGTTCAGCCAGAACTGGTAGAACGCGTACGGAGTGGTCATCTCCGGGTCCAGCCAGAGCGTGCCCGTCTCCGTCTTGCCGAACTTGGTGCCGTCCGCCTTCGTCATCAGCGGCGTCGCCAGCGCGTGCACCTCGGCGTGCGGCTCCAGGCGGTGGATCAGGTCCAGGCCGGCCGTGAGGTTGCCCCACTGGTCGCTGCCGCCGGTCTGGAGGGTGCAGCCGTACCGCCGGTACAGCTCCAGGAAGTCCATGGCCTGCAGCAGCTGGTAGCTGAACTCGGTGTAGGAGATGCCCTGGTCGGAGGCGAGGCGCTGGGCGACCGACTCCTTGGTGAGCATCTTGTTCACCCGGAAGTGCTTGCCGATGTCCCGCAGGAACCCGATCACGGACAGGCCCGAGGTCCAGTCCATGTTGTTGACCATGACCGCCGCGTTGTCGCCCTCGAAGGAGAGGTACGGCTCGATCTGCGCGCGCAGCCGGGTCACCCACCCGGCGATGGTCTCGGAGTCGTTCAGGGTGCGCTCGGCGGTCGGCCGGGGATCGCCGATGTGGCCGGTGGCGCCGCCCACGAGCGCCAGCGGCCGGTGCCCGGCCTGCTGGAGCCGGCGGACGGTGAGCACCTGCACCAGGTGCCCGACGTGCAGACTGGCCGCGGTCGGGTCGAAGCCGCAATAGAACGTGACGGGGCCGTTCGCCAGAGCCTTGCGCAATGCGTCCTCGTCGGTGGACTGGGCGATCAGCCCGCGCCACCTGAACTCGTCGACGATGGCCGTCACGGTCCTGTGTCTCCTTGGTTTGTGTTCCGGTCCGGCGGCCAGTGTAGTGCGCCGGCCGTTTCCCGCCGTTTCCGCCGGTGGGTGATCACGCGCGACGGGCCGGCGGCCGGCCTGCCGCACCGAGGTTCGGGGGCGCTGGGGCGCCCCGGTCGGCCGGGCCCGCGACCATGACGGCGACGCCGGGACGTGCGGGGCCGGGCCGGATATCGTGACGGCCGGGCGGGGCCGCGGGAGAGAAACCGACCGGGCGGGAGGGACCGTGGACGAGTTGCACTACCAGCGTTTACGGGAACGGGAGGACCGGCGGCGGGCTGCGGACGCCGTGGCGATGCGGGACGCTTACGACGCGGCGCTGGGCAGTCTGTCCCGTACGCCGCAGGATGCGCCCCGCACCCGTGCGCTGATCGGTGAGGGGAAGGCGAGCCCTCAGTGGGTCGAGATCGTCGGCGTCCTCCTCCTGCCGTTCGCCCTTTTCGGTGGGCTCTTCTCGGCTGCGGCCGTGGGCTCCGCGCTCCGGGGGGCTTCGCAAACGGTCGCCATGAGCGGCGCTCTGGCCTCGTCCGCGGTCGTCTGCCTGTCCATGAGCATGGCGAGTGTGTGGCTGATGAACAGGCTGGACCGGACCGGACGGCGCGACGAACTGGTCCACGTGGGCGCGGCCACGGTGCTTGCCTGCGTCCGCGCTCTGGATGCGCCGGACGCCGAGCGTGCCGAACGTCTCCGGGAGGTCGACCGTCTGTACCGCCTGACCGAGCCCCGTGTGCTGCACGCCCATCGGGCCCGCGGCACGATGGGCGGCTCCTCGCCGCGGCGGGCCGCCGCCCGGCAGCACGCCGAGCGGGTGGCGGGCGCGCTGCGCCGGGACCTGTGCCGGGTGGACGCCGAACCGCGGGACGCACTGCGGGACCTCGCGGAAAAGCTGGTGGTGGTCTGCGAGCGGTACGCCGAGGGCCGGGTCGGCCGGTTGCTGCCCGAGGCGGATCTCGCGGACGCGGAACCGGTGACGCTGACCCGCAGGGCGCTGCGGGAGTCGGCTCTGATGGCGGCCGTGATCGCCGCCGCGTTCTGCGGAGCCCTGGGGGCGTGGTTGGGCGGTCAGGCGGCGGGTCTGCCGGATGACTTCCTCCCGTGGACCGCGGCGGCGGGCATGCTGCTCGGCGGCACGCTGGCGGGCGGCTGGCAGCGGGCGGCGCGACTGGCGGAGCTGCTGCCGGGCTTCTGACCCCCGGCGGCCCTGGGCGCTCGACTCAGGTCTCCGCGACCGGGGCCGCGAGGATCGCGCGGACGGTCTTGCCGCCGGGCGGGTGGGGGACACAGTCCCAGTGGTCGGCGAGGGCGGTGACGAGGGTGAGGCCGTGCCCGCCGGTGCGGAGCGGCTCGGTCTCGGCGTCCGGCCCGTCATCCGGTCCGGCGCCCGGTGCGGGGGTGCGCGGCTTGCACTCCCCGCGGGCGTCGGTCACCTCGACGGTCAGGCGGCCGGCCGGCCGGTCGTAGGTGAGCGCCAGCCGGAAGCAGCGGCCGGGCACGTGCCCGTGGAGGACGGCGTTGGCGGCCAGCTCCGCGACGACGAGTTCGGCGCCCTCGGCGAGGTCCTGCGGCACCTCCCAGGAGAGCATCTCGGTCACGGTCAGGAGCCGGGCCAGACGGGCCCCGCGCCGCGTGGACGACAGCAGTTGCGTGAAGGCGGCGAGGGCCGGTCCGGCCTGCGGTGTCGCTCGGTTCATGCGGGCCAGGGTGGGGGTCGCGCGGGGGCGCGAACGAGTGCGCAGCCGTGTACGCGGAGTCCGTGTACGGGCACTTCGGGTGGACGGTACGGAAGCGCGTTCCGTCACGCCGGCCGGTGCCCGCGAGCGCCTTCGGCGGCCGTCGCGGTCCAGGCCCGGGAGACGGCGTCCCCGGTCATCGTCGCCGGGGCCCGGTCGGCCCCTCGTCCATGGCCCTTATGCCCTCGATACTGCGCAGTTGGTGCACGGGTTCGTACCGCGCGTCCGGCAACGCGCCGCCCGGCCCTGAGACACGACGAGAACCCGCCCGGGCGACGATCCCGAGCGCGCCGCCGCTGAATATGCCGGCGTCTCAGAAGATCTGAATAGATGTGATGTTCGGCGGCCGGTTGGGGTAGGTCACGATGTTCCAGCGACTGATCCTGATGGTAGCGCCGTTGGCGTCGTTCATCTGGATGTCGTTGTTCCCAGTGGAGATCTTGTCCACCCAGGCACCGGCTCCGAGCCGCATGGTTCCCGCGTTGGCGGCGCAGAATTCGAAGGGACCGGAAGGGCCGACAATGAGCGGACGGTCATAATGGCCCCATACGTGCAGCAAGTCGCCAGTAGTGCAAGGTGTCTGATTCATGGCGTACGCGGTATTCGTCGGAGCTGTGACGCTGAAGCCTGCGGCCAGTAACGCCACGGCGAACAGGCTCCGGGCGGTCTTCCTGATGGTGGGCACGATGCGATATCTCCTTGAGGATTGGGGCCATACTGCGTGAGCCGGGTTGCTTCCGAACGATGAGGAAACTGCCAGGTCGGGCGTGACAGTCGGCCCTTTTGCGTTTCAATCCTGGTGCGGCGCTGTGTCGGCCAGGAGCAGCGCGCGGGGTTTGTTGCCTTCCCGTTACACGGACCGGTTCTGTCGCGACTGCTGCACCTACGGCCAACTGCACGCCCTCGGCGAGTGAGTTGACTGCCGAAGGCAGGTCCCCGTCGATGATAAGCACAGATACCGAACTCTTTCCGTGCGCCCAGTGGAACAGGAGGTGACACCGTGACGCAGCGGTGTCACCTCCTGTTCCACTGGGCCGCACGAAACAGACCCAGTTGCCGCGTGGTCGAGGGCCTTCGCGGCGAACGCCTCAGGCAGCGTGTTGCCCAAGCACTCCGCTGAGCCACAAACGGCTGTCCTGTGCCCGTACCGCCGCGCTCCTGTCCGTGACGCGGGTGAGCGCGTGCCTCTGTGAACTGCCGTCATGCCCGACGACGACGGGGTCCTGCGGGCCCGCTGGCGAACCGAGCCGACGCCGGGCGACCGAGCCTGGGCACTTCGCCGACCCCAGGGGTGAACGCTTCGGCCGCCCCGTCCCGCAGTGGTGGCCGACCGGCCGTCGAGTGGCCCTTGGCCGTGAGATCCGGCCGCGCAATCCGAGATCCCGCGCCAGGGGTGCGCCTCGCCGTCGGCGGAGGAGCGGTCCAGCATGCGGTGTTGCTCGGGGCGTGCGGGGCGAGGTGGGGGCGCGCGAGGGGCGTGAACGAGTGCGGGATCGCGTACGCGGGGTGAGCGTACGAGCACTTCGGTGGACGACGCGGAAAGTGTTCCGTCACGCTGAGTGTTGGTCGCGAGTGCTTTCGGTAGCCGTCGCGGTCCAGGCACTCAGCACGGAGCAAGCGGAGAGGGCGGCGGATGGACAACGTCGACAGGGCCGGGGTCGGGGTCGAGGTCGGGTTCGAAGTCGAGGGCGAAGTCGGGGCCGGGGACGAGGCCGACGACGAGGCCAGGATCGGGACCGGGGCCGGGACCGGCGACGGGGACGAGGCCACGCGGGAGGCCGCGGACGACGAGGAGCACTCGGGCCCGGAACGGGAGTGGGACCGGGAGCCGCACCCCTCGGACAGCATGCGCACCTTCGGCGCGGTCGTCCAGGCCTTGCGCGAGCACGCGGGTCTGAGCCGCGCCGAACTCGGCACCTGGGTGCGGTACTCCAAGCACACGGTGGCGTCGGTGGAGCTGGGCCGCCGGATGCCGGACCGGGCGTTCGTGGAACGCGCGGAGCTCGCCCTCGGCAACACCGGCGCCCTGCGCAAGGCCGCCCGCCACCTCACGCGGGGCGAGGTGGGGCTCGCCGCGTGGTTCCGGCAGTGGGCGAGGCTGGAACGGAAGGCGGCGAGCCTGTCGACCTACGAGTGCCGGCTGGTCCCGGGGCTGTTGCAGTCCGAGGCGTACGCGCGGGCGGTGTTCGAGGGCACCATCCCGCTGCGTACTGATGAGGAACTGGAGGACCAACTCGCCGCCCGGATGGACCGACAGCGGATGATGCGGGAGCGGCCGACCGTACCGTTCAGCTTCATCGTCGAGGAGCACGTGTTCCGGCGGCGGTTCGGTGACGCGGAGATGATGCGCGAACTGCTGGACCACGTCCTCGAACTCACCGCCCCACGCAACGTGACGTTCCAGGTCGTGCCGCTGGAAGCGGGGCTGCATGCGTGCCTGGACGGGCCGACGCGAATCCTGGAGACTCCGGAGGGACGGTGGCTGGGGTACTCCGAGGGGCAGCAGAACGGACGGCTGATCTCGGACCGAAAAGAGATGCGGCTGCTCTGTCAGCGCTATGAAACACTGCGCTCGCAGGCCCTGAGCCCCGACGAATCCCGGGCCCTGCTGGAGCGACTGCGAGGAGAGCTGTGAAGACGACGGAACTCGACTGGTTCAAGTCCAGCTACAGCGGCAGCCAGGGCGATGACTGCGTGGAGGTCGCGATCGACGGACAGGCCGTCCACGTAAGGGACTCCAAGGACCTGGCCCGCCCCGCCTTCAAGGTCGGCCGCGAGGGCTGGACCCGGTTCGTGCGTTTCGCGTCGGAGCGCTGATCGACTTCGGGCGCGCTGCTTGCCGCGCCGGGCACCGGCGCGGCGAACGGCACACCCTCACCGTGTGGCTTCGGCCCCGTGGCCGCCGCCCTCGCCGTGTGAGCCCCGGCGGTGTGGCCACACCCGCGCACCGCGTGCTCGCAGGCCGAGACGATCGCGTATGAACGTGAGTCCGGCAGCCATGGAGCGTCCGCCGGGCGCGCACTTCAATGAAGCCGTGAACACTCAAGGAAACGACACCGCGCCCACCCTCGTCGTCGGCGGCACCGGCAAGACCGGACGGAGGGTGGTCGACCGCCTCCGGGCGCTCGGCCGCCCCGTGCGTCCCGCCTCCCGCAGCGGCGAGACCACCTTCGTCTGGGAGGACGAGAGCACCTGGCAGGCCGCGCTGGACGGGGCCCGCGCCGCCTATGTGACCTACTACCCCGACCTCGCCTTCCCGGGGGCGAAGGAGGCCGTCGGACGGTTCGCGGCCTTCGCCGTCGAGCGGGGGGGTGCGCCGCCTGGTGCTGCTCTCCGGTCGGGGCGAGGAGGGCGCGGTCGCCAGCGAGGAGGCGCTCAAGGCCTCCGGCTGCGACTGGACCGTCGTGCGGGCCGACTGGTTCAACCAGAACTTCAGCGAGGACTTCTTCCTCGACCCGGTCCGCTCGGGTGAGTTGGCGCTGCCCGCCGGGGACGCCGTCGAGCCGTTCGTCGACGCCGACGACATCGCCGACGTCGTGGTCGCCGCCCTCACCGACGACCGGCACACCGGCCGGACCTACGAACTGTCCGGCCCCCGGGCGCTGAGCTTCCACGACGTGGCCCGCGAACTGTCGGCGGCCACCGGCCGCACCATCACCTACACCCCGGTCGACGCCGACGAATACCGTGCGATGCTGCGGAAGGCGGGCGCGCCGGAGGAGTTCGCGGACCTCTTCACCCTCATCACCGACGGCCGCAACGCCGGTGTGGTGCACGGCGTCCGGGAGGTGCTCGGACGGGAGCCCAAGGACTTCTCGCAGTACGTCGAGGAGACCGCGGCCACCGGGGTCTGGGACGTCTGACCGAGAGGCGGGGGGACGAGAGCTGTGGACACGATCGGCGGACTGCTGGGGAGCCCCCGGGCCAGGGGCGCCTTCCTGCTGAAGTCGGTGTTCAACCCGCCATGGGGGCTGCGCATCGAGGACCGCGCGCCCCTGTCGCTGGTCACCGTGCTGCACGGCTCGGCGTGGGTGCTGCGCGAGGGCGGCGAGCCGGCGCGGCTGGCGGCCGGGGACGTGGCGGTCCTGCGCGGGCCCGAGCCGTACACGCTCGCCGACGACCCGGCGACGCCGCCGGGCATCACGGTCGGCCCCGGGCAGCGCTGCGGCACCACGGAGGGGGAGGACCTCACCGAGGCGATGTCCCTGGGTGTGCGCACCTGGGGCCAGCCGCACCGTGCGGGGTCGACCGTGATGCTCAGCGGCACCTACCAGGCGCCCGGCGAGGTCGGGCGCAGACTGCTCGACGGCCTGCCCGCCCTGCTGCTGCGGCCCGCCTCGGCCGTTCGCACCCCGCTGATCGGCATGCTGGCCGCCGAGGTGGACAAGGAGGAGATCGGCCAGGAGGTGGTCCTGGACCGGCTGCTCGACCTGCTGCTCATCGACGTCCTGCGCTCCTGGCTGGCGGAGCCCGGCACCGGCGCGCCGCCCTGGTTCCGGGCCCAGGGCGACCCGGTGGTGGGGCAGGCCCTGAGGCTGCTGCACGAGCGGCCCGGCGAGCCGTGGACGGTCGCCTCGCTGGCCTCCGCCGTCGGGGTCTCCCGGGCGGCGCTGGCCCGCCGCTTCACCGAACTCGTCGGCGAGCCGCCGATGTCCTATCTGACCGGGTGGCGGCTGACGCTCGCCGCCGAACTGCTGCGCGACCCCGAACTGTCCGTCGCGGGCGTCGCCCGGCGGGTGGGCTACTCGGGCCCCTTCGCCCTGAGCACCGCGTTCAAACGGGAACGCGGCGTCAGCCCGCGGGACTTCCGCCGGGGGGAGCGGCCCGGCGAAGCTGCGGAAACCTGCTCCGACGAGCGGACGGTCGTCCTCGGGGGCCGTTCCCGGCCGTGACCTCGCCCCCCTCGCAGGCCGATCGGTGAAGTGCCGGGCGGCGCGGCATCCCGCGCCGGCCGCGGCCGAGCCGGACTCCCGGCACGGAGGGAGGAACACGGCCCTCTTGCCGAGAGGGCCGTTCCCGCGTCGAGCGTGCCTTTACCGGTATGCCCGTATGCCCCGCATGAAGGCCCGGGGGATCTCCTGTGAATTCCGTCTGAAAAGTGATGATGACGACCATGCCGTGCCTGGCGCCGCCCGGCTTCACGGCTTCGCTCTCGCCGGGTGGGCGGAGAAGCAAAACGCCCAAAAGGTGAGTGACAGGGAAATATGCCCGCGATGGCGAAATGGCCCGACTTTCCAAAAACGGCATCAGGATGTGCGGTGCTAAGATCGAAGCGCTTGCTCGCCAGCACCTTGCTCGCCGGACCCAGGCCGCCAAGTGTGCTGCGAGGGGAAGTTCCTGACGGTGCGGAACGACCGGATCCGCACCGGCTACGCTTGGCGGTGCTGAGCACGCAGCGGGCGCGGCGGGGGGATCGCGGCGTGCCGGTGCGCTTCTGCGTTTCCTGCGATACAAGCGAAGCGCGGTTTCACTCATGACCCCTCGTTAAACGAAGAGAGCTCATGGCACATTACTTCACGGACCCAGTCTTCTGGGTTCTTGCTGCTGTGGCGCTTGTCGTCACAGCCGTACTCCTCCTGAGCAGACGGCGCGCCCGGCAATTGGCCAGTGATTTAACGCTGAAGAACAACCGTATCGGGGAGCTGGAGAGGGGCCTGGCGGAAACCCGGGAACGACTCGCCAGGGCCGAGGAGAACGCCGAAGAGGCCGCCAGGGAGGTCAGGGAGGTCACCGACGGAAAGATCTCCGCGGTCCTCAAGTCCGCCATGCAGACTCTCCGTCTCCTCGCCGGCGAGCAGCAGCTCATGCTGGACCGGCTGGAACAGGAGTACGGCGGCCACAAGATCCTGCAGTCACTGCTGGAGGTGGACCGCGCCAACGCCCAGTTCGCCCGTCGCGCCCTGGGCATCACGATCCTGTGCGGCGGGTTCCCCGGGCGGCGCAGGGAGCCCGCGTCGGTCCATGACGTGATCCGCAGTGCCCAGGGCCAGATCGGTCCCTTCGACCGGGTCCAGATCCGCTCCCAGAGCAACTTCGCCATCGTCCCCGCGGCGGTGGACGGTGTCGCCCTGGCCGTCGCCGAGCTGCTCGCCAACGCCGCGAGCTACTCGCGGCCCGAGAGCACGATCGAGGTGAACCTCCAGCCCGTCCACCAGGGGCTGTGCATCGTCATCGACGACGCCGGCCCGGGTCTGAGCCCGGAGAGGAAGCAGAAGGCCGCGGAGCTCTTTTCGGGCGCGTACCGGCCCGGTCTGTCCGAACTCGGCAACCCTCCGCAGTTCGGCTTCCCCGTGGTGGCCGAACTGGCGCGCCGCTTCGGCTTCGCCGTGGACGTCAGCACCACCTCTCCCTTCGGCGGTGCGCGGGCGATCGTGCGCATTCCCGAGGGGCTCCTGACGACGGAGTACACCGAGCGGAGGAGCACACCGGCCATGGCAGCCACCCCGCAGAACGCCCCTGCCCCGCAGAACCCCTCCGGCGACCGCACCGCCAACGGCCTGCCCAAGAGGGGTGAGCGCAAGGCCCCCATCGCCCTGGTGCACACCACCTCCGCGGAGGCCGGCAGGCAGCCGGGGCAGAACGTGGAGTCCGCCGCCGCCAGGATGGCGGCGCTGCAGAGAGGCACGCGGACGGGCCGGCAGCTCCCCGTGACGAATCAGGAAGGGCAGGAGTCTTGATGCAGGAAGACCTGTCATGGATGCTCGCGAACATCCTGAAGGTGCCCGGCGCGCGGCACGCGCTGCTCGTCTCGGCCGACGGTCTCAAGCGAGGCATGACCGAGGCCCTTCACCCCGATCTGGCCGACAGGACGGCCGCGGCGATGAGCGCCCTGCAGTCGATCAGCCGTTCCACGGCGGGCTTCGTGGGCTCCGAGGGGGAGTCGCAGTGGCGCCAGACGGTGGTCGAGTTCGACCACGGATGGCTGTTCCTCGTGGCGGCCGGCAGCGGGGCGTACCTGGCCGTCTCGGCCTCGACGGACGTCGACATGGAAGGGATCACCTTCCGTATGCACCAGCTCGTGCAGAGCCTCGGCGAAGAGATGACCGCCCCGCCTCGCGAGATGGCTGATGGATCGTGAGCACTGAAGATTCGGCCTTCGAGCTGACCGGAAGATTAGTACGTCCCTACGTCATCACGGGCGGCCGTGAGATTCCCTCCGAACGGGAGTTCTCGGTGACGACACTGATCACGGCCGCCGACGACGCGCCCGACAGGTGGGTGGTGTCCCCGGAGAGCCGCAGTGTGCTGGAACTGTGCATGGGCGGCTACCTCTCGGTCGTCGAGATCGCCGGGTACCTCGGCCTCCCCCTGGGGATCGTGCGCGGGCTGCTCGCGGAACTGGCCGAAAAAGGAATGATCCTGACCCGTGCTCCGGTGCCGAGCGCCGAGCGCGTCCCCAGACAACTTCTCGAGGATGTACTGCATGGCCTCCGTGCTCGATTCGCCTGACCGTGGGCCGGTCCACCTGGGCCGGTCCGTCCGGACGACGGTGAAGATCCTGGTCGTCGGTCACTTCGGTGTCGGCAAGACCACCTTCGTCGGCAGCATCTCCGAGATCGAGCCGCTGCGCACCGAGGAACTGATCACGGAGGCCAGTGCCGGCGTGGACGACCTCGCCGGCACGCCGGACAAGACGACGACCACGGTCGCCCTGGACTTCGGCCGCCTCACCCTCAGCGAGGAACTGGTCCTGTACCTGTTCGGGACCCCCGGGCAGCAGCGCTTCCAGCAACTGTGGGAGGACCTCTCGATCGGGGCCCTGGGCGCGCTGCTGCTGGTCGACCCGGAGCGACTGGGCGAGTCCTTCCCCGTCCTGGACCTCGTGGAGCAGTACGGACTGCCGTGCGCGGTCGGGGTGAACCGCTTCGACGGAGCCCCCTCCTACGCCGCCGAAGAGGTCCGCGAGGCGCTCAACCTGCCCGACGACGTGCCCGTGGTCCCCTGCGACGTCCGGGACCAGGCGTCCTCGGCCAACACCCTGATCACTTTCGTGGAGTATCTCCTCTCCCGCACCGACTAGGAGCCCCCCGTGCAGCACCGATCGGACTACCGGCAGCCCCCGCCCGGCTGCCCCGCCCACGGCAGAGTCCCCCTGTACACAACCGAGTTCGGGGACGACCCCGACAGCTACTACGACCATCTGAGGCAGTTCGGGGCCAGCGCGCCCGTGGAGGTGGCGCCCGGCGTCGAAGCGGAACTGGTGACGAGCTACGCGGCCGCGCTGCACATCCTGCAGCACCCCGACACGTTCGTCCGGGACGCACGCCGCTGGCGTGCCCTCAACGAGGGCCGCGTACCGGCCGACAGCCCGGCCCTGCCCATGATGGGCTACCGGCCCAACGCCCTGTTCTCCGACGGGGCCGACCACGCGCGGCTGCGGCAGGTGGTGACCGACGGCCTGGACACCGTGGACCCCCACCAGCTGGGGCGCCACGTGGAACAGGTCGCCGACTACCTCATCGACCAGATCAGCGGCCGCGGCCGCAGGGCCGACCTCGTCACCGACTACGCCCAGCAGCTGCCCCTGCTGGTCTTCAGCGAACTCTTCGGGTGTCCGCCCGACATCGGCGACGACATCGTCTTCGGCGTCTCCGGGATATTCGAGGGCGGATCCGACGCCGAGCAGGCCAACCAGATCCTCGGACAGGCCCTGCACCGGCTCGTCACCCTCAAGCGGCGGTCGCCGGGGGCCGACGTGACCTCCCAGATGCTCAAGCACCCCGCGGGCCTCAACGACGACGAGATGGTCAACCAGCTCGTCACGCTGCTGTCGGGGGGCACCGCACCGCTGACGTCCCTCATCAGCACGGGCATCGCCCTGATGCTCGGCGACGACCGGTACACGGGCACCCAGGTGCTGGTCGAGGACGCCGTCAACGAAGTGCTGTGGAAGTACGCACCCATAGCCAACTACGCCGTGCACTACCCCGTGCAGGACGTGGAACTCGACGGCAGGCTCCTGCGGGCCGACGATCCCGTGGTGATCAGCTTCGCGGCCGCCAACACCGACCCCGCCGTGACCGAGGACCGCTACGCCCTCAGGGGGCGGGCATACCTCGCGTTCGGCGCGGGCCCCCACGTGTGCCCCGCCAAGGACCCCGCCAACCTGATCGGGACCAAGGCGATCGAGAGGGTGCTCACCCGTCTGCCCGACATCTCCCTGGGCATCGACTTCGACCGCCTGACCTGGCAGCCGACGCCCTGGAGCAGAACGCTCACCACCCTGCCCGTCCACTTCACCCCCGCCCCGCCGTCGGCCCGGCAGTCCCCGGCCCGTCCGCGGCAGACTTCGGCGCCGGCAGCGGAGCCCGCTCACCACGCCGCGTCCTCCGTGTCGCACTCCCATGCGAAGGCCACGCGGTGGAGTTCCTTCCTCAAATGGCTCACCGGGGCGTGATCTACATAACAGCATGTGACGGAGGGATATTCGCATAGTCATTCTGCCGCACGGGTAGGGACGGCAGGTCTTCCCGACTGACCGTCATGAAGGAGTGCCCCGCGTGGGATCCGCGACAGCCCCCTCCACCGACCGGCGTTCCACCGCGGCCCTCATATCCCGTCTGCGGACCGCCGCGGGCCAGAGGAACCCCTACCCCTACTACGCGGAACTCCGGGCGATGGGGGGCATCATCCCGGCTCCGTGGGGAGGACACCTGGTCACCTCGTTCGACCTGGCCGACCGGATCCTGCGCAGCAGGGACTGGCACGTCCCCGACGCCCGGTGGCGTGCCGCCCAGGGAGAGGCGACGCGGTGGAGCGCGGTGTCCTCCCAGGAGATGAGCAAGACCCTGCCCGCGCTCAACCCGCCCGACCACACCCGGGTGCGCCGGGTGACCAGCGGCGGGCTCGACCGCAGGTCGCTGGAGGGGCTGCGGCGTCCGGTCGCCGACATCACCGACGGTCTCGTCGACCGGTTCGCCGAGCACCTCACCGGTGGAGAGGCGGACTTCGTGCCCCTGGTCGCCGAGGAACTGCCCGTCATGACCATCGGCCGGTGGCTCGGCCTGCTGGCCGCCGACCACCCCCTGCTGCGCGACCTCACCCACGATCAGGTCTTCGCCCAGGAACTCCTCCCCTCCGCCAGCCAGCTCGCGCTGTCCGACGCGGCGACGGCGCAGCTGCGCGGCTACTTCACCGCCCTGGTCCGCGAGCGCCGCGCCAGACCCGGCTCCGACCCGGTCTCGGCCTGGATCCGGGCCTGGGACAGGATCGAGCCCGACCGGGAGGCCGCCGACGAGGCCGTCTACCACACCACCTTGTTCGTCCTCCTGGCCGCGCTCGAGACGACCTCCACCCTGCTGGCCACCATGGTCCAGCTCCTCCTGGAGCGCCCGCGGCAGTGGGAATGGCTGCGCGGCCACCCCGAACAGGTGCCCGCGGCGGTCGAGGAGGCGCTGCGGTACGACGCACCCACCCACGTCGCCAGCCGCATCGCGCGCAAGGACCTCACCGTCGCCGGCGTCGACATCCGCGCGGACCAGATGGTGCACCTGATGATCGGCGCCGCCAACCGCGACCCCGCCCACTGCCCCGACCCCGACACCTTCGACGTCCGCCGCAAGGCGGCCCACCTGAGCTTCAGCGGTGGCATCCACTACTGCCTCGGCGCGCCCCTGGCCCGCCTGGAGGCCACGACCCTGCTGACCGCTCTGCTGGAACGTTTCCCCTCCCTCGTCCTCGCCCGCGAGCCCCAGTGGGCCCCGCGGGTGGCCTTCCGCCGCATGCTCACCCTGCCCGTCGCCCTGCCATGAGGTGCCCGTGACCACCCCGATGGAAAACCGGTACAAGACACTCCGCGTCAGCCAGGACGGACCCGTTCTGCATGTCCGCCTGGACAGCCCGGAGACCGGCAACACCCTCACCGCCGCCACCCTCGACGAACTCCTCGCCGTCCTCGGCGCGGCCAACGACCGCCCCGAGATCCGGGTCCTGGTGCTCTCCGGGGAGGGGGAGCACTTCTGCCTGGGCGCCGACCGGGAGGAGTTCGCCGCCTCCCTGGAGACGGACCCCACCGGGGGCGGACTCCGGATGATCGCCGACAAGGCCCGGCGCGTGTGCGAAGCCCTGGACACCACCACCGCGATCACCATCGCCCAGGTCCACGGCAAGGTCATCGGCGCCGGCCTCGCCCTCACCGTCTTCTGCGACCTGAGGGCCGGGGCGGACACCACCCGGTTCCGGCTGCCCGAGGTCGCCCTGGGCGTGGCACCGGTGTGGGGCGGTGTCCTGCCCCGGCTGCTCAGCGAGGCCGGAACCGCCAGGATCCGCGAACTCCTCCTCACCTGCGCCCCGTTCGGAGCCGAGGAGGCACAGGAGATGTCCATCCTCCACAAGACGGTGCCGGCCGGTGAACTCGACGCGGCCGTCGAGGCCTGGGTCAAGCCGCTGCTCCGCCGCCCGCCCGAGGCGCTTCCGCTGGCCAAGGCCGTCCTCGGGGCGTACTCCAGGGGCACCCGGCTCGCGGACGCCGGCCTGCTCGACGCCCAGTTGCTGTCCGCGGCCTGCGCCGTCTCCGCCTCCGCCTCCCGGTCCGGCTGAGTCCCGCCGGTCCTACCGGTCCTACCGCCGCAGCCCCTGCCGGCCCGCCGCATCACAGCGCATCGCGGGCCGGAGGGGGCGCGGCGGCGTTTCGGCCGTCAGATGTCGCGGAAGGGCCATGCGGTGCCGTGGCCTGCCATGTTCCTCGTGCGTCGCCTCGCGAGATCGGGTCACTGATGGGCTTTCCAGACACTCTCAGACGCGTCGAGCGGAACCCGCGATCCAGCCGTTCGCGTTGACACAGTCGGTCAGGCGGTGGCGCGAGATGGCGTAGAAAGCCGTATCCAGCCGCTCTACGTCACGCATCTCCTGCAGGTGCGGCGCCAACGACCGGAAGCCTCCACCGCGGAATACAGCCTCCGTCAACGACCGGTCCACGTCCTCTCCAAGCGCACCCCACCGATTTCCACTCAGCGTGTTGATACCCGCCGGCTCCATACCGTCGCGGGATATGGACACCTGCGCCTTACCACTGTCGTGGAAGCAGTTGTACGCGACACCGCACGAGTCCGACACCGACCGCAGGATCTGCGTATCGCATCCCACCCACCCCGTCATCCCGTCGACTTCGAGTGCAACGGACCACTCACTGTTGACAGCTGCCGCAGCGAGCAAAGGCGCCTCACGAACCTCCGGAGCACCCGTGTTCTCCTGAATCCACGCGTACTCGTGATGCTCTCGCAGCTCTTCGAGTACGTCGTCGACCACCTGATACTCGGCGACACCAAGGCCCGTGAGAAGCCCCCGGGGGCTTGCCGGGGCGAGAGTGAACGCCACGGCGCCAAACCGGCGGTACCACTCGTATGGATCCATTACCGATTTCTCCGCTGTTGGCGTAATCACCGATCTTCTGGCAGACCTCGCCCTTCTCCGCCTCGTTCGCGTTCATGACCGATGAGTGCAGCGAATTGGTCAGGCGGTGCGGACCTTCCGGCGTCCACGTTCCGTCGTAGCGCACATCTCGCCGTACCTGACCGAACACATCAACCGGTTCGGCGAGTACAGCACCCACGAAGTCGGCATCCAGCCGGAAGCGTACGACCCAAAGCCTGACGTCGACCTCACCCCGCCCCGTGAGCAGGGTCTGATCGCCGCCGGACTCGGTCAGGCCGCTTGACCCAGCGTTCTCGCCTATGCGGCCGCCTTTTCGGACCGGGATGCGGGTCGGCTATGTGGTGGGTCGCAGAAAGCCGATGACGGCCTCCTTCTCCATGTCGATACCCTGCTCGGTCTGGGGCGGGACAGGTTCGAACGCATCCACCTGGATGGAGCGTGAGCCGGGGCCACGGGTCCAGGTGGCGATGGCCAAGCCGTCGGCGATGACGGTGGGGCGGATGAGGCCGCCTCCCGGCCAGACACGGGCCTGGTGGAGAGCGGGGACGGACGCCTCGCGGGTGCGGTAGCCGATCAGGTAGTTGTCGTAGGCGGGCAGCATGCGAACGTCCGGGGTTTCAGACGAGCGTGGGAGTTCTTTCACCCGCCCGGCGAGCATGGTCAATACGCCGTACTCGGTGATCACGCCGGATTCCGCCAGCATTTTCCAGACCCTGCGGGCCCAGGTGGTCGGCAGTCCGGACCAGGCGGCGAAGTCCTCCAAGGCGGCGGGGGCGTGCGCGGCCAGGTACCGGCGGGCCAGCTCGGCGAGAGCGTCGTCGCCCTCCCACCGGAAGCGCCCGGCGGAGGGCAGCCAGTCGTTGAGCAGCACATACGTGGCCTGACCGGCGCGCTGCGGACCATGGCAGAGAATGCCGGTGAGCGCCGCGTGGCGGATCAGGTGGAACGGCGCCTGCCCGTCCGGCGGGATACCGAGGGTGGTAAGGCGCTCGGTCAGCTCGGCCCGGGTGAGTGGGCCGTGCGCGGCAAGAGCACGCCGGATGAGATGGTCGGCACGCCGGCGCAGATCATCGTCCAGGCCCAGCTGCTGGTAGCGGCGGCTGGTTGCGGCAAGGATCCGCGGGGACAGCAATCGCAATATCCAGCGGGCATCGTCGCTGGGGATGGTGTGCAGGGTGCCGCGCATGTACCAGTTGCGGACGATGCTCCGCTCCTTCTCGTATGCCGTGCGGACGGCCTGGGCGGTGATGTCCCGGCCGCGTACTCGGATGCCCAGGCCGGCGGCCGTGGCGTCCTGGGCCTGGATGGCGAAGACCCGTCGGACGACCGCCTCGGCAGAGTCCTCCCGTGCTCCGCCGGCCAGGGCCTGCGCACAGGCCCGCAGCCTGCGGACGCTTTCGTGGTCAGGCATCGGGCTGTGCCTCTCGGCCGGCGCGGTCAGGAGACGGCCTTGTCGAGAACACGGGTGAGTTCGGCGGGCGCGGACAGCATCGGCCAGTGCCCGGTGGGCAGGTTGAAGCGTCGCCACGGCGGCTGGTTCAGGAAGGCCAGCATCGGCACCCCGGCATCCAGCAGCCCCGTGAAGTCACGGCAGGCGATCAGGACACGGTCCACACCGGGGGCGGGCTCGGCCGGGCCGGCGAGACGCTGGGTGAAAGTGCCGAACGGCTGAGGGGTGGCACGCGTGCGCAGAGCGTTCCGCTGGCCCTCATCGAGCCCGTCGAGGCTGCTGGACAAGCCCAGGACCTCAAAGGGCGGCATCGGTAGCCGCCACCCGTCGCCGGAAGCGTCGACGTGCCGGCGCAGCTGGTCCGCTGCCTGCGGTGGCATGAGGTCGAGCATGCACATGCCTGCGACGAACGGGGCGCTGTCCACGTAGACCACGCGCTCCAGCCGATCGCCGAGACGTCCAGCTGCCCCGGTGACCGGGGCGGCCGCGTAGCTGTGAGCGACCAGCGTGACGTCGCGCAGAGCGTGCTCTTCGACGAATCCCGTGATGTCCGCGATGTGCGTGTCCAAGTCCGTCTGGGGGCTGCCCTGGCCTGCGTGTTCGGCCAGGCCGGTCAGTGTCAGCGGCAGCGCCGTGTGGCCGTGCTCCCGCAGAGCGCGGGCGGTGTCTTCCCAGGCCCACGCCCCGAGCCAGGCGCCGGGAACGAGTACGAAGGTGGCCATGCGGTCTCCCTGAAGTGAGGTGCTGCGGGGAGCGTAGAGTCGATACAGGACAGAATCCGCCCTGAAATGCCGAGTGATCCATGTCGCATCCCCTGACCCGTGTGCTGACCCTGCTGGAACTCCTCCAGTCCAACGCCCGGCTCACCGGGGTGGAGCTGGCCGACCGGCTGGACACCGACGTGCGCACGGTGCGCCGGTACACCGCGCACTTGCGGGAACTGGGCATCCCCGTGGAGGCCGAACGCGGCCGCTACGGCGGCTACCGACTGGCCCGCGGCTACCGCATGCCCCCTCTGGTCCTCACCAATGACGAGGCTCTCGCCGTCGTTCTTGGCCTGCTCGCGGCAGAGCGTCTGGGCATGGGCACCGCGGCACCGGCCAGCGTCGGTGCCCTGGCCAAGATCGAGCGGGTGCTTCCACACACCCTGCGCGAACCGCTCGCCGCCATGCGGGAGACCCTGTCCTTCACCGCCAACGCCGTGATCGGTCAGGCACCCGGAACCAGCGTCCTGCTGGCACTGGCCCAGGCGTCCCGCGCCCGCACGACCGTCGGCATCCGCCACCAGTCCTGGCGCCAGGAACACACCGAACGCGACATCGACCCCTACGGCGTGGTCTTCCACACCGGCCGCTGGTACGTCGTCGGCCACGACCACCTCCGCGACAGCCTGCGCACCTTCCGTATCGACCGCATCGCCTCAGTCGCCCCCCGAGCCGGCAGCTTCATCGCACCCGACGGCTTCGACCCCGTCGCCCACCTGACCTCGACCCTCGCCCAGGGGCTCTACCGTTGGCAGGTCGAGGTGATGATCCACGGCCCCCTCGATGAGATCGCTCGCCGGCTGCCTCACCCAGCGGTGGCCCTCACCGCCCAGCCCACCGGCGTTCTCATGCACGCACGGGCAGAACGGCTGGACGGCGTGGCCCACCTGCTCGCCTCCCTGGAGTGGCCCTTCACCATCCGCCATCCCGACGAACTGCGGCAGGCGCTCAAGGATCTGGCCGCCCGGCTCACCGCAGCCGCCCATCGGAAACCGGAAGAACTACCGCAGTAAATGCCTGATTTACTGCGGCAGTGCCGGAAGGGTGGGGTGGCGTGACGATCGAACCAGTGACCGATCTCGGGAGCGGGGGGCGCACTTCGGATGCCGTGCGCTCGGGCCGTACTTCTGTCCGACCCACCCGCGTCGTACACCGCGGCGGCCGAGCGCTACCTCACCGGCACGGGCATCGCGAAGTCCTCCGCCCGGATCTGTGGAAGACCTGTGCCCGCAGGACAAGCGAGGGAAGATCACCGCCAAGGGCGGGGCGACGGAGTGGATTCCCTGACAGTCCGGTATCGCCCGGCTCCTGCCCCGGCTCATCGCCCGCCGTACCCGCGGCCCGCTGTTCCTCACCGACCGCAAGGCCCCGGCCGGAACGCCGACGCCGGACGTGTGCCCGGCGACCGGCCGGGTCCGGCTCTCCTGCCGCCGAGCTGAGGAAATCTTCGAGGAGAACACCCGGCTGCCGGCCAACCCGCTCGCCTCGCCCGAGGACATTGAAGACTTGGACGGCTGGACTCCGCACCGGCTCCGGCACAGCGCTCTGACACACGACGCCGAGGACGGCACCTCGCCCCCGATGCTGCCGGCCCGCTCCGCCACGCCTCCGTCCGCTTCCTGGAGAGATACGCCCGCCCCGGCGTCGACCCGGTCGCCCGGCACGTCGCCGAACGCGACCCCACTGCACGCCGCCGCACGTACATCCGAGCAGATCAGGGCTTCAAGATCATCCCATTGCCCCTTTGGCGCGTATCTCGGTCACACCCTCTCGTCCGGGCGACGCTCTCCAGCATCCTCCAGAGCGCCGTCGAGGAGCGTCGCCTCGGACGCAATCCGTGCCACTCCAGCACGGTCGGCCCACCCGCCGCCGCGCCCGGCAGAGTCGAAGCGTGGCCGCCCGACCGGGTGCTTGCGGTGCGGGCGGCCTTGCCGGAGCGATACCGGCTCCTCCTCGTGGTCGGCGCGGGCCTTGGGCTCCGGCAAGGGGAGGCGCTCGGGCTCGCCTTGGAGGACATCGACTTCACCAAGGAAGTCGTCTACGTCCGGCGGCAGGTCAAGGCGGTGCGGGCAAAACTGTGCTTCGCACTCCCCAAGGGGCGTAAGGTCCGGGACGTGCCACTGCCGTCAAGCGTGGCCCGGGCGATCCGGCAGCACGTGGATCAGTTCGCGCCGGTGCCGGTCACGCTGCCCTGGGACGACCCGACTCCTGCCGAGACGCCGGTGGAAGCCAAACACCGGCGGCCGAGGACCTGCGACCTCCTGATGACGGGACGCCGGCGGAAGGCCGTCAACCGGAACTACTTCAACTTCCGCGTGTGGAAGCCCGATCTGGCCGCGGCGGGCGTGATCGCTCCACTGGAGGAGGGCAGCGCCGCCATCGACGCGATCTTCGCGTAGCCGTAGCCGTGGTCGGTCGCCGGACCCCGTGGAGCGTGGCCTGTGGCGCGCCGCGGGCTCAAAGTCCCGGAGAAGTCCCAGAGATGCGGCCGCACCCCTTCCTGACCCATTGCACCGCAGGTCAGGAGGGGGTGCGGCGGCACTCGGTCATCAAATGTCGCGGAAGATGTCGATGCGCGCGCCCACCGAGTTCAGCCGCTCGGCCAGGTCCTCGTAGCCGCGGTTGATGACGTAGACGTTGCGCAGCACCGAGGTGCCCTCGGCCGCCATCATCGCCAGCAGCACGACCACGGCCGGGCGCAGGGCGGGCGGGCACATCATCTCGGCGGCCCGCCAGCGGGTGGGGCCCTCGACCAGGACGCGGTGGGGGTCCAGGAGCTGGAGGCGGCCGCCGAGCCGGTTGAGGTCGGTCAGGTAGATGGCGCGGTTGTCGTAGACCCAGTCGTGGATGAGGGTCTTGCCCTGGGCGCTGGCGGCGATGGCCGCGAAGAAGGGCACGTTGTCGATGTTGATGCCGGGGAACGGCATCGGGTGGATCTTGTCGATCGGCGCCTCCAGCTTGGAGGGCCGCACGGTGAGGTCGACCAGGCGGGTACGGCCGTTGTCGGCGCGGTACTCCGCGCCGCGGTCATGGTCCAGGCCCATCTCCTCCAGCACGGCCAGCTCGATCTCCAGGAACTCGATCGGCACCCGCCGCACCGTCAGCTCCGACTCGGTGACCACGGCCGCGGCCAGCAGGCTCATCGCCTCCACCGGGTCCTCGGAGGGGGAGTAGTCCACGTCGCGGTCGATGCGGGGGACGCCGTGGACGGTCAGCGTGGTGGTCCCGACCCCCTCCACCCGCACGCCCAGCTCCTCCAGGAAGAAGCACAGGTCCTGGACCATGTAGTTGGAGGAGGCGTTGCGGATGACGGTGGTGCCGTCGTGCCGGGCGGCGGCCAGCAGGGCGTTCTCGGTGACGGTGTCCCCGCGCTCGGTCAGCACGATCGGGCGGGTGGGGCGCACGGAGCGGTCCACCACCGAGTGGTAGGTGCCCTCGGTCGCGGTGACCTCCAGCCCGAAGTGCCGCAGCGCGCTCATGTGCGGCTGCACGGTGCGGGTGCCCAGGTCGCAGCCGCCGGCGTAGGGGATGCGGAAGTGGTCCATGCGGTGCAGCAGGGGACCGAGGAACATGATGATGCTGCGGGTGCGGCGGGCGGCGTCGGCGTCGATGCCGTCCAGGTCCAGCTCGGCCGGCGGGACGATCTCCAGGTCGGCGCCGTCGTTGATCCAGCGGGTGCGCACCCCGATGGAGCCGAGCACCTCCAGGATCCGGTAGACCTCCTCGATCCGGGCGACCCGGCGCAGCACGGTGCGGCCGGAGTTCAGCAGGGAGGCGCACAGCAGGGCGACGCAGGCGTTCTTGCTGGTCTTGACGTCGATGGCGCCGGACAGGCGGCGGCCTCCGACGACCCGCAGATGCATCGGACCGGAGTAGCCCAGTGAGACGATCTCACTGTCCAGGGCTTCACCGATACGGGCGATCATCTCAAGGCTGATGTTTTGATTGCCGCGTTCGATGCGGTTGACCGCGCTCTGGCTGGTGGCCAGCGCCTCCGCCAGCTGGGCCTGGGTCCAGCCACGGTGCTGGCGGGCGTCACGAATGAGCTTGCCGATGCGCATGAGATAGTCGTCGGTCATGTGGTGGATGTTATCTCAGATATGAGATGTCAACATCCGGGGCTTGGGTGTGTTCCTGTTTTTCTTCCTACTTTCACCCTTTTATCGGGCAAGCGCATGTCCGCCCCGCCTCCGCGCCGGTGCTTGGACGAGGGTGTACGGGTACCCGGGGCGAGGTGGGGCATGACCGCGGGGCGGCCATGTACTAGAGTTATCTCGACATCGAGATATCTACCGAGAGACGTACCGCCGCCGCGTCCACCGAGGCTTCGCCGGGCGACCCTCCACTTAGGTGAGCCTGAGCGAAGCGGTCGGGGCCCGGGGCGGCAGGATCGCGGTGGTACGCGCGAACCCATGCACTTGAAGGAGACTGTCGTGTCGGCGAACAGCTTCGACGCCCGCAGCACGCTGCAGGTGGGCGACGAGTCGTACGAGATCTTCCGGCTGGACAAGGTCGAGGGCTCCGCCCGGCTGCCGTACAGCCTGAAGGTCCTCCTGGAGAACCTCCTGCGCACCGAGGACGGCGCGAACATCACCGCCGACCACATCCGGGCGCTGGGCGGCTGGGACGCCAGCGCCCAGCCCAGCCAGGAGATCCAGTTCACCCCGGCCCGCGTGATCATGCAGGACTTCACCGGCGTGCCCTGCGTGGTGGACCTGGCCACCATGCGCGAGGCCGTCAAGGAGCTCGGCGGCGACCCGTCGAAGATCAACCCGCTGGCCCCCGCCGAGCTGGTCATCGACCACTCCGTCATCGCCGACAAGTTCGGCACCCCCGACTCCTTCGCGCAGAACGTCGAGCTGGAGTACGGCCGCAACCGCGAGCGCTACCAGTTCCTGCGCTGGGGCCAGACCGCCTTCGACGAGTTCAAGGTCGTGCCCCCCGGCACCGGCATCGTCCACCAGGTGAACATCGAGCACCTGGCCCGCACCGTCATGGTCCGGAACGGGCAGGCCTACCCCGACACCCTGGTCGGCACCGACTCGCACACCACCATGGTCAACGGCCTGGGCGTGCTGGGCTGGGGCGTCGGCGGCATCGAGGCCGAGGCCGCGATGCTGGGCCAGCCGGTCTCCATGCTCATCCCGCGGGTGGTCGGCTTCAAGCTGACCGGCGAGCTGCCCACCGGCACCACCGCCACCGACCTGGTGCTGACCATCACCGAGATGCTGCGCAAGCACGGCGTGGTCGGCAAGTTCGTCGAGTTCTACGGCGAGGGCGTCTCGGCGGTACCGCTGGCCAACCGCGCCACGATCGGCAACATGTCGCCGGAGTTCGGCTCCACCGCGGCGATGTTCCCGATCGACGGCGAGACCATCAGCTACCTGCGCCTGACCGGCCGCTCCGAGCAGCAGATCGCGCTGGTCGAGGCGTACGCCAAGGAGCAGGGCCTGTGGCTGGACCCGGCCGCCGAGCCGGACTTCTCCGAGAAGCTGGAGCTGGACCTCTCCACAGTCGTCCCCTCCATCGCCGGCCCCAAGCGCCCGCAGGACCGCATCGTCCTGGCCGACGCCAAGAACCAGTTCCTGCAGGACGTGCGGAACTACGTCAAGGACGGCGGCGACGTCGACGAGGCCAGCAAGGAGTCCTTCCCGGCCTCCGACGCCCCGGCCATCTCCAACGGCGCCCCGACCCAGAAGGTGAAGGTCACCGCCCCCGACGGCACCGAGTACGAGCTGGACCACGGCGCCGTGACCGTCGCCGCGATCACCTCCTGCACCAACACCTCCAACCCCTACGTCATGGTCGCCGCCGCCCTGGTGGCCAAGAAGGCGGTGGAGAAGGGCCTGACCCGCAAGCCGTGGGTCAAGACCACCCTGGCCCCGGGCTCCAAGGTCGTCATGGACTACTACGACCGCGCCGGCCTGACCCCGTACCTCGACAAGATGGGCTTCAACCTCGTCGGCTACGGCTGCACCACCTGCATCGGCAACTCCGGCCCGCTGCCGGAGGAGGTCTCCAAGGCGGTCAACGAGCACGACCTCGCGGTGGTCTCGGTGCTCTCCGGCAACCGCAACTTCGAGGGCCGGATCAACCCCGACGTCAAGATGAACTACCTGGCGTCCCCGCCGCTGGTCGTCGCGTACGCCATCGCCGGCTCGATGAAGACCGACATCACCACCGAGGCGCTGGGCACCGACTCCGACGGCCACCCGGTCTTCCTCAAGGACATCTGGCCCTCCGAGCAGGAGGTCGAGGAGGTCGTCGCCTCCGCGATCGGCCAGGAGATGTTCGGCTCCAGCTACGCCGACGTCTTCGCGGGCGACGCCCAGTGGCAGGCGCTGCCGGTGCCCACCGGCGACACCTTCGAGTGGGACCCGCAGTCCACCTACGTGCGCAAGCCCCCGTACTTCGAGGGCATGGGCATGGACCCGGAGCCGGTGCAGGACATCTCCGGCGCCCGCGTCCTGGCCAAGCTGGGCGACTCGGTCACCACCGACCACATCTCCCCGGCCGGCGCCATCAAGGCCGACACCCCGGCCGGCAAGTACCTCACCGAGCACGGTGTGGAGCGCCGCGACTTCAACTCCTACGGCTCGCGCCGCGGCAACCACGAGGTCATGATCCGCGGCACCTTCGCCAACATCCGCCTGCGCAACCAGATCGCGCCGGGCACCGAGGGCGGCTACACCCGCGACTTCACCGTCGACGGCGGGCCGGTCTCCTTCATCTACGACGCCTCCCAGAACTACCAGGCCGCCGGCATCCCGCTGGTCGTCCTGGCGGGCAAGGAGTACGGTTCGGGCTCCTCGCGCGACTGGGCGGCCAAGGGCACCGCGCTGCTGGGCGTCAAGGCCGTCATCGCCGAGAGCTACGAGCGCATCCACCGCTCGAACCTGATCGGCATGGGCGTGCTGCCGCTGCAGTTCCCCGAGGGGCAGTCGGCCGAGTCGCTGGGCCTGACGGGTGAGGAGACCTTCTCCGTCAGCGGCATCACCGCGCTGAACGAGGGCGGCATCCCGCAGACGGTGAAGGTGACCACCGACACCGGCGTGGAGTTCGACGCCACGGTGCGCATCGACACCCCCGGCGAGGCGGACTACTACCGCAACGGCGGCATCATGCAGTACGTGCTGCGCTCGCTGATCCGCAAGTGAGCCACGGGTGATCCGCGGCCGGCACGCGACCTGAGAGGCCGCTGTCCGCCGCCCGGTCACCCGGGCGGCGGACAGCGGCCCGGACGGCGGCGTTCAAGCGGTGACGGCGGGGCCGTACCTCCCATGGTGGGAGGTACGGCCCCGCCGCGTTTCCCGGAGGTCTCAACTCGGGAAAGACTGGCACCCGAACGCGCACCGATCTTGCCCCCCGGAAGGAGAGTGGACTATACCTGTCGGCGTCCGAGCGGTCATATGAGAAGACGAAGGCTCGAAAGTCGTGGCTCCCGAGGGGGAAGGGCACGGACAGGGCCCGGCGCGGCTTCGTGCGACCGGCGTTACATCCCGCACAACTCAGCTTCAACTCGTAAGCGGTGTCCGGCAGTTCCGGCACACCGCCGGAGTCCTTTACAGAAGGCGAGGACTTGAGCATGGGATCCACCGATGTCAACCGTCGTGATCTGATCAAGCGGGCCGCCGCGGCCGGCCTGATCGCCGTCCCCGCCATGAGCGCGCTCTCCGCCTGCGCCAGCAGCGACGGCGGCAGCGACAACGAGGTCGCCAAGGGCCAGAAGACCAAGGACAACCCGCTGGGCGTCAACAAGGACGCCGGCGTGGACTTCGTCATCTTCGACGGCGGCTTCGGCACCCAGTACGGCAAGGACGCCGCGAAGATCTACGAGAAGAGCTACGGCAAGGTCAAGCTCACCGCCACCCAGAAGATCCGCTCGGTCCTCCAGCCCAGAATGGTCGGCGGCAACCCGCCCGACCTCATCGACAACTCCGGCGCCGAGCAGATGGACGCGGCCACCCTGATCGCCAAGGACCAGCTCGCCGAGCTGAGCCCCCTGCTGGACGCCCCCTCCGTCGACGACCCGGACACCAAGGTCCGCGACACCCTCCTGCCGGGCACCATCGAGATGGGCCAGTACGGCGACGAGAAGGTCTGGCGCCTGAACTACGCCTACACCGTCTACGGCCAGTGGTACTCCAAGAAGCTGCTGGCCGACAACGACTGGGAGTACCCCAGGACCTGGGACGAGATGCTCGCCCTGTGCGCCAAGGCCAAGAAGAAGGGCATCGCGGGCTGGACGTACGCCGGCCAGCACCCGTACTACATCCCCTTCACCCTCTACCCGTTCATCGGGAAGATCGGCGGCCGGGAGGTCCTGGACGCCATCGACAACCTGGAGCCGAACGCCTGGAAGCACGACGCGGTCAAGAGCGCCTTCGAGGCCTACCACGAGCTGTCCGCCAAGGGCTACATCCTGCGGGGCACCCCCGGCCTGGACCACATCCAGTCCCAGACCCAGTGGACCAAGGGCAAGTGCATCTTCATCCCCAACGGCTCCTGGGTGGAGAACGAGGCCGCCGACACCACGCCCGCCGACTTCGACATGGCCTGCGGCGCGGTCACCGGACTGGACGACTCCGACAAGATGCCCTTCGGCACCCTGTGGGCGCAGGCCGGCGAACCGTTCATAGTGCCCGCCCAGGCCAAGAACCCGGCCGGCGGCATGGAACTGCTGCGGATCATGCTGAGCAAGGAGTCGGCGCAGAACTTCTCCAAGCTGGTGAAGTCGCTGACCTGCGTGGCCGGCGCCACCGACGGCATGGAGATGTCCCCCGGGCTGGCCTCCTCCAGCCAGGCGCTCAAGGACGCCGGGGACAACGTGGTCAACCCGCGCATCTTCGACTGGTACCAGACCCTCCACAAGGAGCAGATCGGCTCGGTGCTCGCCGAACTGCTGGCCGGCCGGATGAAGCCCGCAGAGGCCATGGACAAGTGCCAGGAGTACGCCGACCGGACGGCCGGGGACGACTCCGTCAGGAAGTACAGGCACGCGTGAGCCGGCCCCGGCAGGGGCGGAGCGGCCGGAAGAACCGGAACAGCCGGAAGGCGGAGATGGGACGAGGGCGGCATGGCCAGTGACAGCCCGGCGGTTGCCGAGGCCACCAAGCAAGCGGCGCCCCCGCCGGGAAGGTCCGGCGGAGGCCGCGGGGAGCGGCGCGTCTCCCCCCACCACCGGGCCTATCTGAAGTACCGGTTCATCGCCGGCTTCCTGGCGGTGCCCCTGGTGCTCTACGGCGTCCTGGTCGTGTCGCCGTTCTTCCAGACGTTCTACTACTCGCTCACCGACTGGACGGGCCTGAGCAGCGACTTCGCCTTCGTCGGGCTGGACAACTTCAGCCGCCTGATGGAGGACGAGATCTTCCGCAAGGCGCTGTGGCACAACGTCCTGCTGCTGCTGGTCCTGCCCGTCGTCACCCTCGGACTGGGCCTGTTCTTCGCCTTCATGCTCAACGTCGGCGGCCGGCACCGGCGGGGCGAGGCCGTGGCGGGGGTGCGCGGCTCGCACTTCTACAAGATCGTCTACTTCTTCCCGCAGGCGCTGTCGATCGCGATCGTCGTGGTGCTGTGGAAGTACATCTTCAACCCCGCCGGCGGCCTGCTCAACGGCATACTGTCGGCCGTCGGCCTGGGGGAGTGGCAGCAGAGCTGGCTCGGCGACCCCCGGCTGGCCTTCTGGTGCGTCGTGGTCGTGATGGTGTGGGCGAACGTCGGCTTCTACGTCGTCCTGTTCTCCGCGGCGATGGGCTCCATCCCCCGCGAGATCTACGAGGCGACGCTGCTGGACGGTGCGGGCCGGACGACCACGTTCTTCCGCGTCACCCTGCCGCTGATGCGCGACACCGTGCAGACCGGCTGGGTGTACATGGGCATCATGGCGCTCGACGCCTTCGCCGTGGTGCACATCCTGACGGTGAACGCGGGCGGCCCCGCCTACTCGACCATCGTCGCGCCGGTCTACCTCTACAACAAGGCGTTCCAGGACGGACAGGCCGGCTACGCCACCGCCGTCGCCGTCGCCCTGCTGATCGTCACCATGGTCTTCTCCGTGGCGGCGATGGCGTTCGGGCGGAGCAAGGACCGGATCGAGTTCTGACAGGCCAGCGGGAGAACCAGCCATGACCACTGCCGAACCGTCGCCCTCCCTCAGGCCGGGGGACCCCGAGGAGACCGCCGTGGCCCTCACCAAGGGCACAGCCGGCCCACAGCGGCCCGCCGGCGCGCCGGGCAGGGGCGCCGGGCGGGACGGAGGCGGTACGGAGGGGCGCACCCTCAACGCCTTCTCGCACGCCTTCCTGGTGCTGTGGGCCGTGATGGCCGCCGGGCCCCTGCTGTGGGCGGTGATGAACTCCTTCAAGTCCTCCGGCGCCATCCTGGAGGACCCCTGGTCGCTGCCGACCAGGCTGAACTGGGAGAACTGGTCCTTCGCCTGGAACGAGGCGAACATCGGCCAGTACACGATCAACTCGGTGATCGTGGTGGGCGGTTCGGTGGTCGGCACCATGCTCCTGGGCTCGATGGTGGCCTACGTCCTGGCCCGCTACGACTTCCCCGGCAACCGGCTGGTGTACTTCCTGTTCGTCGGCGGCATGGCGTTCCCGATCATCGTCGCCCTGGTGCCGCTGTTCTTCGTGATGAAGAACTTCGCGCTGCTGGACACCTACCACGGCCTGATCCTGGTCTACATCGCCTACTCGCTGCCGTTCACCGTCTTCTTCATGTCGGCCTTCTTCCGCACCCTGCCCTCCTCCATCGCGGAGGCCGCCGAGATCGACGGCGCCTCGCACAGCCGGATCTTCTTCCAGGTCATGCTGCCGATGGCCAAGCCCGGCCTGATAAGCGTGGGGATCTTCAACTTCCTGGGGCAGTGGAACCAGTACCTCATCCCCCAGGTGGTGCACGTGGGCGACGCCGACAAGTACGTGCTCACCCAGGGCCTGGCCAATCTGGCGGCCCAGACCGGCTACCGCGGCAACTGGGGCGGGCTCTTCGCCGGCCTGACCCTGGCCGTGCTGCCCATCCTCGTCGTCTACGTCGTCTTCCAGCGCCAGGTGCAGGCGGGACTGACGGCGGGCGCGCTGAAGTAGGCACCCGCCACCCGCCACCCGCCACCCGCCCCGGGGCGGTCACCGCACACCGGTGGCCGCCCCGGGGCTTCCGCGTGCACAGTCCGTCACCGTCCGTGCGTGGGCAACATCCGAGCGCCCACCCCGCTCAAGGTCTTGACGGGAGAGAACGCTTCAGGCTGTTCTTATGGTTCACGTGTTGGAGACAAGCCGCACCCCGTCGGCGTGGTGCGGCCCACGGGCAGGTCGTCGAGCCGCCCGTCGAGGCGGGAGTGGATGAGTCGTGGAGACTCCGGGGTCGCAGTCCTCTCTGCACCGGGCCAATCTGGAGCGGGTGGTACGAGCCGTACGCATCGCGGGCTCGCTCACCCAGGCGGAGATCGCGCGGACCACGGGGCTGTCGGCCGCGACGGTCTCCAACATCGTCCGGGAGCTCAAGGACAACGGCACGGTCGAGGTCACCCCGACCTCCGCCGGAGGGCGCCGGGCCCGCAGCGTCTCGCTGTCGGGGGACGCCGGGATCGTCGTCGGCGTCGACTTCGGCCACTCCCACCTGCGCGTGGCCGTCGGCAACCTGGCCCACCAGGTGCTCGCCGAGGAGTCCGAGCCCATCGACGTGGACGCCTCCGCCTCCCAGGGCTTCGACCGGGCCGAGCGGCTGGTGGAACGGCTGATCGAGGTGACCGGCTTCCGCCGCGAGAAGGTCATCGGGCTGGGCCTGGGCGTCCCCGGCCCGATCGACGTCGAGACCGGCGTGCTGGGCTCCAGCACCATCCTGCCGGGCTGGGCCGGGACCAACCCGCGCGAGGAGCTGTCCTCCCGGCTCGGCGTGGAGGTCCACGTCGACAACGACGCCAACCTCGGCGCGCTGGGCGAACTGGTGTGGGGCAGCGGACGCGGCGCGCGGGACCTGGCGTACATCAAGGTCGCCAGCGGCGTCGGCGCGGGCCTGGTGATCGACGGCCAGATCTACCGGGGCCCCGGCGGCACCGCGGGCGAGATCGGGCACATCACGCTGGACGAGTCCGGCCCGGTGTGCCGGTGCGGCAACCGCGGCTGCCTGGAGACCTTCACCGCGGCCCGCTACGTCCTGCCGCTGCTGCACTCCAGTCACGGGCCCGACCTGACCATGCCCGAGATGGTCAGGCTCGCCCGCTCCGGCGACCTGGGCTGCCGCCGGGTGGTGGCCGACGTCGGACGCCACGTGGGCAGCGGTGTGGCCAACCTGTGCAACCTGCTCAACCCCAGCCGGGTCGTGCTCGGCGGCGATCTGGCCGAGGCCGGCGAGCTGGTGCTCGGCCCGATCCGCGACTCGGTCTCCCGGTACGCCATCCCCAGCGCGGCCCGGCAGCTGACGGTGGTGCCCGGCGCGCTGGGCGGCCGCGCGGAGGTGCTGGGCGCGCTGGCGCTGGTGCTGAGCGAGATGGGCGACTCCACGCTGCTGGACGGCTCGCTGAACGGGGCCGCCGGGCGCGTGCCGGCCGTCGCAGCCTCGGCCGGGGCCTGACGGGCCCGGCCGGGGGGCTCGGGCCGGGCGCGGGCCGGGCGCGCGGAAAACAAGCGAAGAGAGGGACGGGACGGACGGGGAGCAAAGGGACCTTCGTGCCCGTGTCGCGTCTGCGAGAGCGCTCTCATCGCCACTCTATGTTCACCTTGTTCACGCATGGCATCGTTGCTGTCTCGTTAAGAATTTACTTCTTGACGGCAGGTGTTACTGCGAGTTGACTTCCTGCCACCTCGGCCGCAGTGACGCGGCCTCGTCAGGGAGGTTTCTGTATGAACACGCAACTGCGCCGTGCCGCCGTGGCCGCGGCCGCGACCGCCATGGCCGTCTCGCTGGCCGCCTGCGGCAGCGCCAAGGAGGCCGGAGGCGGTGCCTCGGGCGGCGACGACGAGAAGAAGGACGGCCCGCTGACCATCGGCCTGCTGCTGCCGGAGGACCAGACGGCCCGCTACGAGAACTTCGACAAGCCGCTCATAGAGAAGAGAATCAAGGAGCTCTGCTCCGACTGCGAGATCAGCTACGTCAACGCCAAGGAGGACGCGTCGACGCAGCAGCAGCAGATGAACTCGATGATCACCAAGAAGGTGGACGCGATCATCCTGGACGCGGTGGACGCCAAGTCCATCGCCGGATCGGTCAACAAGGCCGACCAGGCCGGCATCCCGGTCGTCGCCTACGACCGCCTCGCCGAGGGCCCGATCTCCGCCTACACCTCCTTCGACAACGAGCAGGTCGGCAAGGTCCAGGGCACCGCGCTGCTGGAGGAGCTCGGTGACAAGGCCGAGGACGGCCAGATCGTGATGATGAACGGGTCGCCGACCGACCCCAACGCGGCCATGTTCAAGAAGGGCGCCAAGTCCGTCCTGGACGGCAAGGTCAAGGTGGGCAAGTCCTACGACACCACCGGCTGGAAGCCCGAAGAGGCCAACAAGAACATGAGCGGCGCCATCGCCTCCCTGGGCAAGGACAACATCGTCGGCGTCTACTCCGCCAACGACGGCATGGCCGGCGGTATCATCACCGCCCTCAAGAGCGCCGGCGTCGACCCGCTGCCGCCGGTCACCGGCCAGGACGCCGAACTGGCGGGCGTCCAGCGCATCATCTCCGGCGACCAGTTCATGACGGTCTACAAGCCCTTCCAGCCCGAGGCCTACGCCGCCGCCGAGATGGCCGTCGCCCTGGCCCGTGGCGAGAAGCCGGAGACCGAGACCACCGTCGACAGCGCGACCACCAAGGACGTGCCCGCGACCCTGATCGAGCCGATCGCGGTGACCGCCGAGAACCTCAAGGACACCGTCGTCAAGGACGGCCTCTACACGGTGGAGGAGATCTGCACGGCCAAGTACGCCAAGGCGTGCGAGAAGGCCGGTCTGAAGTAACGGTCCGGCACTCCGCCGGCCCACCGGTGCCCGCGCCCCCTTCCACCCCGCCGGGCGCGGGCATCGTGCGGTCCCCACCCCCCGTTTTGTCCTAGGAGTTGGTTCACGTGTCCGCTACGCCTGTACTGGCGTTGCGCGGAATCTCCAAGCGCTTCGGTGCCGTTCAGGCGCTCACCGACGTCGAGCTGGAGGTCCACGCCGGCGAGGTCGTCGCCCTGGTGGGCGACAACGGCGCCGGAAAGTCCACCCTCGTGAAGACGATCGCCGGCGTCGGCCCCGCCGACGAGGGCGTCTTCGAGTGGCAGGGCCGAGCCGTCGAGGTCGGCCGGCCGCACGACGCCCAGGAGCTGGGCATCGCGACCGTCTACCAGGACCTCGCGCTCTGCGACAACCTCGACGTGGTCGGCAACCTGTTCCTCGGGCGCGAGATCCTGCGCTCCGGCGTCCTCGACGAGATCGAGATGGAGCGCCGCGCCCGGGAACTGCTCGACACCCTGTCGATCCGCATCCCCAGCGTCCGCATCCCCGTCGCCTCCCTCTCCGGCGGCCAGCGGCAGGTCGTCGCGATCGCCCGCTCGATGCTGGGCGAGCCGAAACTCGTCATCCTCGACGAGCCCACCGCGGCCCTCGGCGTCGAGCAGACCGCCCAGGTCCTCGACCTGGTCGAGAGGCTGCGCGAACGCGGTCTGGCCGTCATCCTCATCAGCCACAACATGGCGGACGTCAAGGCGGTCGCCGACAAGGTGGCGGTGCTCAGGCTCGGCCGCAACAACGGCGTCTTCGACGTCGCGAACACATCCCAGGAAGAGATCATCTCCGCCATCACCGGCGCCACGGAGAACGCCGTGACCCGCCGCAAGGCGCGTACCGCGGGGAGCCGACCGTGAGTGAGACCAAGCTTTCCAAGAACCCCGAGAACTCCGGGGCCGCAGCCTCCGCCTCCGGCAACGCCGCGGCCGCCCAGGGCGCCACGCCCGCCGTCGACCCCCGGCTGCTCGTGCGCGAGGAGGGCCTGGCGGGCTACTGGACCGACTTCAAGCGGAAGATGCGCACCGGCGAGCTGGGCTCCGTCCCCGTCGTCGTCGGCCTGATCCTCATCTGGGCGATCTTCCAGTTCCAGGACTCCGCCTTCCTGTCCGCCGAGAACCTCTCCAACCTGTCGGTCTACATCGTCGGCACCGGCCTGATCTCCGTCGGCATCGTCTTCGTGCTGTTGCTGGGCGAGATCGACCTGTCGGTCGGCTCGGTCAGCGGCCTGGCCTCCGCCGTCTTCGCCGTGCTCGCGGTGAAGAACGGGATGAACGAGTGGCTGGCGGTCCTCCTGGCGCTGGCCACCGGCGCCGCGGTCGGAGCCTTCCACGGCTACTTCTTCGCCAAGATCGGCGTCCCCGCCTTCGTCGTCACCCTGGCGGGCCTGCTCGCCTGGAACGGCCTGATGCTGAAGGTGCTGGGCACCGACGGCACCATCAACCTGGACCGCGACGGCCTGGTCGGCACCCTGTCCAACCACTACTTCACCGACATCGCCGTCGCCTACGGCACCGCGGCGGTCGCGGTCGGCGTCTTCTTCGCCGTCCAGTTCGCCGGCGCCCGGCGCCGCGCCGCGGCCGGCATCCCCGCCCGTCCGCTCAGCGAGATCATCGTGCGCACCTGCGTGCTGGCACTGCTGGCCTTCGGTGCCGCCTACATGCTCAACCAGTACCGGGGCATGCCGCTGGCGCTGCTGATCTTCCTGGTCGTGCTGGTGGCGCTGGACTTCGTCCTCAAGCGCACCTCCTACGGCCGCAAGGTCTTCGCGCTCGGCGGCAACACCGAGGCGGCGCGCCGCGCCGGCATCAACGTCGAACTGGTGCGCATCTCGGTCTTCTCCATCGCGGGCACCATGGCCGCCTTCGGCGGACTGATGATCGCCTCCCGCATCCTGGCCGCCAACCAGGGCGCGGGCAGCGGCAACCTGCTGATGGAGGCCATCGCCGCGGCCGTCATCGGCGGCACCAGCCTCTTCGGCGGGCGCGGCTCGGTGTGGTCCGCGCTGCTGGGCATGCTGGTGATCGGCTCGATCGCCAACGGCATGGCCCTGCTGGGCATCGCCGCCGCCATCCAGTACATGATCACGGGCGCGGTGCTGCTGGCCGCGGTCGTCATCGACTCGGTCTCCCGGCGCACCCAGCGCTCGGCGGGCCGGAGCTGACCGCCCACCCGCCCCTTCAATCCGCCCGGTGCCGGGCCCCTCGCCCCAGGGGCCCGGCACCGGGCGTGTGCGTGCCCCGGCCGGGGCCGTTCCCGCGACACACCGCGACACACCCGGACGGCGGCAACGCGGTGGCCGCCGCACGACCGGGCGACCGGAACATTAGACTCATCGGATCGGCACAAGCCCGTACGGCTCGACCAGCAAGGAGGCACGGGTGGCTCTGCTGACCCGCATCACGGGACCGCGCGATCTCGACCGGCTCAGCCCCGAAGAGCTCGACCAGCTCGCCCGGGAGATCCGGACCTTCCTCGTCGAGGCGGTCTCCAAGACCGGCGGCCACCTCGGCCCCAACCTGGGCGTGGTCGAGCTGACCATCGCCCTGCACCGGGTCTTCGAGTCGCCCAGGGACAAGGTCCTCTTCGACACCGGACACCAGAGCTACGTCCACAAGCTGCTCACCGGGCGGCAGGACTTCTCCAGACTGCGGGCCAGGGGCGGGATCTCCGGCTACCCCTCGCGGGCCGAGTCCGAGCACGATGTCATCGAGAACTCCCACGCCTCCACCGTGCTGGGCTGGGCCGACGGACTGGCCAAGGCCAACCAGGTGCTGGGCCGCGAGGACCACCACGTGGCCGCGGTCATCGGCGACGGCGCGCTCACCGGCGGCATGGCCTGGGAGGCGCTCAACAACATCGCCGCCGCCAAGGACCGCCCCCTGGTCATCGTCGTCAACGACAACGAGCGCTCCTACGCGCCCACCATCGGCGGCCTGGCCGACCACCTGGCCACCCTGCGCACCACAGACGGCTACGAGCGCTTCCTGGCCCGCAGCAAGGACCTGCTCAACCGCACCCCGGTCGTCGGCAGGCCGCTGTACGAGACCCTGCACGGCGCCAAGAAGGGCATCAAGGACGTCATCGCCCCGCAGGGCATGTTCGAGGATCTGGGCCTGAAGTACCTCGGCCCCATCGACGGCCACGACATAGTGGCCCTGGAGTCCGCCCTGACCCGCGCCAAGCGCTTCGGCGGCCCGGTCATCGTCCACTGCCTGACCGAGAAGGGCCGCGGCTACCAGCCCGCCGTCCAGCACGAGGCCGACCGCTTCCACGCCGTCGGCGTCATCCACCCCGACACCGGGCTGCCGGTGGCCGCCTCCGGCGCCGACTGGACCTCGGTCTTCGGCGACGAGATGGTCGAGCTCGGCCGCGAGCGCGCGGACGTCGTGGCCATCACCGCCGCGATGCTCCAGCCGGTCGGTCTGCAGAAGTTCGCCGAGACCTTCCCCGACCGCGTCTACGACGTGGGCATCGCCGAGCAGCACGGCGCCGTCTCGGCGGCCGGACTGGCCACCGGCGGACTGCACCCGGTCTTCGCCGTCTACGCCACCTTCCTCAACCGCGCCTTCGACCAGGTGCTGATGGACGTCGCCCTGCACAGGTGCGGGGTGACGTTCGTGCTGGACCGGGCCGGGGTCACCGGCACCGACGGCGCCTCCCACAACGGCATGTGGGACATGTCGATCCTCCAGGTCGTCCCCGGACTGCGGATCGCCGCCCCGCGCGACGCCGACCAGCTCCGTGCCCAGCTGCGCGAGGCCGTCGGGGTGAAGGACGCCCCGACGGTGGTGCGCTTCTCCAAGGGCGCCGTCGGCCCGTCCGTGCCCGCCGTCTCCACGATCGGCGGCATGGACGTGCTGCGCGAGGCGCGGACGGAGGAGGGCGAGCGGCCGGACGTGCTGCTGGTCTCGGTCGGCGCGCTGGCCCCGATGTGCCTGGAGGTGGCCGACCTGCTGGAGAAGCAGGGCATCTCCACCACCGTGGTGGACCCCCGCTGGGTCAAGCCGGTCGACGAGGCGCTGCCGCCGCTGGCGGACCGCCACCGCGTCGTGGTCACCGTGGAGGACAACAGCCGGGCGGGCGGCGTCGGTTCGGCGATCGCGCAGGCGCTGCGCGACGCGGGCGTGGACGTGCCGCTGCGCGACTTCGGCATCCCCGCGAAGTTCCTGGACCACGCCTCCCGCGCCGAGGTGCTCGCCGAGATCGGTCTGACCGCGCCGGACATCGCCCGCCAGGTCACCGGTCTGGTCGCCAAGCTCGGCGGCCGCTACGGCACCGGTGACACCGACGGCGCCGGCGACACCGAGCGCGCGGAGGGTCTCGGCGCGGAGGCCGCCCGGGACTGACGCCCCGGGGCCCGGCCGAGCCCCCTTCCCCGGCCGGTCCGTCCGGCGCCCCCGGACGGACCGGCGAGCCCGGTTCCCGAAGCCGCCTCCGCCGCCCCGGCACGCCGCACCGGCGCTCGCCGGAGCGGCGGTGGCGGCGGAGGGGACGGATAGGTTGTAGTCCATGCCGACCGCCTCCGACCCACCCCGGTCCGTGCGGCTGCCGAGCGCCCGCACGGCACCGGACAAGGCCGCACGGGTGCGGGAGCCCGGCACCCGCCGGCCGGCCGGCGGCCTCGCCCACCGGCCCGCGGCCTCGCCCGCCGGCCGGCCGCGCCCGCTGTGGCCCCGGCTGCTGCCCGTGCTGGTGCTGCTGGCCGCACTCACCCGCGTCCCGTCCTTCCTGCGGCCGCTGTGGAACCCCGACGAGGGCTTCCTCGCCACCCAGGCCCGGATGCTCGCGGACGGCGGGACGCTCTACGACACCGTCGTGGACCGCAAACCACCTCTGGTGCCCTGGCTGTACCAGGGGGCCTTCGCCGTCTTCGGCGACGCCTCGCTGTGGCCGGTCAAGGCCGCGGCGGTGGCGGCGGTGGCCGCCACCGCCGCGCTGCTGGCCTCCCTGGCCCGCCGCCGCTGGGGCGAGCGGGCCGCATGGGCCGCAGGCGTGCTGTTCGTCCTCGCCTCGGTGGGCCTGAACCCCGAGGACGCCCAGGCGGCGAACTTCGAGGTCTTCATGCTGCCGTTCACCGCGGCGGCCCTGTGGTGCGCCGACCGCAGGCACTGGACGGCCGCGGGCCTGGCGGTCGCCGGCGCCTTCCTGGTCAAGCAGACGGGCGGCGCGACCCTGCTGCCGGTGCTGTTCCTGCTGTGGCGCTCGGCGCCGCCCGGCGACCCGCGGCGGGCCGCGCTGCTCCGGCTGGGCGCGGGCTGCGTACTGCCGGTGGCGGCGGTGGCGGCTGCCTGCGGCTGGTCCCGCTTCCTGTTCTGGACGGTCACCGGATCGGGTGCGTACGCCTCCTTCACCGGATCGGAGCTGCACGTGCTCGGCCGGGGACTGGGAAACACCGCCATCGCGGCGGCCGGCTTCGCGGGGCTGCTGCTGCCGCTGGCGGCGGCGCTGCGGCGGCGCCCGCCGGCACGGCGGCGGGTCCTGACGGCGGACCTGTGGGTCTGGCTGGCGGCCGCCGCGGTCGCCGTGGTCTCAGGCTTCCACTTCTTCGGCCACTACTACCTGCAGCTGCTGCCGCCGCTGGCCCTGCTGGGGGCGGGCGCCCTGCACCTGCTGGGCGGCGGGTGGACGCGCCGGGCCGCGCTGTGCGCGGCGCTGTCGTGCGCGCTGTTCCTGGGCTGGAGCGCGGTCGCGGGCAGCGCCGAGCTGGACCACGCCCGCAAGGTGGCCGACGCCGCGCGGCGGCACGCCGGACCGCAGGAGAAGGTGCTGCTGTGGGGCATGCACCCGGAGGGCTACTGGCTGGCCGACCGCCGTCCGGCCAGCCGCTACCTCACCGCCGGCCTGCTCACCAACTTCAGCGGCGGCCGTGACGGGCCCCGGGTGGGCCAGCGGTACGGCGTCGAGGGCGGCTGGCGCACCTTCCGCGCCGAGCTGTCCGAGGACCCGCCGAAGGTGATCGTGGACGACTCGCGCGGCAAGCCGTACGCCCCCTCCCGGATGCCGACGCTGCGCTACCTGCTCGCGGCGTACTACGAGCGCGCGGAGCGGGTGGACGGCGCGGTGGTGTACGTGCTGCGGCCGGAGCGCGGGGAACAGCGGGGGCAGGGGGAGAGCGAAGAGCGCGGGGGACGCGCGGACGGGGGCGCGGCCGGCGCCCGCTGAGAGGGGAGCGCGAGGTCAGCGCACCGAGCGCGGCCCGGCCGTACCGGCGCCCAGCGCCGCCACCCGTTCGCGCAGCCCGCGGTCGGCGGTGACCACCGTGCAGGGCCGGCCGCGGCCCTCGGCCGCCACCAGCTCCACGATCCGGTCGTCGCCGCTGCCGGGCGCCTCCACCACCCGCACCCCGGGTACGGAGGCCACTTCGCGGGCGGCGCCCTCCACGACGAGCACGATCTCCTCGCCGTCCTCGCCGTCCTCGCCGGCCGCGTCCACCCGCGCCGCGAGGCGGTCCCGCAGCCGCTCGGCGGCGCCGCGCCGGTCCCGCCACCAGCCGTCCGGCACCGAGCCGACGACGTTGGCGGCGTCCACGACGAGCAGGGGGCGAAGGCGTCCGGGCATGGCCCAAGCCTGCCACGGCCACCGCCCGGTCACAGCCCGGCCACCGCCCCCGGGAGCCCCGCGCACGCGACGGCGCCCGCCCGCACTCGGGGTGCGGACGGGCGCCGTGGACGGGCAGGGGGCGGCGGGCCGCCCGGTGCGTCAGTTCGGGACGGAGGCCACGCCCGGCTCCAGGAACCGCTTGCCGGCCACGCGCTCGGAGACGCCCTCGCGGTCCAGGTACGGCGTGATGCCGCCCAGGTGGAAGGGCCAGCCCGCGCCGGTGATCAGGCACAGGTCGATGTCGTGGGCCTCGGCGACGACGCCCTCGTCGAGCATCAGGCGGATCTCCTCGGCGATCGCGTTCAGCGCGCGCTCGCGGACCTGCTCCTCGGTCAGCACCGTGTCGCCGGTCTCGAACAGGGCGGCGACCTCCGGGTCCAGCTCCGGCTTGCCGGAGTCGTGGACGTAGAGGCCGCGCTTGCCCGCCTCGACGACGCGGCCCAGGTTCTCCGAGACGGCGAAGCGGTCGGGGAACGCGGTGTGCAGGGTGCCGGCCACGTGGTGGGCGACGGCCGGTCCGACCAGCTCCAGCAGGACGATCGGCGACATGGGCAGGCCCAGCGGAGCCAGCGCGCGGTCGGCGACCTCGACGGGGGTGCCCTCGTCGATGGAGCGCAGCACCTCGCCCAGGAAACGGGTCAGGATGCGGTTGACGACGAACGCCGGGGCGTCCTTGACCAGCACGGCCGTCTTCTTCAGCGACTTGGCGACCGCGAAGGCCGTCGCCAGCGAGGCGTCGTCGGTCTGCTCGGCGCGGACGATCTCCAGCAGCGGCAGCACGGCGACGGGGTTGAAGAAGTGGAAGCCCACGACCCGCTCGGGGTGCTTCAGCTTGCTCGCCATCTCGGTGACCGACAGCGAGGAGGTGTTGGTGGCCAGGACGGCGTGCTCGGGCACGACCGCCTCGACCTCGGCGAACACCTGCTGCTTGACGCCCATCTCCTCGAAGACGGCCTCGATGACGAAGTCCGCGTCGCCGAAGGCGGCGGCCTTGTCCAGCGAGCCGGTGACCAGGGCCTTGAGGCGGTTGGCCTTGTCCTGGCCCACGCGCCCCTTGAGCAGGAGCTTGTCGATCTCCTCGTGGACGTAGCCCACGCCCTTGTCGATCCGCTCCTGGTCGATGTCGGTCAGCACGACCGGCACCTCCAGGCGGCGGGCGAACAGCAGCGCCAGCTGCGAGGCCATCAGACCGGCGCCGACCACGCCGACCTTGGTGACCGGGCGGGCCAGCTTCTTGTCCGGGGCGCCGGCGGGGCGCTTGGCGCGCTTGTTGACCAGGTTGAAGGCGTACAGGCCGCTGCGCAGCTCGTCGCCCATGATCAGGTCGGCCAGGGCGCGGTCCTCGGCGTCGAAGCCCTGCCGCAGGTCGCCGTTCTTCGCCGCCGCGATGATGTCCAGCGCGCGGTAGGCGGCCGGGGCCGCACCGTGCACCTTGGAGTCGGCGATGCCGCGCCCGCGGGCCACGGCCTGGTCCCAGGCCTCGCCGCGGTCGACGTCCGGGCGCTCGACCTCGAGCTCGCCGCGGAGCACCGAGGCGGTCCAGATCAGGGACTGCTCCAGGAAGTCGGCGCCGTCGAAGATCGCGTCGGCGATGCCGAGCTCGAAGACCTGCTCGCCCTTCAGCTGCTTGTTCTGGTTGAGCGAGTTCTCGATGATCACCGAGACCGCGCGGTCGGCGCCGATCAGGTTCGGCAGCAGGGTGCAGCCGCCCCAACCGGGGACCAGACCGAGGAAGACCTCGGGGAGGGAGAAGGCCGGGATGGCCCGCGAGACGGTCCGGTAGGAGCAGTGCAGACCCACCTCGACACCGCCGCCCATCGAGGCGCCGTTGTAGTAGGCGAAGGTCGGCACGGCCAGGGAGGCCAGCCGCTTGAAGACGTCGTGGCCGCCCTTGCCGATGGCCAGCGCGTCCTCACGGCTCCTGACGACCTCCACGCCCTTGAGGTCGGCGCCCACGGCGAAGATGAACGGCTTGCCGGTCACGCCGACGCCGGTGATCTCGCCCCTGGCGGCCTCGGCCTCGACCTGGTCGATCGCCTTGTCGAGGTTGACCAGCGACTGCGGGCCGAGCGTGGTGGGCTTGGTGTGGTCCAGGCCGTTGTCCAGGGTGATGAGCGCGAAGCGGCCCGCACCCTGGGGGAGGTCGAGGTGACGCACGTGGGCGGTGGTGACGACCTCGTCGGGGAAGAGCTCGGCTGCGCCCTTCAGCAGTTCGGCGGTGTTGCTCACTTGCCCTCCCAGTGGGGGTTCTCCCAGATCACGGTGCCGCCCATGCCGAAGCCGACGCACATGGTGGTCAGGCCGTAGCGGACGTGCGGCTGCTCCTCGAACTGCCGCGCGAGCTGCGTCATCAGACGCACACCCGAGGAGGCCAGCGGGTGGCCGAACGCGATGGCGCCGCCGTACTGGTTGACGCGCGGGTCGTCGTCGGCGATGCCGTAGTGGTCCAGCAGGGCCAGCACCTGGACGGCGAAGGCCTCGTTGATCTCGAACAGGCCGATGTCGCCGATCGACAGACCGGCCTTGGCCAGCGCCTTCTCGGTGGAGGGGATCGGGCCGACGCCCATGACCTCCGGCTCCACACCGGCGAAGGCGTAGGAGACCAGACGCATCTTGACCGGCAGGCCCAGCTCCCGGGCCACGTCCTCGGCGGCCAGCAGGGAGGCGGTGGCGCCGTCGTTGAGACCGGCGGCGTTGCCCGCGGTGACCCGGCCGTGCGCACGGAAGGGGGTCTTCAGACCCGCGAGCTGCTCCAGGGTGGTGCCCGGGCGCATCGGCTCGTCGGCGGTGGCCAGGCCCCAGCCCGTCTCTTCCCCTCGCCCTCCGGGCTGGGGAGACCCCATGGCCTCCTCGTTGGAGCGGCGCACGGAGATCGGCACCAGATCGGCCTGGATCCTGCCGTCGGCGTACGCCTTGGCGGCCTTCTCCTGGCTGCGCACGGCGTACTCGTCGGCGCGCCGCTTGGTGATGTGCGGGTAGCGGTCGTGAAGGTTCTCCGCCGTCATGCCCATGAACAGGGCGGACTGGTCGACCAGCTTCTCGGAGACGAAGCGCGGGTTGGGGTCCACGCCCTCGCCCATCGGGTGACGGCCCATGTGCTCGACACCGCCCGCGACCACGACGTCGTACGCGCCGAAGGCGATCGACCCGGAGGTCGTCGTCACGGCGGTCATGGCGCCGGCGCACATGCGGTCGATGGAGTAGCCCGGCACCGTCGTCGGCAGCCCGGCCAGGATGCCGGCGGTGCGGCCCAGGGTCAGGCCCTGGTCGCCGATCTGGGTCGTCGCGGCGATGGCGACCTCGTCGATGCGCTCCGGGGGCAGGTCCGGGTTGCGGCGCAGCAGCTCACGGATGCACTTGACGACCAGGTCGTCGGCGCGCGTCTCGTGGTAGATGCCCTTCGGGCCCGCCTTGCCGAACGGGGTCCGGACGCCGTCGACGAAGACGACGTCCCTAGCGGTACGAGGCACGTTGGCTCTCCTCCAGGGGTGCGGTGGTACGCCGTACGGCGCGCTTCCCGGAGCTTATGCTACTTGCCGGTAACCCTCAGGTGGACAGCCCCCTTCCGAGGGAGTCGCACGTCACACTCCCGTGTGCCCCGGCCGCCGGGCGGGCGGCACGCCACGGGCCCGCCCCGCGAGGGAGCGGGCCCGGAAACCGCAAAGCGCCGTGCGGCCGGCCCCGGCCGCGGAGCGCCAGGGGACATCAGATGCCCTGCATCCCCTGGAAGACGACGAAGCCGAGGATCAGGCCGCCGACCAGGCCCGCGATGGAGACCCCGAGGGCGGTCTTGCCCAGCCGCTCGCCCTTGGAGGTGGCGATCGCGCCGCAGATGATGCCCGCGATGCCGAAGACCGGCGGGCAGAAGAGGAAGGCGACGCAGCCGAGCACGATGCCGACGATGCTGAGCGTGTTCGACGGGTTGTGGGGCTGCGGCTGCGGCTGGTTCGGGTAGTTCGGATAGGACATTTTCATCCCCCCTGAGTTGTCAGTGCGCGATCACCCTATGCGGGAACCGCGCGCGAGCGAAAGCCCGGTTCCCCGCCCGCGGCGGGGGAGGGGGACCGGGAGGCCGGGCCGTGTCCCGGGCGGCCCCGGTCAGACGTCGGAAGGGACGGCCGACAGGGCGGCCGTCAGCAGCGGCGCCGTCTGCTCGATCTGCCACTGCCGGGCGCCGAGGCCGCGCAGCGCCTGCGCGACCGCGGACTCGGTGGCCTCGCCCGGGGGCTCCCAGCACAGCCGCCGCACCGTGTCGGGGGCGAGCAGGTTCTCCTGGGGCAGGTTCAGCTCCTCCGCGCGCGCCGTCACCGCCGCCCGCGCGGCGGTCAGCCGGGCCGCGGCGGCCGGGTCCTTGTCGGCCCAGGCGCGCGGGGGCGGCGGCCCGGCCGGCGTCAGGGCCGGCTGCGGCAGTTCCGACTCGGGCAGGACGCGGGCGCGCTGGACCGCGGCCAGCCACTGCTCGAGCTGCCTGCGCCCCATCCGCTGCCCGAAGCCGGGCAGCGCGGCCAGCGCCTGCACGGTGGCGGGCATCGCCAGCGCGGCCTCCACGACGGCCGCGTCGGTGAGCACCTTGCCCGGCGAGACGTCGCGGCGCCGCGCCACCTGGTCACGGGCCGTCCACAGCTCCCGTACGGCCGCCATCTGCCGCCGCCTGCGCACCTTGTGCATGCCCGAGGTGCGGCGCCAGGGGTCCTTGCGGGGAGCGGGCGGCGGTGCCGCCGCTATGGCGGCGAACTCCTGGCGCGCCCACTCCAGCTTGCCCTGGCGCTCCAGCTCCTCCTCCAGGGCGTCGCGCAGGTCGACCAGGAGTTCCACGTCCAGCGCCGCGTACCGCAGCCAGGGCTCGGGCAGCGGGCGGGTGGACCAGTCCACGGCTGAGTGGCCCTTCTCCAGGGAGTAGCCCAGGACGTTCTCGACCATCGCGCCGAGGCCGACACGGGCGAAGCCCGCGAGCCGCCCGGCCAGCTCGGTGTCGAACAGCCGGGTCGGGCGCATGCCCGTCTCGCGCAGGCAGGGCAGATCCTGGGTGGCGGCGTGCAGCACCCACTCGGCGTCCGCGATCGCCTCGCCGAGGGCGGTCAGGTCAGGACAGCCGACCGGGTCGACCAGCGCGGTCCCCGCGCCCGCGCGGCGCAGCTGGACGAGGTAGGCGCTCTGCCCGTAGCGGTACCCGGAGGCCCGCTCGGCGTCGACGGCCACGGGGCCGCGGCCCGCGGCGAAGGCGTCCACGACCCCGGCGAGCGCCTCGGGCGCCGCGGTCACGGGCGGGATGCCCTCGCGCGGCTCCAGCAAGGGGACCGGCGCCGGACCTTCCTCCCGTGCGGGAGGCCGAGCTGCGTTGCTTATGGAGGTCTCTTGGGCGTCGGTCACGCGACAAGGGTATCCATGCGCACGTGATGTGCGTCGTCCGCCGACGGAACGTCACACGGGGGGCGCCGTACATCCGCCCGCCCGCACATCCGCCCGCCCGGCCGGGGAGCCGGCCGGGCGGGCGGATGCGGTCGCAGCGGTGAGGGGGTGTGGTCGCAGGGGTGGGGGAGTGGGAGGCCGGGTAACGGGGTCAGTGGATGATGCCGGTGCGCAGGGCGACCGCGACCATGCCCGCGCGGTCGCCGGTGCCCAGCTTGCGGGCGATCCGGGCGAGGTGGCTCTTGACGGTCAGGGCCGACAGGCCCATGGAGACGCCGATCGCCTTGTTGGACTGGCCCTCCGCCACCAGCCGCAGCACCTCGATCTCCCGGCCGGACAGCTCGCGGTAGCCACCGGAGTGGCCGGGAGCGCCCGGCGGGCGGCGGTGCATACGGGCGGCGGCGGCGCCGATGGGTGCGGTGCCGGGACGCCCGGGGTGGCCGGGGGTGCCGCGGGTGCCGGTGACGACATAGCCCTTGACACCGCCCGCGAGGGCGTTGCGCACGGCGCCGATGTCGTCGGCGGCGGAGAGTGCCAGACCGTTGGGCCAGCCCGCCGCCCGGGTCTCGGACAGCAGGGTCAGGCCGGAGCCGTCGGGCAGGTGGACCTCGGCTACGCAGATGTCGCGCGGGTTGGCGACGCGGGGGCGGGCCTCCGCGACCGAAGACGCCTCGATCACGTCCCGGACACCGAGCGCCCACAGGTGGCGGGTGACGGTGGAACGGACCCGGGGGTCGGCGACGACGACCATGGCCGTCGGCTTGTTCGGGCGGTAGGCGACCAGGCTTGTGGGGTGCTCAAGAAGAACGGACACCGGGCCTCCTGGGGAGTGGAGAGCGGACGGAAGCCGACTATGGGGGAAGTCGGGATGGGATGAGCCCCGTGAGGGGTCACAGAATCCTTCGGCACTCCGCCGGTCCGTCTTTAGGGAATGATCACGAATGAGTGAGTGAAAAATTCCGGCAAATCGGACAGGAACTCGATCCGGGGAACCATCAGAGTGGCTGCGGGCCACGGCGCTGCGGCAGTGGTACGACGGACGCCCCCTCGCCCTCCTCCGGAGGCAGCCCCGCGCACTGGCACAGCAGGTCGCACCAGGCCGCCAGATGTCCGGCCGCCGCCTCCCCCGGACCCTCCCGCGGGGTCCACGAGGCGCGGATCTCCAGCTCCGACCGCACCGCCCGGTCCGCCAGCTCCCCGAAGGAGTGGGAGTCCGCCCGCGTCACCGTGCCGCCCTCCGCGGCGTACCCGGCCGACCGCGCCTCCAGCGCGCCCGTCAGCCACGACCAGCTCACCTCCGGCAGCAGCGGATCCCCCGCCATCTCCGGCTCCAGCTGGGCACGGGCCAGGGTCACCACGCGGAACGAGCCCCGCCACGCCTCCTGCCCCGCGGGATCGTGCAGCAGCACGAACCGCCCGTCGGCCAGCTCCTCGCCCCCGGCCTCGACCGACGCCTCCACCGCGTGCGCGAACGGCGCCAGCCTCCTGGGCGGCGGCAGCGGGCCGAGCCGCACCTCCGGGCGCGGCCGCACCCCCGCCAGCGCCGCCACGGCCTGCCGGAAGGCCCGCGGCGCCTCCTCACCGCCGGGACCCGCCGTACCGTCCGCCTGGTGTGCTCGCGCCGCTGCCATGAGCGGCAGCGTAGGCGGAACGGGTGCTCCGGCCGGGTAGGGACACGTGCGAGACTTCTGATTGTGACCGCCGACGACCGAACCGCAGCCCAGCCCCCCTCCGCAGCGGGACCCGCCGCCCCAGCGGCAGCCGACCCCGCGCTCGCCGACTCCGCCTTCCTGCGGGCGTGCCGCCGCGAGCCCGTGCCGCACACCCCGGTGTGGTTCATGCGGCAGGCCGGACGCTCCCTGCCGGAGTACCGGAAGGTGCGCGAGGGCATCGGGATGCTCGACTCCTGCATGCGCCCCGACCTCGTCACCGAGATCACCCTCCAGCCCGTCCGCCGCCACGGGGTGGACGCGGCCATCTACTTCAGCGACATCGTCGTGCCCCTCAAGGCCATCGGCCTCGACCTCGACATCAGGCCCGGGGTGGGCCCCGTCGTCGAGCGGCCCGTCCGCTCCCGCGCCGACCTGGAGCGGCTGCGCCCGCTGGAGCCGGGCGACGTGGAGTACGTCACCGAGGCCGTCCGGATGCTCACCGCCGAACTGGGCGCCACCCCGCTCATCGGCTTCGCCGGCGCGCCCTTCACCCTCGCCAGCTACCTCGTGGAGGGCGGGCCGTCCCGCAACCACGAGCACACCAAGGCGATGATGTACGGCGACCCGGAGCTGTGGGCCGACCTGCTGGACCGGCTCGCGGACATCACCACCGCCTTTCTGAGGGTGCAGATCGAGGCGGGCGCGAGCGCCGTCCAGCTCTTCGACTCCTGGGCCGGGGCCCTGGCCCCCGCCGACTACCGCGCCTCGGTGCTGCCGGCCTCCGTCAAGGTCTTCGACGCCGTCGCCCACTACGGCGTCCCCCGCATCCACTTCGGCGTCGGCACCGGAGAGCTGCTGGGCGCGATGTCCGAAGCGGGCCCGGACGTCGTCGGCGCGGACTGGCGGGTGCCGCTGGACGAGGCCGCCCGCCGGATCGGCCCGGACAAGGCCGTGCAGGGCAACCTCGACCCGGCGGTGCTCTTCGCGCCCCGAGAGGCCGTCGAGACCCAGGCGCGGCGCGTGCTGGACGCCGCCCGCGGCCTGCCGGGACACATCTTCAACCTCGGCCACGGGGTGCTGCCCGACACCGACCCCGACGCGCTCACCCGCCTGGTGGAGTACGTGCACGAGCAGACCGCGAGCTGAGACCGCTCCGTCCCGGCGGGACGCGCGGAAGGCCGGTGGGCCGGGCCCCCTTCCGGGGGGACCCGGCCCACCGGCGTTCACTCACTCCTTATCCGGGGCCTCCGGGGTCTCCGGGGTCTTCCGAGCCCCCGCCTCCTCCGGGGCGGCCCCGGAACCCTCCGCGCGGTCACCGTCCCGCCGCGCCGCGCCCGTGTCCGGCGCCGTGCCCTGCGCGGCACCGGACGCCGCCACCGGCCCCGGGACCGTCACCGGAGGCGGCGGCACGGCGGGCCCGGTGCGCCGCGGCAGCGTCCCCTCCGGGCGGCGCGGCAGCCAGGGACGCACCAGCCGCCACACCAGCACCACCAGCAGCGCCGACGCGGCGAAGGGCAGCAGCACGCCCAGGACGACCGTGATCCAGCGGACCGTCGAGACGAAGGCCTGCCACCCGCCCGCCAGGGCGTCCGGGAAGGACGGCGCGCCGTCCTCCTCCGGCTCGGCCGGCTCCGCGTCCGGCTCGCGCAGCACCAGGGTGATCGTGGCCATCCCGGTGCGGCTCTCCAGGGACTTCAGCCGAGACTGGAGCGCCTCCAGATCCGCCTGCCGACTGCTCAGCTCGGACTCCAGGGTCACCACGTCGGACAGCGCCCCGGCCTCCTCCATCAGCTTGCGCACCCGCTCCACGCTGGCCTTCTGCGTCCTGATCCGGCTCTCGACGTCGACCACCTGATCGGTGACGTCCTTCGTCGACACCTTCCGCTCGACCTGCTTGCCGAGCCCGGCCAGCTCGTCCAGCACCCCCTGGTACTCCTCGGGCGGGACCCGCAGCGTCATACGGGAGCGGTCGTGCCCCTCGGAGTCGCTGTCGGTGTCCTCGTCGGCCACGTACCCGCCCGCGGTCTCCACCACCGTGCGGGCCCGGGCCAGCTTCTCGGACACGTCCTCGGCCGTGACGGTGAGCGACGCCGTACGGATGACATGGGTCGCGGCCGGGTCGGGCGCGTCGTCGGCCACCCTCTCGCCGTCGGCACTCCCGCGGTCGGCCTGCGAGGCGCCCTGCTCGTAGGCCCCCGCCTCCTGCCCCGCATCCTGGCGGGGTGCCTCGGGCGCCGCGACGCCCCGGTCCGCCTTGGCGCCGGCGCTGCCGTCGCCGTCCCCCGCCGCGCCGCAGCCGGTGACCGCCAGCGCGGCGGCCAGCAGCAGCGCGGCCGGCGCCCCGCGCCGCGCGGGCGCGCCGCCGCCGGCCGTGGCCGTGAATCCGCGTGTGAACATCAATGCCCCCCAACGCATCGGTGGATGTCGGGAGTTGGACGGACGGACGCGCGGGCCGGTTGCCGGTCCCCGGTAGCGAAGCGGTCACGTTCGGGACTCGGAAGAGCCACCGCCGGGCCGCAGCCGTGCCACCGCCGCCCACCGCCGCACCCGGTGCCGTCCCGCGTCCCCTCCGGCCGGGGCGGCGCGCCGGGTCCGGCGGCGGTCTGGGAGAGTGGAGCCATGCACGTCATCGTCATCGGCGGCGGCATCTCCGGGCTCGCCGCCGCCCACCGCCTGCTGGAGGGCGGCGCGCGCGTGACCGTCCTGGAGTCCTCCCCCCGCCTCGGCGGCAAGCTGTACGCCGGCCGGATCGCGGACGCCGCCGTCGACCTGGGCGCCGAGTCGATGCTCGCCCGCCGCCCCGAGGGCCTCGACCTCGCCCGCGCCGCCGGCCTCGGCGAAGCCCTCCAGCCGCCCGCCACGGGCACCGCGGCGATCTGGACCCGCGGCGAGGTCCGCCCGATGCCCACCGGCCACGTCATGGGCGTACCAGCCGACCCGGCGGTCCTCGCCGGGATCGTCTCGCCCGACGGCCTGGCCCGCGCCGCCGAGGACGCCGAACTGCCGCGCACCGAGACCGGGGAGGACGTGGCCGTCGGCGAGTACGTCGCCGCCCGCCTCGGCCGCGAGGTCGTGGACCGGCTCGTGGAGCCGCTGCTGGGCGGGGTCTACGCCGGAGACGCCTACCGGATCTCGATGCGCGCCTCCGTACCCGCCCTGTTCGAGGCGGCCCGGAAGGAGCGCTCGCTGCTGGCCGCCGTGCGCGGCGTCCAGGAACGCGCCGCGGCCGGCCGGCAGGACGGGCCCGTCTTCATGGGCATCGAGGGCGGCATGGGACGGCTGCCTGCCGCCGTGGCCGACACCTGCCGCGCCGCGGGGGCCGACATCCGCACCGACACCCCCGTGACCGAGCTGCGCCGCACCGGCGACGGCTGGAGGGTCATCGCCGCGGGCCGCCCGCTGGAGGCGGACGCGGTGGTCCTGGCCGCACCCGCCCCCGCCGCCGCACGGCTGCTGGCCGGCCACTCCCCGTCCACCGCGGCCGGGCTGGAGCGGATCGAGTACGCCTCCATGGCCCTGGTCACCATGGCCTTCCGCCGCCGAGACCTGGCCCGCGTGCCCGAGGGCCGGGGCTTCCTCGTCCCCGCCACCGACGGCCGGGCGATCAAGGCCTCCACCTTCTCCACCAACAAGTGGCACTGGAACGCCGCCCAGGACCCGGACCTGTTCGTCCTGCGCACCTCCCTGGGCCGCCACGGCGAGGAGGAGGTCCTCGGCCGCGACGACGCCGATCTGGTGGAGCTGTCCCTGCGGGACCTGGAGACCGCCATCGGGCTCACCGCCCGCCCCGCCGCCTCCACCGTCACCCGCTGGGACGGCGGACTGCCGCAGTACCCCGTCGGCCACCTGGAGCGCGTCGCCCGTGTGCGCCGGGACCTCGCCGCCCTGCCCGGCCTGGCCGTCTGCGGCGCGGCCTACGACGGGGTCGGCATCCCGGCGTGCATCGCCGGCGCCCGCACCGCCGCCGAGGCGGTGCTCCAGTCGGGATCGAGGGCCCGGCCACCGGCCGTCCCGCGGACAGGGGGAGAATGAACCCATGACTGCTGAACCCCGCAAGACGCCCAACGCGGGCAAGAAGGCCAAGGACCTCAACGAGGTCATCCGCTACACCCTGTGGTCCGTCTTCCGCCTGCGCGAGGCGCTGCCGGAGGACCGCGCCGGCCACGCCGACGAGGTCCGCGAGCTGTTCGACCAGCTCGCCGCCAAGGACGTCACCGTGCGCGGCACCTACGACGTCTCCGGGCTGCGCGCCGACGCCGATGTGATGATCTGGTGGCACGCGGAGACCGCCGACGCGCTCCAGGAGGCGTACAACCTCTTCCGGCGCACGAAGCTGGGCCGCGCGATGGAGCCGGTGTGGTCCAACATGGCGCTGCACCGCCCCGCCGAGTTCAACCGCTCGCACATCCCGGCCTTCCTCGCCGACGAGGAGCCGCGCGCGTACGTGTGCGTCTACCCGTTCGTGCGCTCCTACGAGTGGTACGTCCTCCCCGACGAGGAGCGCCGCGAGATGCTGGCCGAGCACGGGAAGATGGCGCGCGGCTACCCGGACGTGCGGGCCAACACCGTCGCCTCCTTCGCGCTGGGCGACTACGAGTGGCTGCTGGCCTTCGAGGCCGACGAGCTGCACCGCATCGTCGACCTGATGCGCCACCTGCGCGCCTCCCGCGCCCGCCTCCACGTCCGCGAGGAGGTCCCCTTCTACACCGGCCGCCGCAAGGACCTGGCCGAACTGGTGGCGGGACTGGCGTAGCCGTCCCCGGCGCCCGTGGCGCGGAGTACGCCCGTGGAGCATGCCTGTGGCGCGGCGGCCCTCGGCCACCGCGCCACAGGTGCAGTCCCGCGCGGGCCCCGGACGGGCCGGGGCGCCGCCGTCAGCTCACGTTGATGTTGGAGCTGCCGCTGCTCTGGTAGCCCTCGGTCGCCATGATCATGTAGTAGTTGAAGCTGCCCATCCGCATCCCGGCCCGGGACCAGGCGTCGAAGTGGTTGCCGGTGGTGATGGTGCCGCCGGTCTTCTTCTGCTGGCGGACGCTCCAGTACTGGTCGAAGGTCCTGGTGCCCTCGACGGAGGGGGCGTTGTAGCGGGTGGTCTTGTAGATGTCGTACGTGCCGCCGTCGGTGCTGACCGTGCCCCGGTACTCTCCCGTGGGCCGGTAGGTGCCCCAGTTGTCGACGATGTAGTACTCCACCAGCGGGTTCGACGTCCAGCCGTACAGGCACAGGTAGCCGTTGCCCGACGGGTAGAAGCTGCCCGAGTAGTGCACGGTCCGGCGGCTGCCGTTGCCCCAGCCCTTGCCGCAGACGAAGTTGCCGGTGTTGCGCCACGAGGTGCTGTAGTTGCCGCCGGAGCCCATGGTCATGGAGACCGTTCCCGGGGCGTCGGTCCAGAACGAGTAGTAGTAGCCGTTGTGGTAGCCCGTCTGGTTCGAGCTGACGGTCTGGGCGTGGGCGGTGCCGGTACCCGGCAGCATCAGCCCGGAGGTGGCGACCGCCAGTGCACCGGCGCGGCCGACGAAGCCGCGGCGGCTCATCGACTTGGGGGTGGGGGCGTCGTTCCTGTCCATGCTTCGCTTCCTCCTCGCGAAGGCCGGCCCTGAGGCCGGGCAGCGCGACACGACCCGGCGTACCGTCGGCGGCCGTGGGGGGCCACCGCGCGCCGGCGTCGTATCGACGACGGTGGGGGGACGGTCGTCCGCCGTGGGGCGGACAACCGGAAGGCCCGGGCCACGGCGGGCGGCCCGGCTCGACAGCGGTGGGGCCTGTCGATGCCGATAGGTTGGTCCGACACCCTTGGGTTGTCAACAGTTCCCGGAAGTTTTACGGGAGTTGAAGGCCCATCGAGGATCTGTCAGGAGAAGGTCATGCCTGGTCAAGAGGCCGTGACGGCATCCTTCCTTCAGGTAAGGTCGATGGAACCCTGGATCTGAAGGCAACGAGCTGGCTACTGATCGAAAAACTTCCGGAAACCTTCCGGGGGTGCCGAGCGCGGCGCGAGAACGAGCCCGCATCCGGCCGGCGCCGGGGAACGGCGGCGGTGACCGGCAGGACGTCGGACGGGTTCCGGCGACCGGATGAGCCTGCTGGCCGACTCCGGTCGCTATACCGCGCCCGTCACCAGGCGCACCGGTTCCCCTGGTGGCGGGCGCACACCGCGACGGAGGCCCGTAACACGTCGGCAGCGACCTGGATGAAGCCTTGCGTCAGGAGAGAAGTTTTGAGGGCAAGGCGAGGTTATTGATCCATGGTTTCGATGATCTCCCATTCCTGACCAGGGTCAGCGAAAGACAGGAATTCACTCAAGTGGATTTCGGTGCCCAAACGCAGATCGCTTCCCTCCAGCCAGACGGATTCGCATTCAGGGCGCAGATGGAACCGCTCGCCGGTATCCATGTGCCGGAACAGGCAGCCCCAATCCTGTCGGCAGTGAGAACATGTCGTCTTGTGCATGGTGCTCTCCGGAGGAAGGCAAGGATTTAGGTTTTTAATTGGTGGCGCATCGTGAAGGTCTCTCGTAATTGCTGTTCATCTCCAGCGGAAAATCGCATGCGGTGTTCAGTTGAAGATGAGTTCGACTTCCTTGTCCACGCAGATTTTCATGGCATTGACCAACCGGCGAGCATCGTCAACGAGTCGTTGAATTTTGGGATCACCGTCATTGTGCTGCTGACTGATGATTTCTTCCAACCGAGGCAGCATGGCAGTGCATTGAGAGTGCGTGAGGTTGGGGCCGTCATCGTCCGGATGGTCGAGCAGTCGGGCCAGCGGGGTGGAAACGCCGTCCCATGGACGATCTCCGCCGAATCCATACATTTCGGCGAGAGTGAATCCCTCAGCCTGTGCCAGCCACTGCCCGAACGTGCTGAACCCGCTGTATGACCAGGAGACATCCGGGCTGGTCACATCACCATCTCCGGGAAACAGCATGATCCCCATCCGTCCCTCCTTGCTCGGTCCGGGGTCCGGAATCGGCCGTGGTCGCCGCCGCTTCAAGGCCGACTACTACCCAACTTGGTGATCCTGTCATCCTCGCAAAATTACGCTGGAAAGGATTTGGCGTTTTTTCTCCCAAAAATCCCCAGCACCCTGTAGGAGGGGCTCGTCTCCTTCTCCGGCACGCTTGAGTAGCACCAGCCCAACTCCGATGACCCTTTGAGGAGGGGCCTCAGGACGGCGTGGCTGGTTCTCTGATGCTCATGCAAAAGGGTTTCTATGAAGAGAGCGAAATCATGGATCTCGACGCGACACTCATCATCTATGATGGGTTCCAGACCAGAAGGGACCCCGAATATTTGCGCGAGCGCCAAGGCCTCCGCATGGAACGTCCTGGATGCAAGGTTTGCTGGATTCCAAACGTCCTTGTCTTTGACCTGAAAGAAGCAACTCACTCGCATTCTTCGATCATGCGGATGACGAGCCGGTGCAGGATCTCGGCTCTGCGTCGGTCTTCCCGCTGGTTGCGCAGGACCTGCTCGGCTGTACGCAGCCGGTGCCAGGCGCCCGGCTCCTCGTCCATCACCTTGTCGACCAGGGGTCGGGTGAACAGAGCCAGGTACTCGGCCAACTGCCGCCGGGTGTCCGGGGAGGGCGGGGACTGGTCAGGGGCCGGTACCCGGTGGTGAGATAGCACGCCGGATCGGTCAGGCTCCACCCCACGGCGGCGCCGTCCTGAACGAGCAGTGCCAGTCCGGGGGCGATGCTGTTCAGAGTGATGTCCATGGGAAATCCACCTCACCGAGCCCGGTCGGCAGGCCGCAGCTTTTCACTCACTCCTCGATGACAGACCGGGCGGGGGAGAGGAAAGGGTCCAAGCGAGTTTGGATTTCACCTCTGGCCATGACTCGGACGTGGAAGGCGTTTTGCCCCGGCGGCTCCTCCATGTCGGCGGAGCGTTCGTAGAGTAGCCCCCAGGAACCCGGGAAGCGAGTCGCGATGTAACGCAAGAGCTTCTCCAGTTCGGCAGCCTCATCACGGCGGCGGTTGATCAAGCCGTTGACCATGATGGAGTACTCGCCGTTGTAAATTTTTAACTCGGCTTCGGCAGTCGTCCAGTCGATATCAGAGATCCGTGTCTGCAGTCCATCTATACCTAGTTCCAAGCCCCCTGCGCCTGACTCCTCAGGTGATTCCGCGATACCGAACCAGCCGTGAAATTCTTACATCCTCATCCCGGCGGAGCCGTGTGGATGGAAGCTCCTATCACAGGGCTTTAATTCTCCTCTCCTTTTCTCTGTGGTCCAGCTCCTGGGGCGGCTTTAAACCCTAGAAACTGATTAACTGAGATGGAGATGTCGATGAGGCGCTGTTGGCTTACCTCGGGAACCTTATAGTATTTTTCGTCCACCCATTGGATAAAATCCTGCGGGAGGTTAATTCTGTAGTGCTTGACGTACTCCACCAGATCGGCCCTCCATGCGTACTCGCCGTCCGTCATGACAGACGACCCTCCGGGTGACTGAAATTTACCTCCAATCAAATCGGAAGTTACTTCCATAATGTCGAGAATCGGGTGCCCCGAGGCTAGATAAGAGGTCATGTCTGCTGTGTTGTAATCGCCTTGAATCTGGATCGCTTCAAGGACTGACTCCCTTTCCGCTTCTTTTCCTTCGTGGTGCATTTCCCTAAAGAAACCGATAAACTTCACGACTTCTCCTTTATTGAATGATCGGAAGGAAAACTCTCCAGTATCCACCGTCATGAATCAAAGGATCCTGCCCTCGGCCAAGGGCGGGGTTCGTTCCCACCATGTTTGTCGGAGCTCGGACTGTCACGCCGAGCTCGTTGGCGACCTGTTGAGCTATTCCAGAGCTTCCCGAGTGGCACACCATAAGTCTAAGAGGTCCGCCGCCGTAGTGAGGGTTGTTCAGGACGGCGTCGACTAGTTGCCCGCCGTTCACAGACCCACCAGGCATTGCAAGGAAACCATCACGGGATCCATGCGCTACCACATCATGCTCCCCGCGGTTTAGGACGTTCTGAAAGTTCCTCACGCTGGCGCCGTCGTCGCCGATCAACGTGCCTGTCTCTCCGTGGGTCACGGGGTGTCCAGACGGAATCCAGTTATCCGCCCCTGGATCGCTCATGTAATCGAATTGCGGTCCGCAAGGCGCGAGGCCCAGCGGGTCGGTCCAGGTGTGGGGGTTGTGGACGTAGGTGGCCGGGTTGGGGGAGGGGGCCAGGCCGAGGGGGTCGGGGGTGGTGTAGCGGGCGGTGGCCGGGTCGTAGTAGCGGAAGTAGTTGTAGTGCAGGCCGGTCTCGGGATCGTGGTACTGGCCGGGGAACCGCAGGGGGGTGTAGGTGGTGGCGTCGCGGTTCCAGGTGGTGGTGCCCCACAGGGTGGTGCGGGTGTGCCAGGCGACGGTGCCGGTCTCGTCGACGAGTTCGGTGGGGGCGCCCACGAGGTCGGTGACGATGGCGAAAAATCGCCGGTCGATCTCGCTCTGGTCGGCGGGATCGAGGAGGCGTTCGGTCTGGGCCAGGGGAGTGAGGCCGTCGTGGTCCCAGGTGAGGGCGACCGGGTGCGGCAGATCGGGTGATGTGGTGGTCTGCTCGACGAGGACCGGGCCGTCCCAGGTGAAGTCCACCTGTTCGGTGACGGTCTCCCCGTCCGCCGCCAGGCGCTGCTTGGCGATACGGCGGCCCAGCGGGTCGTACAGGTAGCGCCAGCGGGTGCCGTCGGGGGTGGTGACGGTGGTGAGGCGGTCCTCGGCGTCCCACTCGTAGCGCCAGGTGTCGGGCTTCTTCGACAGCCGGACGCGCTGCCGCAGGACGGTGCGGCCGGCCGCGTCGTACTCGTAGCGGAAGCGCCCGGCCCGGGTGAGGCGGGTGCCGGTGTAGGCGCGCTCGCCGGTGGCGTCGGCGGCGGCGTGCCCGGCGGGCCAGGAGGCGGAGGTCTGGTTGCCGGCCGCGTCGTAGGCGTAGCTCTCGCTCCAGTCGGCCGCGGTGACGGCGGTGACGCGTCCGGCCGGGTCGAGGTCGAAGGCGCGGTGGCCGGACAGGAGGTCGTCGACGGCGGTGAGGTGGCCGTCCGGCCGGTAGTGGTACGTGCGCTGCTGGACGGTGACCGCGTTCTCCGGCCCGGCGGTGAGGGCCTGGCCGGTCAGGCGCCCGGCAGGGTCCCACCACTGGGCCAGGGTGAGGTGCTCGCCGATGCGGCGGGCGGTCTCGCGCCCGGCGGCGTCGTGGGTGAAGTCCAGCGTGCGGCCGGAGGTGGTCAGGGCGGTGCGGTTGCCGGCCGCGTCGTAGGCCAGGGAGGACACCGCCCCGGTGGGGGTGGTGCGGCGGGTGCGGCGGCCCAGCGCGTCGTAGGACAGCGACAGGGCCCGGCCGTTCACCAGCTCGGTCTTCACCCGCCCCAGCCGGTCGCGGTGCCAGCGCACCTCCGCGTCGGGCCCGACGGCCTCCACCGGCCGTCCGGCCGCGTCGTAGGCGAGGGTGGTGACCCTGCCCCCGGCCTCCTTGCGGACCAGGCGGCCCAGCTCGTCGTGGGCGAAGGCGATGGTCTCGCCCAGCGGGGTGGTACGGGCGGCCAGTTGGCCGGCCGCGTCGTAGGAGTAGGACAGGGTGCGGTCATCGAAGTCGGTCTCGGACATCAGGCGCCCGGCCGGGTCGTACTCGTACGACCAGCTCAGGCCCTGGGGGTTGGTGACGCGGGTCAGCCGCAGCTCTGCGTCGTGCTCGAAGGTGTGGCGCACCCCGTCCGGGCCGGTGCGAGCGGCCAGCAGGTCGAAGTGGGTGTACTCGTAGGTGGTCACCCCGCCGGCCGCGTCGGTGTGGCGGACGCAGTTGCCCTCCCCGTCGTACTCCCACCGCTCCTCGGCTCCGTCCGGGCCGGTGCGGCGGGCGAGCCTGCCCTCCACCGTCCACTCCAGGCGGGTGACCGCGCCCAGGGGGTCGGTGATGGCGGTGGGGCGGCCGAAGGCGTCGCGGGTGTAGCGGGTGACGGCGCCCATGGGGGTCCCCCCGCCGGAGGCAGGGGGAGGATCGGTGATCTCCACCGGCAGCCCGGCCGCGTCGCAGCGCACGGACGTGACCCGGCCCAGGGCGTCGGTGACCGAGACCAGATGGCCGTACCCGTCGTAGGCGTAGCGGGTGGTGTGGCCGGCCGGGTCGGTGGTGGCGGTGCGCAGGCCGCGCTCGTCGTAGGCGTGCCGCCACACCGCCCCGTCCACCTCGCGGACCTCGACCGGCAGCCCGAGGCCGTCGCGGGTGACGGCGATCCGCCGCCCGTCCGGGCGGGTCAGGCCGGTGAGGCGCCCGTGCCCGTCGTAGGCGAAGACGGTGGTGCGGCCCAGGGGATCGGTGACGGTCAGCGGCTGCCGGTGGTCGCCGTAGGTGTAGCGGGTGGTGTGGCCGTTCGGGTCGGTGGTGGCGACCGTGCGGCAGCGGTCGTCGATCACATGGCGGGTGGCGTGCCCGGCGGCGGTGGTCAGGGTGGTGACCTTGTGGCCGGTGTCCGGGTCGATCCCGTCGTAGGCGATGCGGACCTGCATGTGGCCCTCGGTGCCGCCCTCGGCGACGCACCGGTGCAGGTTGTCGTAGACGTAGTCGTAGCGCCGGCCGTTGGAGTCGGTCCAGGCGATCACCCGGGCCTCGTCGTCGTACTCGAACCGCAGCGGCCGCCCCGAGGAGTCGGCGACCTCGGTGAGGTGGCCGTCGGTGTAGCCGTAGCGCCTGACCACCTGATCGCCCAGCGACAGGGCGGTGACACGGCCGTCCTCGACGGTCAGGTGCAGGGTGTAGCCGCCGCTGTGCTCGATGCGCAGCGGGGCGCCGGTGGCCTCGTCGTAGGCGAAGAGGATCTGGTGTCCGGCCCGGTCGGTGATCTGCTCCAGCCGCGCCACACCGTCCGCCCCGCCGTCCCCGCCCCCGGGCGGCGGGGCGAAGTGCCGCACCCGTCCGGTGTCCGGTTCGGTGAGGGTGTAGCCGCCGTCCGGGGTACGCTCCAGCGGCATACGTGCCGAGCCGGCCGACGGCAGCGTGGGCACGCCGGGGGCCGGGTGCGGGTACGCCAGCAGCCGCCCGTCCTCGGCGACGAACACCACGCCCTCGGCGTCCACCTCCAGCCGCTGGTCGACGGTGGAGGCCCACGACGGCCCGAACCACCGCCCGGCGGTGTACCCGGACTCCACGTACCGCCGGAAGACCAGCGGCATCGCACCGGGCAGGGTGATGTCCGTCTGCGGCAGGAACATCCTCCCCGTGGCCAGGTCCACCGGGTCCGTGCCGCCGGAGTCGCGCTCCTCCGGCTTGCTGCCGTGCTGCTCCGGGCCGTCGTTGTCCAGGGCGCGGCGGGCCTTGCCCGCATCGGCTGCCGCGTCCGCGGCGTCGGCCGCGATCCGCACGCCCTTGACGCCCGCCCCGGCACCGCCGGTCAGGACGGTCAGCGCCGCGTCGAAGACCAGCCGGCCGCCGCCCTCGGCCGGGTCCTTCATGAAGGCCGAGACCATCTGCTTGCCCGTGCCCACCGGGTCGTTGGACGCCTGGAGCAGTCCGGCGACCGTGCTGTTGAGGGTGGTGGCGTACTCGCCCGGGTGCCCGAGGTTGTACAGGTCGGTGGGGTTGAGGCTGCGGGCCAGGGCGACCAGTTCGGTGCCGCTCTTGAGGAACCCGCCCAGCATGTGCGAGTTCTCCAGGTGCATTCCGGCCATGCCGTACTTGAACTGCTCGCCGTACGACGGCTTGGGCGGCGCCTTCTCCCGCGCCGCCTTCACGGCCGACCGGGCCTTCTCCGCCGCCGTGTCGCGCTGCTTGCGCGCCTCGGCGAGGATCTCCTCGGCCTCCTCCGCCTTCGCCGGACCCGGGTCCTTGAAGGCGGCCGGGCACACCGGCGGCGTACCCGGGTCGTCCCCCGCCTTCACCTTGGCGTTGTAGGCGTCGACGGCCTTGTTGTACGCGTCGACCTTCTTGTTGTGCGCCGTCCGCGCGTCCTCGGAGGCCTTGACGGCGGCCTCGTACTTGGTGATCGCCTCCTTGGCCCGGCCCTGCGCCCACTCCACGGTGTCGGCGAAGTCCTCCAGGGCGCCCGCGGCCTTCTCGCAGGCGTCGGCGGCCTTGAACCACTTGGGAGGTTCCTCGGCCGCCTTCGTCCGGAAGGTGTCGGCGGCCTCGCCCTCGATCCCGGAGGAGTCCAGCCCCTTGATGCCCTTGCCGACGTTGTCGAAGGACTTGGCGAAGTCCTTCAGATGGCCCGCGGTCGAGCGGAGCTTGCCCGCGCTGCCGTAGACCAGCTTCTTAGGGTCCTCGGTCTGCCCGAGCTGGAGTTCGTCGGTGTCCGCGCCCATCGCGTTCGCGGTGGAGCGGGACTTGTCGCGCACCCAGTCCGCGCCGGACTCCCAGCCGGCCTTGTCCAGCCCTTCGGCCGTCCTGTCGCCCAGCCACTCGACGCCGTCGCCGAGCTTGCGCACACCCTTCTCGAAGCCGTCCTCGAGACTGTCGGGAATGAGGTCCCAGCCCATCAGCCCTCGCCCCCGTCACCCTGCCGCGCGGCCTGCTGCTGCGCCTGCTGCTGGGCCCGCTCCTCCGGGGAGGGCCCGAACATCACGTCCCGCACCGTCTCGCGATGGTGCTCCTCGACCCCGGCCGCGTCCATCGCCAGGTCGTTCAGGAAGCCGCCCTGGCCCTCGCTGGTCACGTTCCGGGCGGTGTCCTTCCAGGTCTGCGCCATCTCCTGCTGGGCGGTGCGGAACGACTCGGCACTGTAGTCGGGCCGGTAGTTGTCCAGCGAGATCAGCTCGTCCCACTCCCGCTGGGTGACCTCCTGCCCGGACAGGTGGGGGTTGCCGACGAAGGAGTTGGCCGCGATCTTGTAGGTGCCCTCCCAGTACCGGTCCTCGGCGTGGACCATGCCCGCCGCCAGGTCCAGCCGGGCCGCCAGCTTGTTGGCCTCCATGACCAGGGCGCGTACGCCCCACTCCCAGTCCTCGCAGAAGCCCTCGAACTCCCCGGCCAGCCCCGGGTGGCCGGCCTCCATGGCCGTCAGCACCATCGAGTCGAAGCCCGCGCCCTGGATGGAGTCGGTCTCCGAACTGCCCACCTGCTTCAGCTCGTCGATCGCCCCGTTGAGGCCCTTGGTGATGAGGTCCAGGGCCTCCTTGGAGAACTTCAGGTCACCGTCGCCGCTCACCGCGCGCCCCCGTCCCGCCCCGCGCCGCCGATCTCCATATCCGCGTCCACCGCCGCCGCGTCCGGCACGATGCCCCGCACCGGCGGGAACAGCATCGAGCCGTCCTCGTCGGCGGCGTTCACCGCCACCCCGGCCGGGCCGTCCACCCGGGGAACGACCACATCCAGCAGCCGGGCCCCCAGCAGCGCCGCGTACTCCCACTCCTCACCGGGCGCGGCGCCCTTCAGGCGCGCGAAGCGGGCCAGCGCCGCCTCGTCGGTGAACGTGTGGATCCAGCGGATCCCGCCGTGGACGGCCGTCAGCAGCCGGCCGTCCATCAGCGGCACCAGCACGGCGGTACGGCGGAACTCGCCCACCATCGCGCGGGGATTCCCCCGCCCCGCACGCACCGCGGCTATCTCCCCGACGAGCTCCACCCCGTACCCCCGTTCGACTCCCACCCCGGCCGGTCGGCCAATACTGTACTTCTGCAAAGCAGTTGATCGACCGGAATACGACAGCACTGTGACGGTCGCCGCTGGGGGGTCGGTGGCGGTTATCCGAAGACGGAGCCGGTCGCCGTACCGGAGGCATAGGCTCGGACCACAGCTGGACCGAGGGGCCGGGAGGGGAACATGCGGAAGGGCACTCTTGAGTACGAGCAGGCTCTGGAAGCCATGGTGGAGATCCTGCGTGAACGGGCACGCCAAGGCGCGGAACCGCTGTCGTACGGCGAACTGAGCGCCGAACTGGCACGTCTCGGCCACCATGTCCCCTACTACAAGGGCCCGATGCCGTACCTCCTGGAGGACGCGTCGGCCCGGGACAACCAGGACGGACGGCTCCCCATGCTGTCGGCCCTCGTGGTGTCGCAGAGCACCCGCCAGCCGTCGGGCGGCTTCTTCAGTTTGGCCCGGCGGGAACCGTACGAGCGGCCCGGTGACGACATGGAGCTGTGGACCCGCGAGTTGAGGAGCCTGGCGGAGCACTACGCCGGCCGCTGAGTCAGCGCACGGGCCCCTGCCCGCCGGAGGCCCGCGTCACCGGACGGGCGCGGGCAACGAGACCTCCGCCCAGACGGTCTTGGTGAACGCGTCCCGCACCTCGCACCCCCAGCGCCGGGCGTACAACGCGACCAGGAGCAGCCCCCGCCCCGACACCTCGTCGGGCGGCCCCGGTTCGGTCGCGGGGTGGCGGGGGAGGTGTTCGGGCCGGGTGTCGGTGACCTCGATCCGCATCACGGCCGGCTCGGACAGTGTCGGTTCGTGCGCGGCCGGTTCATGCGAGGCGGACTCGGGCACGGCCGGTTCGTGCGGCAGGAGCAGCGTCAGCCGGAAGTCCCGGCCCGGAAGGCTGCCGTGGGTAACGGCGTTGGCCGCCAGCTCGGCCGTCACCAGGGCGACGGCGTGCGCGGCGTCGCAGCCGTGGGGCAGGCCAGTCCACTCGGCGAACTGCTGCACGGCGAGCCTGCGCGCCAGCCGCGCGCCCCGCCGCGTGCCGCTGAGGCGGGTGGTGAACCGCGGTACGCCGGCGGCCTGTTCGGCGGCACGGTCGGTGGGGCGTGTGGTGGGCCGCCCGGCGGTGGAACTCTGGTGTCGCATGCCGTAACCGTCCCGTCACACAAGGGCGTACGGCCAGGTCGGACCGCCGTACACGCCCCTGCGCGAACCCCTTGTACGGCGGTTGTACGGCCGTCGCCCGTGACCTGTCCGGCACCGGCGCGGTTCGCCGTGGAGGTGCACCCGCGACGGACCAGGGGGAACAACGATGGGCAGGAACAACGAGCGCGCCAGGCCCGCCACAGACGGCGGCGGGGACCGGCCCGGCGCGTGGAGCGCCTACGGCAAACTCGTCCGCCTCTTCCGCGAACGCGAGGGCCTCACCCAGCAGTCCCTGGCGGACGCCATCGGGTACTCGCTGGAGCAGGTCGCCTCGGTCGAGCAGGGACGGCGGCCCGCGAAGGCCGCGTTCACCGGCGCGGCGGAGCTGGTGCTGAAGGCCGGCGGTGCGCTGGACACCCTCCAGGAGGACGTGGACCGCGCCCAGTTGCCAGCGTTCTTCCAGAACGTGGCGGCACTGGAGCTGGAGGCGATCAGCCGCTTCTCCTACGACCCACTGCTCGTGCCGGGGCTGCTCCAGACGGAGAGGTACGCCCATGCGCTCCTCGACTCCCACTTCCCGCCCTTGGCCGAGGAGGTCGTCGAACAGCGAGTGGTCGCCCGGCTCGCCCGGCAGGCGCTGCTGACTCGGAGGAGTCCGGCGACCGTCTTCGTGTTCATCGTGGAGGAGTCGGCGTTGCGCCGCGTCGTCGGCGGCAGGGAGGTGATGAGGGAGCAGTTGGAGAAGCTGCTGGAGTGCTCCAGGATGCGCAACGTCGAGATCCAGGTCATGCCCACGGAACGAGGCGCCCACAGCGGGCTCAACGGTCCCATGGTGCTGCTGGAGACGCACGGCCACGGCCAGTACGTCTACGTCGAGGCGCAGGACGTGGTGAGCGTTCGGAGTGACCGCCGCGAGGTCAGCGAGTTCTGGATGCGGTATGGCATGCTGCGGACGCAGGCCCTCAGCACCGAGGAGTCCGCACGTCTCATCGAGCGCGTGGCAGGGGAGCTATGACCACCGACCAGCCTGACGGACGCGTCTGGTTCAAGAGCAGCTACAGCGGAACGAGCGGCGGGGACTGCGTGGAGGTGGCCGCCGGGCCGGAGGCCGTGTACGTGCGGGACTCCAAGACGGCCGGCGGGCCCGTGCTGCGGGTCGGCCGCGACGGGTGGGCGGCGTTCGTCGCGCTCGCGGCCGGGCGCTGAGCCCGGTCCCGCACCGCTGCGGCCCGGACGCCGTCCGGGCCGCAGCGGTGTGAGCGGGCGGGGTTACGCGGCCTCCGCCTCCTCCCCGGAGGGCTCGGCGGCCGCCGCCGTCTCCTCCGGCCCGTCCCCGTCGTCCAGGACGATGCGGACGGTACGGCGTCCGTCGCCGGGCCCGGCCTCGGTCAGCCGGTCGCGGATGCGGTCGTAGAGCACGGCGGCCATCGCCCAGTCCGCGTCCACCTCCTCGCTCGCCTCCTCCCGGGTCTTCCAGAGGCTGATCAGGGCCGCGATGAGGGACGGCCCGGACAGGTGCGTCCACACCAGGCCGTGCTCGGCGTCCTCCTCGACCGTTCCGGGGACGCGGAAGCGCGGGTGCCGCGCGGCCTGTACGAGCAGGAACTCCCAGGTGTCGCGGTGGCAGACCAGTTCGGCGCGCGACACCCCGGCGGCGTTCAGCAGCAGCTCCGCGTGCTCGGCCAGCGGGTCGGGCGGCGCGGCCCGGCTGTCGTCCCGCCGCCCCGGTCGCTGCCCGTCTGTGCCGTCCGCGTGGAGGCCGTGGAGCCGCCGGCCGTCCGCTGCCGGGGGCGCCGCCGTGCGATCGGTACGGCCGGGGGCGTCCTCGGAACGGTTCCGGAGGGTCTGCTCTGCGGCCTTCTTCACCGCCCTCACGCGCTCTTCCGGCTTCTCCTCGGCCTCCCCGGAGGAAGCCGCTCCCTCCGGGGAGGCCGGTACGCCGTCCACGCTCTCCGGCCGCTCGCCGTCCTGCTCCCGCACTGCGTGCTCCTCCTGTCGTCGGCTGTCCCGTGTAATGGGGGCTCCACTCAGTGGATTCGACGGCGGGGCCCCGTCCGTCTCCTCTGCTTCGCCTTCGGCCTCACCGGCCTTGTCCGGCTCATGGGCCTTGGGGAGGACTGGGGCGGGCGGCGGATGCGCCCCGGCACGGCCGCCGGTGATCTCCAGGCGCAGTTCGCCCAGGCGGCTGAGGATCTCCTCCTGCCGCCGTAGCTGAATCTGGTTCTCCTCCTGGAGGATCCTGATCCCGTCGGAGGCGGTTCTCCGGAGCCTGTGGAGCTCTCCGCTCATCGCCTGCGACGGCGACCTCTCCGCCGCCTCGATGAGCGTGGTGCGGATCTCCGCGATCTCGCGGCTGATCCGGCCGATCCCCTCACCGAGATCGCCAAGCCTCTCGCCGCAGGCATCGAACTCCTCTTTGAGCGGCTGTTTCCGCCTCAACACGAACCCCACGCAACCCCCTTGTCGCTTTGAGTGACGAGCCGATCCTTTCCCTAGGCCCGATCAGGCGACGCAGGCGTTTTCCGGCCAAGACGGTTTCGTACGGCCAGTGTTGACGGAACGGGCGGCCCCAAGCTGGGCGGTCCCGTTCCCGTGACACCCGGAGGGGTGGTCTCTCGGGCGCATGTTCCTCCGCTTCTCCCTCTCGATTTCGTGAGCCGGAAGGCGGCGGGCGACGTGGACCGTTCCACGCGTATTTCGGCAGACTCGCCGGCATGGTGACGCTGAGGGTTCTCACGACGCAGGACTGGCCGCTGTGGCGGGAGGTCCGCCGTGCCGCGCTGGCCGAGGCGCCGCATGCCTTCAGGAGCCGGCTCGCGGACTGGGACAGGGGCGGAGAGGAGCAGTGGCGCGCCCGCCTGGAGACGCCCGGTGCCCACCACCTCGTCGCATTGCTGGAAGACCGAGCCGTCGGCATGGCCAGTGGCCTTCCCGCGGACGACGGTGTGCGGGAGCTGCGATCGGTATGGGTCGGTCCGCAGGCGCGAGGCCATGGGATCGGTGACCGGCCGACGGCAGCGGTCGAGGACTGGGCCCGGCAGTCGGGAGGCACGGTCCTCAGACTCACGGTGATCCCGGGCAACGACCATGCCATCTCCCTTTACCGGCGCAACGGTTTCGCCGACACGGGAGAGTTCGGGGACCTGCTGCCCGACGGCGCACCAGAGAGCACGTGATGGCGAAGGCCCTGCGCTGACCGGGACCGGCCGGGTGGCACGCGGGCCGGTGTACCGCCTCAACCGTCACGAGCACAGGGCCGGACCGGCCGGCTCCCGATCGGAACCTTCGGCGGGGAGCCGTACAACCGGGCCTTGTACGGGTGTTGTACGGCTCCCGGGCCGTGCCCCGGCCCGCGCGGGCCGCGTTGGGCATGGCCCCGGCGGTGACGGACGGCGGAAGCCGCCGGGGGCTCGGACGAGCGGGACGGACTCGGGGACGAAGGGGCGTGAGGGCGGTGCGGGACACGCGGAACGGCCGTGCGGTACGGGTGAAGGAGGACAGTGCCGACCCGCCGGGAGTGTGGTCGGCATACGGCAGGCTGCTGCAACACCTGGGCAGGCGGGCCGGGTTGAGCCAGCAGAAGCTCGGGGACGCCATCGGCTACTCCGAGTTCCAGGGCGTCGGACGCGTCGTATCGGATGTCTCCGAGGTCAGAGCCTTCTCCATGCGTCATGGCAGGCTGCGATCGCAGGCCCTGAGCGTCGTGGAGTCTGCGCGGCTCATCGGACGGCTGCTGGGAGAGACATGAGCATGGAGCAGGTGACCAGGAACGCGGGCTAGCTGCACTGGTTCAAGAGCAGCCACAGCGGCTCGGGCGGCGGGGACTGCGTGGAGGTGGCCGCCGGGCCGGAGGCTGTGCATGTGAGGGATTCCAAGGAGGCCGACGGGCCCATACTGCGAGTCGGTCAGAACGGGTGGGCCGCGTTCCTGGTGCTCGCGGCGGAGCAGGGCTGAGTAAAACCGCTGCTCAGGCTGCATCCGCGCAGGCCCCGATACGTCCGCCCGCTACGTACCCGGCCGTGTACGGCGCAGAAGACGGAGGAGACCGGCCGGGCCCCACCCCCGAGGGGCCCGGCCGGAGCGTTCGCGGTACCAGCGGCGCAGGCGGCGGCGCTGCTGCCGGGACAGGGAGGGGTCGGACTCCAGCAGGTGCGCGGTGAAGCGCATGGTGTCCGGGCGGTATCCGTCGGTCATGGGGCGGCCGCGGGCGTAGGCGGTGAACGCCGGGCGGTAGCGGTCGCCCAGGATGCGTGGCAGTTCGGGCGCGATCCCGGCGATGACCGAGGCCCGCTTGGCGACCAGCGCCCGGCGCTGGACCTCCAGCCGCGCGGGGTCGAAGCCGGCCGGCGCGGGGCCGTCCGCGACCAGTGCGCCCAGCAGGGCGGCCTGGGCGGCGGCCAGCCGGCGGCGGGCCGCGTCGGTGCCGGAGCCGGTGTCCATGTCGGGGTCGGTATCAGGTCCGGCACCAGGGGCGGTGACGGGTCCGGTGGTGGGGCGGGCGTCAGGCACGGGGGCCTCCCGCGTTCCGCGCCGCGCCCTCGAACACGCCCCGCACGGCAGCCAGTTCGGCGGCCAGCTCCTGCGCCGGAGGGAAGTCGTCGTCCCGTTCCAGCAGCACCCCCGGCGGATCGGTGCGCACGCACAGCTCGGCCAGCAGTTCCAGCACCGGCTCCGGCACCGGGTGGGCGTGGCTGTCGTGCCACACCCCGTCGCGCTCCACACCGCCCGCCACGTGCACGTACGCCAGCGCGTCCAGCGGCAGGCCGTCCAGGACGGCCAGCGGGTCCTCGCCCCGGTTGACGCGGTTGGTGTGGAGGTTGGCCACGTCGATGAGCAGGCCGACGCCGGTGCGGTCCACCAGCTCGGTCAGGAACTCCGCCTCGCCCAGCTCCTCGCCGGGCCAGGGCAGCAGGGCCGCGATGTTCTCCAGCGCCAGCGGTACGGGCAGCGCGTCCTGGGCGATCATGACGTTCTCGCAGAGCACCTCCAGCGCGTCGCGGGTGCGCGGCACCGGCAGCAGGTGCCCGGCCTCCATCACCGGCCCCTCGTCTCCCGGTGCCCCGGCCCCCGGCCCCCCGGCCCGGACGAACGCGATGTGCTCGGTGACCAGCGGCGCCTCCAGCGCCTCGGCCCGGCGGGCCAGCGCCGCCAGCCGGGCGGGGTCGGGCCGCTGCGCGCCCCCGAGTCCGAGCCCCACCCCGTGCGGCACCACGGTGGTGCCGCGCTCGCGCAGCCGTGCCAGCGCCGGCGGAAGGTGGTCGGGGCAGACGTTCTCCGCGACCACCTCCACCCAGCCGACGTCCGGCAGCGCCTCGATCGCGTCCGCGATCGCCGGCCGCCAGCCGATCCCCGTACCCAGTCGTGCCACGCCCGCCCCCCTCGACGGCTCCTCCCCGTGTGGGGTTGTCATCTCCGGGCAGAGGGATCACCAATCCCGCGCGGCGGAGTTCAGAGCTTCACCTGAGCTTTCGCCGGGGCCCCACCCCGGTCCGTTCGCGGCCACCGCCCGTGTGTCGCGCCCGCATCGGACCGCGAAAACGACGAAAATCGGACCAGTCCTCCAGGGAGAGGTACATGCTGGAAAAGCTGCAGCGCCTACTGGGGCTCCGTACCGATCCGGTCATCTTCTTCACCTCCGCCGGGCTCACCGTGCTGTTCGTGGTCGCGGCGATCTCGCTGACGGAGCAGGTGGACCGGGTCTTCGCCACGGCCTCGGACTGGCTGCTCACCCAACTGGGCTGGTTCTACATCCTGGGCGTGACGACCTTCCTGGTCTATCTGCTCTGGATCGCCGTCAGCCGCTACGGCCACATCCGCCTGGGCGCCCAGGACGACCGCCCGGAGTACAGCACGCGGACCTGGTTCGCGATGCTGTTCGCCGCCGGAATCGGCACGATCCTGATGTTCTGGGGGGTCGCCGAGCCGATCAGCCACTTCGCCGAGCCGCCCCAGCAGGGCGTCGAGCCGGAGAGCACCGAGGCCGCCCGGATGGCGATGGCCTACTCGCTGTACCACTTCGGCCTGCACACCTGGTCGATCTTCTGCCTGCCGTCGCTGACGTTCGCCTACTTCGTCTACGTGCGCGGGATGCCGTTCCGCGTCAGCTCCGTGCTGTACCCCCTGCTTGGGGACCGGGTGTACGGCACGGCGGGCCGGATCGTGGACATCGCGGCGGTGATGGGCACGCTCTTCGGCGTCGCCGTCTCCATCGGCCTGGGCACGATGCAGATCAACAGCGGGCTGGCGCGGCTGTTCGGCCTGCCGGAGAACTCGCTGGTGCAGGTGCTGTTGATCACCGTCATCACCGCCATCGCCACGACCTCGGTGGTCTTCGGCCTGGACAAGGGCATCAGGCGGCTGTCGAACATCAACATCGTCCTGGCCGTCGGGCTGATGCTCTTCGTGCTCGCCACCGGGGCGACGCTGTTCCTGGCCAAGGGGATCATCGAGAACGTCGGCGTCTACCTGTCCTCGCTGGTGTCGCTGGCCTTCTGGAACGACACCTTCGCCGACACCGGCTGGCAGGGGACCTGGACGGTGTTCTACTGGGCCTGGACGATCACCTGGTCGCCGTTCGTGGGCATCTTCATCGCCCGTATCTCCAAGGGGCGCACGATCCGCGAGTTCGTCCTCGGCGTCCTCGCGCTGCCCACGGCCTTCACCATCGTGTGGTTCAGCGTCTTCGGGCTGTCCGCCATCGACATCGAGATGAACGGCGCCGGCGGGCTGGTGCGGAACGTGGTGGAGGAGGGCGACATCCCCGGCGCGCTCTTCACCTTCCTGGAGAACTACCCGCTCACCACCTTCGTCTCGGCCCTGTCGGTGCTGATCGTGGTCATCTTCTTCACCACCTCCTCGGACTCGGCGTCCCTGGTGGTGGACATGCTCAGCGCCGGGCAGCGGGAGGAGGGCGGGCCGACGCGGCAGCGGGTGTTCTGGGCGATCACCGAGGGCGTGGTCGCGGGGACGCTGATCGCGGCCACCGGCAAGAGCGGCCTGGACGCGCTCGCCGAGGTGATCACGGTGCTCGGTCTGCCGTTCTTCCTCCTGGCCTCCCTGATGATGTACTCGCTGGTCCGCGCGATGCGCACGGACTTCCCCGAGCTCACCGGCCCGCCCGCCGCGCTGCGGCGGCGGATGGAGCGGGAGCGCAGGACGCGGGAGTGGGGCGCGGGCAAGCGGGACGGCGAGGACGGCGAGGGGGAGACCTCCGGGGGCGCGGGGAGCGCCGGGAGTTCCGGGGGAGAAGCCTCCGAGAGCGGGCGCTGATCCCTCGGCCGCGCCGTTCAGCCCAGGCGCGCCGGGAGCGCCGGGTGCTCGGCCACGACCGTGGCCGAGCCCGGGGCGATCTCGGTGAAGCCCGCGTCGCGCACCACCGGCAGACCCGACTCCGTCAGCCGCTCCCACTCACCGCGCGGGGCGGTGCGGACCGCCAGCGGGAAGCCGGCCGCACGCCAGGCGGCCCGCGCCGCGCCGTCCAGCGCCAGCCAGGCGAGCTGGGCGCCGTGCCCGGCCTGGGCCATCGCCTTGCCGGCGGACATCTCCAGTTCCGGGTTGAGCCACAGCACGGGCGTGCCCGGCTCCGGCGCGGCGGGCGGTACGGGGTCCTCCAGGTCGGTGCCGGAGACCTGGAGGCGGGCCAGGTCCTTCGGCCAGCCGTCCAGCGGTACGGGCGGGAACACCCGCACCTCGGCCGGGTGCTCGCCGCCGCCGGTCACGGTGACGCCCGGCAGCGCGCAGGCCCGCCGCCACTCCGCGCCGCGCGCCCGGCGCACCACCTTGCGGATGCGCCCGTCCTGCCAGTCGCGCACCGCCCGGTGCCAGTCGCCGCCGGGGTCCGTCGCGCGCTCGTCCGACAGCATCACCAGCACCGCGCGCGCCGCCGTCTCAAGCGCGTCGCTGCGCGCGGGCGGGCCGGGGGGAGCGGACCGCTCGATCCGGACGACGAGCGGCAGGACGTACTGCGGGGCCGCGTCCCGGTCGGCGGCCTCGCGGGCGGCGGGAGCGGTGGAGGGGTCGGTGGAGGGGGCGTCGGAGGTGCTCACGGGGCCAGTGTGCCAGCCGCCGCCGGGGCGTCCGCACCCGTTTTCGCGCGAGGCCACCGGCGGGTGGGGCCGGGAGTACCCTCGGCCCCATGGAGTTCGTATCCGGCTGGACCGCACCCGAGACGACGGCCGCCCCGGACGCCGGCACCGCCCCCGACGGCGCCGGGCGCGAGGAGCGGGCCATGTGCGTGCAGTGCGGCGAGCCGACCGAGTACCCGGCGAGCACGCGCGGTGCGACGCTGTGCCCGGTGTGCGAGTGGCACGAGGCCGAACGCGTCGCCTGCTCCTGCTGAACGGAACCGGGCGGAAAACGGAGCCGGACGGAGCCGCCGGGGCCGTGGCTCAGTCCCGGCCCATGGCCGAGGCGATCATCTCCGAGACGCGCACGATGCGGTACCCGCGCTCCTTCAGCTCCGGGACGATCCGGCGCACGGCCTTCTCGGTGGCGGGGGCCTTCTCGCGGTCGCAGCTGAGTACGACCACCGAGCCCGGCCTGACGTCCTTCAGCACCCGCTCGGCCACCTTCTTCGGGTCCTTCTCCCCGGCGTCCGGTGCCACCACGTCGCCGGCCACCGCCGTCACCTCCGCCGGGGCGATCGCCCGCCGGGAGCGGTCGTCGAAGCAGCCGCCGGGGAAGCGGAAGTAGGGCGTCAGGTTCTTCACCCCCGCCGCACGGATGGCTTTCCGCCCCTTGCGCACGTCCGCGAGCTGCTTGTCGGGCGCGAGCGCGGGGAGGTCGCGGCAGCCGCCGGTGAAGGCGCGGTGGGAGTGGGAGAGGTTGCCGACCTCGAACAGGCCGTCGCGGCCGATGGAGCGCGCCTGGTGCTCGTAGGTCTGCGCCCACAGGCCCGACATGAAGACGGTCGCGGGGACCTTCTCGCGGCGCAGGGCGGAGACGAGCCCGGGATTGTCGTGGCGCTTGCCCTCCTCCTCGGCCCGCTCGCGGTCCTCGGCGGACAGGGCGGCGTCGAAGGTCAGCGCCACGACCCTGTCCTCCTTGTCGCCGCTCTTCTCGGCCTTCTTCCGCTTCTCCCGGTTCTCGCCGTCCTCCTCGGGCTTCTCCTCCTCCCGCTGCCTCTCCTCCTCCGGCTTCCCGGCCTCGTCACCGGCGTCCCGCGGGGTCTCGGGGCGGGGGCCGTGCCGGAAGACGGGCACCCGGCCGCTGATGGAGGCAGGCAGGGTGGCGTACCGGTCGGAGGGCGACGCGTCCTGGCCGTCGCCGTCCGGGCGGGAGACGGAGGAGCGCGGGGAGGCGGAGAAGTCGCCCTCCCCGGAGCCCCCCTCCGAGGCCGCCGGCGAGGAGGGCGCGGCCGGGGAGGCGCCGGCCCGGGTGGTATCGCCACCCGGGCCCGCGCAGCCCGCCGCCGCGGCGGCGACCAGGGCGAGAGCGGTCAGGGGACGGGCGGTACGGCGCACGGAGACGGTCATGATCGGAACGTAACGACGATCCGGGACGGTCGCGCGGGATGCTGCTCTTGTCGGACTACCGCCACCCCCGGCCCGGGTGACGCTCGATCGGGTAACCGCCCGCCGCCGCTCTCACCGTCACCGCCGCCGGTGCCGCCCGGCAGCCCCCGGCCACCGCGGTCCCGCCGGTCTCAGTGGCGCCAGGGCCCGGTGACGGCGAACGTGGTCCCCGGGTCGTAGCAGTTGACGTACATGGTGCGGTGGTCGGGCGAGAAGGTGACGCCCGCGAACTCTCCGTACTCCGGCTCCTGCGCGGTGCCGGTGTTCTGGGCGTTGCGCGCCAGGGCGTAGATCTCGCCGTGGCGGGTGAGGCCGTAGACGTGCTGCTCGCCGCCGCCGTCCTCGCAGAGCATCAGTCCGCCGCCCGGGGCGAGGCAGATGTTGTCCGGGGACTCGCCGGGGGTGTCCACGCCGGTGTCCGGCCCGAAGATCACCGCCAGCGTCAGCCGGCGGCGGCCCGGTTCGTAGCGCCACACCTGGCCGAAGTGGTCGGCCGCCGAGCCCTCGGAGCTGCGCGCGTAGCTGGAGACGAAGTACACCGCGCCCTCGCCCCGGTGGCTGCCCCAGTAGCAGCCCTCCAGTTTCTGCGCGTGGGTGACGCCGCCGGGGCCGAAGTCCTGCAGGCGGATGGGCGTCTCCTTCGCCAGCGGATCGGGCACCGGCAGCCACTCGACGCCGTCGAAGTGCGTGCCCGGCTCGGTGACGGCCGACAGGTCCGGGACGCCGGGCACCCGCATGGCCTCCAGCCTCCCGCCCGCGCGCAGCGAGTCGAAGCCGCCGCGGGGGCGGTGCGGCAGGAAGCGGTAGAACAGGCCGAAGGGGTGGTCGAAGGCGTCCTCGGTCTCGTAGACCACGCCCTCGCGCGGGTCGACGGCGATGGCCTCGTGCTGGAAGCGGCCCATCGCGGTGAGCGGCTCGGGGACGGTGCGGTGACCGGGCCGCAGACCGACCTCGAAGATGAAGCCGTGGTCCCTGGTGTAGCCGTTGGTGCCGGCCTTGTCCTCGGTCTCCTCGCAGGTCAGCCAGGTGCCCCAGGGGGTCGGGCCGCCCGCGCAGTTGACCGCGGTGCCCGCGATGCCCACCCGTTCGTCCAGCACGCGGTCGCTGCCGGAGAGCTCCAGCACGGTGCAGCCGCCCATGCCCTGCGGGTCGTACGTCAGTCCGCGCACGGCGGGGACGCGGTGGGGGGCGTTGTGGCGGTTCTCGTGGTTGCGCACCAGCCGCACGCGCCCGGGGTGGGTGCCGGGCAGGGCGGTCATGCCGTCGTGGTTGCCGGGGACCGGCCCCTGGCCCGAGAGTATGGGCTCGCCCTCACGCGACAGCACCCGGTAGCGGAAACCTTTCGGCAGATCGAGGAGGCCGTCGGGGTCGGGTACGAGGGGGCCGTACCCGTCCCGGCCGCCGGCCGCGGCGTGGGCGGCGTCCGTACCGGCGAACAGTTCGGAGAGCGATCCGGTGAAGGCGATCCCCGCCCCGACGGCTGCGGCACTTCCCAGGATCTGGCGTCGCGTTGCTGACATGGGCAACTCCCTGCTGGCGGACAGGTTGATGACCCGCTTGTGTGTACCACGCCGTCCGCTCGGCGGGAACCAGGCGCGGCCCGGCCGGAACCCGCCCGCGCGCGCCGCGACCCTCCCGGCGTACGGATCCGGCCGTTTCCCGGGCGGCTTTCCGTGCCGCCGGTTCCGTGGCCACCGGCTCCGCCGCCGGGCCTCCGGTTCCGCCGGGTGCCGCCCCGGTCGGACCCGCCCGGGTCAGGCCCCGTCGCCCCCGCCGGTCAGGCGCCGCGCGTCGCGGGCGAGCGCGGTCAGCCGGGATATCGCCCGGAAGTACTTCTTGCGGTAGCCGCCCTTCAGCATGTCCTCGCCGAAGAGGCGGTCGAAGGGCACCCCGGAGGCGAGTACCGGCACCTCGCGGTCGTAGAGCCGGTCGGCCAGGACCACCAGGCGCAGCGCGGTGGACTGGTCCGGCACCGGCCGGACATCGGTGAGGCAGACCGCCTCCACGCCGTCGCACAGCGCGCCGTAGCGGCTGGGGTGCACCCGGGAGAGGTGGTCCAGGAGGGAGGGGAAGTGGTCCAGGGACGCGCCGGGAGTGCGGTGCGCGGCGGCACTCACCTCGGCGTCGCCGGCCGGCGCCGGGGCCTCGGGCAGGCCGCGGTGGCGGTAGTCCTCGCCGTCGATGCGCAGCGTGCGGAAGTGCGCCGACAGGCCCTGGATCTCCCGCAGGAAGTCGGCGGCGGCGAACCGGCCCTCGCCCAGCTTGCCGGGCAGGGTGTTGGAGGTGGCCGCCAGCGCCACGCCCTCCTCGACCAGACGGCTCAGCAGGGTGGAGACCAGCACGGTGTCGCCCGGGTCGTCCAGCTCGAACTCGTCGATGCACAGCAGCCGGTGCCCGCCGAGCGTGGCCACCGTCTGCTGGAAGCCGAGCGCGCCCACCAGATTGGTCAGTTCCACGAACGTGCCGAACGCCTTGCGCTCGGGCGGGGCCTCGGTGGCGTGCCACAGGGAGGCCAGCAGATGGGTCTTGCCGACGCCGTAGCCGCCGTCGAGGTACACCCCGCGCGGCCCGGTGGGCGCCGTCGGCCGCCCGCCGCGGCGGAACCAGCGGCGGATGCCGCCGCCCTCGCCGTCCGCCCGGCCCCCGCCGAGCCCGCCCGCGAACTCGCTCAGCACCTTCACGGCCTCGGACTGGCTGGGCTGGGAGGGGTCGGGGATGTAGTTGTCGAAGCGCACCGAGTCGAAGCGCGGCGGCGGCACCATCTCCGCGACCAGGCGGTCGGCGGGGACGTGCGGCTCGCGGTCGCACAGGGACAGCGGGGCGGCCCCGTCGGCCGCCGGACGCTCCGGTCCGGCGCTCGGGGCGGGCTTGTGGGCGGGGGAGGACGACACCCTTATCACTGTACGTGGCGTGGCGGGGCGCGAAACACGCCAGTGGCACGTGCCACACTGCGCCGTATGCGACGCCTGTTCCCTCCTTTCGAGTACCCCGCCGCGCCCACGGCCCCCGGGCGCCAGGAGCCGCCGTCCGCCGACCGGCCCTGGACGCCCGAGGAGATCGCCGACGCGTACGCCTACCCCGCTGCGACGGCCGAGGGGGACGGGGAGACGGGACGGGCCGCGCGGCCCTGGCTGCGCGGCAACATGGTCGCCTCCCTCGACGGAGCGGCCCACCACGGCGGGCGCTCCCAGCCGCTGTCCTGCGACGCCGACATGCGGATCTTCGGGGTGCTGCGCGCCCTGGCGGACGCCGTGGTCGTCGGCGCCGAGACGGTGCGCCGGGAGGGGTACCGGCCGGCCCGCCGCCGCGAGGCCTTCGCCGCCCGGCGCGAGGCGGCCGGGCAGGGGCCGGCCCCCGCCATCGCGGTCGTCAGCGCGAGCCTGGACCTGGACTTCTCCCTGCCGCTGTTCACCGAACCGCTGGTGCCCACCCTGGTGCTCACCGGCGCCGCCGCCCCGGCCGGCCGCCAGGAGGCGGCGCGCGAGGCGGGCGCGGTGGTGGTGCACGCGGGCGAGGGCGCGGAGGTGGATCCGGCACGGGTGCCGGGACTGCTGGCCGGGCACGGCCACACCCGGCTGCTCACCGAGGGCGGGCCGCGCCTGCTGGGCCGCTTCGCGGCCGCCGGCGTACTGGACGAGCTGTGCCTGACCGTCTCCCCCCGGATCACCGCCGGGGACGCCGCGCGGATCCTGGACGGCCCAGGCTTCGAGACCCCCGCGGAGTACGAGCTGACCTCCCTGCTGGAGGAGGACGGCTTCCTCTTCTCCCGCTACCGCCGCTCCCCGGGAACGACCCGGAAATGACCGGATCCGGATGTCCGCGCCAACAAGGTGTGACGTGCACAGAATGAGATACGCAGAGTGAAATGTGCAGTCCCACACCGATGTGGGACGGGATAGTCACGGGATAGTCGTCGTACGGGTCGCCGACCCGTCGGGAGGAAGGGCACCTGCCGTGTTCACGTCCGTACTGATGATCGAGAAGCCGCTGGTGCCCACCGACGTCGAACTCGTCACCACACTCCACGGCGACGAGCCCGTCTCGTTCGTCGTGCTCATGCAACCGCGCGGCGACCAGGACCGGTTGCTGCGCGCCCTGGACGACGTGGCGCTGGGCGAGCTGGACGACGCCGTCCGCGAGGCCACCGGACAGGACGAGGAGGAGGCGGCCGGCAGCCCGGTCTCCCCGGCCGAGCGGGCGCTGGAGCACTCGCTGGGCGCACTGCGCGCGGCCGGGGCGGAGGCCGTCGGCCAGATCGTCCAGGACCACCCCCTGGACGTGCTCACCTCGGTGGTGGGGGAGACCGGCGCCGACGAGGTGATCGTGCTGACCGCGCCGCACCTGGTGGAGGAGTTCTTCCACCGCGACTGGGCCTCCCGGGCCCGCCACAAGGTCGGCGTCCCCGTGCTCAAGCTGTTCGCCCACGGCGAGTAGGCCGGACGCGGGCGCCGCACGCCGTCCGCGGGCACCCGGTCCGCTCGCATAGGCTGGGGCCGGGTGCCCGCCGACGGCGTGCGCGGCCCCGGCCGCACCACCGCACGGGCGCCCCGGAGCACCTCGGAACCTCCACAAGCCCGCGCAAGCCTCCGAGAGCACCGAAGAACGTCCGAAAACACCCGAGCGAACCCGAGAACCCCCGAGAACCCAGCCCCGGCGGGCACACCCGCCCGGAGCACCCCGAAAGGACACCGCATGGCGCCCGGCCTGCCGACCGCGATGGAACGACCGCACTTCATCGGCATCGGCGGAGCCGGAATGTCCGGCATCGCGAGGATCCTCGCCCAGCGCGGCGCCGAGGTCGCCGGCAGCGACGCCAGGGAGTCCGCCACCGTCGAGGCGCTGCGCGCCCTCGGGGCCACCGTCCACACCGGCCACGCCGCCGCCCACCTGGGCGCCGACGCCACCGCCGTCGTCGTCTCCAGCGCCATCCGCGAGGACAACCCCGAGCTGGCCGCCGCCCGTGAGCGCGGCGTGCCCGTCGTGCACCGCTCCGACGCCCTGGCCGCCCTCATGGACGGCCTGCGCCCCATCGCCGTCGCCGGCACCCACGGCAAGACGACCACCACCTCCATGCTCGCCGTCGCCCTGGAAGCGATGGGCCTGGATCCCTCGTACGCCATCGGCGGCGACCTCGACGGCCCCGGCACCAACGCCCGGCACGGCGGCGGGGAGATCTTCGTCGCCGAGGCCGACGAGAGCGACCGCAGCTTCCACAAGTACGCCCCCGAGGTGGCGATCGTCCTCAACGTGGAGCTGGACCACCACGCCAACTACGCCTCGATGGAGGAGATCCACGAGTCGTTCCTCACCTTCGCCGACCGCGTCCGCCCCGGCGGCACCCTGGTGGTCAGCGCCGACCACGAAGGCGCCCGCGAGTTCACCGCCCGCCTGCGCGCCCGCGCCGCCGAGGACGCCCGGGACCTGCGGGTCCTCACCTACGGCGAGGCCGAGGACGCCGGCGTGCGCGTCCTCAAGGTCCTCCCGCAGGGGCTGACCAGCGAGGTCACCGCCGTCCTCGACGGCGTACAGCACACCTTCACCGTCTCCGTCCCCGGCCGCCACTACGCCCACAACGCCGTCGCCGCCCTGGCCGCCGGCGCGGCGCTGGGCGTCCCGGCCGGCGGCCTGGCCGCGGCGCTGGCCTCCTACACCGGCGTCAACCGCCGCCTCCAGCCCAAGGGCGAGGCGCGCGGGGTGCGGGTCATCGACTCCTACGCCCATCACCCCACCGAGATGACCGCCGACATCGAGGCCATCCGGGGCGCGGCCGCGGGCGGCCGGGTGCTGGTCCTCTTCCAGCCGCACCTGTTCAGCCGCACCCGGGAGCTGGGAGCGGAGATGGGGCAGGCCCTGGCGCTGGCCGACGCCTCGGTCGTCCTGGACGTCTACCCGGCCCGCGAGGACCCGATCCCGGGCGTCACCAGCGCCGTCATCACCGACGCCGCCCTGGCCGCGGGCGCGGACGTGCGGCCCGAGTCCGACAAACGGGCCGCCGCCGCCCTGATCGCCGGAATGGCCGAGCCCGGCGATCTCGTTCTCACCATGGGAGCGGGCGACGTCACCGAACTCGGCACGACGGTGCTGGAGCGGCTGGCCGCCCGCCCGGCGAACCGATAGGGCCGAGGAGAGATCCATGGGTTACGAGATCGACAAGAGCGACGAGCAGTGGCGGCAGGAGCTCAGCCCCGCCGAGTACCACGTGCTGCGCGAGGCGGGCACCGAGCCGGCCTTCACCGGCGAGTACAACCACACCAAGACCACCGGCGTCTACCAGTGCCGCGCCTGCGGGGCCGAACTGTTCCGCTCCGACACCAAGTTCGAGTCGCACTGCGGCTGGCCCAGCTTCTTCGACCCGGCCGACTCCTCGGCCGTCGAACTGCTGGAGGACCGCTCCCACGGCATGGTCCGCACCGAGGTGCGCTGCGCGCGCTGCGGCTCCCACCTGGGCCACGTCTTCCGCGGCGAGGGCTACCCGACCCCGACGGACGAGCGCTACTGCATCAACTCCATCTCCCTGAAGCTGGTGCCCGAGGAGGGCTGACGAGCCCCGGCCGCGCGCCCCCGGACCCCGCGAGGCCCGCCCGGGCCCGGGGGCGGAACGCGGCACCCCGCCGCCGCGCCGCGCGCGGGCGGGCGGATGATGGCGTCCATGTACCACACGCTGCTGCCCTTCCTGGGTGCCTGCCTGCTGATCGCCGCCTCCCCGGGACCCAGCACCGTCCTGATCATCCGCCGCTCCCTGATCGGCCACCGGCACGGCATGGCGACGGTCCTCGGTAACGAGACCGGCGTCTTCGTGTGGGGCGTGGTGGCCGCCTTCGGCCTCACCGCGCTGCTGGCCGCCTCCCAGCTCGCCTACGACGTGCTGCGCGTGGTGGGCGCGGTGGTGCTGGTGGTCTTCGGCCTCCAGGCGCTGCGCGCCGCCCGGCGCACGCGGGGCGCGGCGGTGGCGGACGGCGACGAGCACCTGGCCGGGGCCGAGTCCCCGGCCGCACCCGCGTCCGTACGGGAGCCGGCGTGGCGGTCGTACCGGGCCGGTCTCGTCCTCAACCTCGCCAACCCCAAGGCCGCGGTCTTCGCCCTGTCCTTCCTGCCGCAGTTCGTCCCCGCCGGGGCCCCGCAACTGCCCGCGATGGTGGCCCTGGCCGCGGTGTGGGCCCTCTTCGAGACCGGCTACTACGCCTGCTACGTGTGGGGCGTGGGCCGGATGCGGCGCCTGATCGACCGCGCGGCCGTACGCCGCCGCCTGGAGCAGGTCTCCGGCGGCGTGCTGATAGCCCTGGGCCTGCGGATGGCCCTGGAGGGCTGACCGCACCTCCCGCGCCTGGCCCCGCGCGGGCCGGACTACCGCAGCACCGCCGCCGAGTGCGGGCCCAGCCGCAGCAGACCGTCCCCCTCCGGTGCCTCGCACTCGCCCCAGGAGGCCAGCTCGGCGGCGGTGTGCACCGACAGCGGGATCTCGGCGGTGCCCTCCCCGGCCAGGTTCACCGCCACGTGCAGCCCGCCGTGGCGCATGCACAGCCAGCGCCGCTCCTCGTCGTAGGCGACGTGGACGTCCACCAGCCGGGTGCGGGGCGAGACATGGGCGCGGCGCAGCGCGATCAGCGCGCGGTGCCAGGCCAGCAGGCCGGCGTGCGGCTCGCGGTGCGGCTCGTCCCAGTCCAGACAGGAGCGCAGCCGGGTGGCCGGATCCTGCGGATCGGGCACGTCCGCCTCCGACCAGTCGTGCGCGGCGAACTCCCGTCGCCGCCCCCGCCGTACCGCCTCGGCCAGCTCCGGGTCCCGGTGGTCGGTGAAGTACTGCCAGGGGGTGCGCGCCCCCCACTCCTCGCCCATGAACAGCATCGGCGTGTACGGCCCGCACAGCACCAGCGCCGCCGCGCAGGCCGCCAGGCCGGGGGAGAGGTGGGAGGCGAGCCGGTCGCCGCGGGCCCGGTTGCCGATCTGGTCGTGCGTCTGGGCGTAGGCGAGGAAGCGGTGGGCCTCGGTGGCGGTGCGGTCCACCGCCAGGCCGTGGCGGCGGCCCCGGAAGGAGGAGTAGGTGCCGTCGTGGAAGAACGCGCCGGTCAGCGACTTGGCCAGGGCCGCCATCGGGGCGCGGGCGAAGTCGGCGTAGTAGCCCTGGGCCTCGCCGGTCAGCGCGGTGTGCAGGGCGTGGTGGACGTCGTCGTCCCACTGGGCGTCCATGCCCAGCCCGTGCGCCCGGCGCGGCGCGGTGGTGCGCGGGTCGTTGCGGTCGGACTCGGCGATCAGGAACAGCGGGCGGCCCAGCTCGGCCGACAGGCCCTCCACGGCCGCCGACAGCTCGGCCAGGAAGTGCTCGGCCCGCTCGTCGATCAGCGCGTGCACCGCGTCCAGCCGCAGCCCGTCCAGCCGGTGGTCGCGCAGGAGGGCCAGCGCGCTGCCGGCGAAGTACGCCCGCACCTCGTCCGAGCCGGGCGCGTCCAGGTTGACCGCCGCCCCCCACGGGGTGTGGTGCCGCTCGGTGAAGTACGGACCGAACTCCGGCAGCCGATTGCCCGACGGGCCCAGATGGTTGTGGACCACGTCCAGGACCACGCCCAGCCCGTGGCCGTGCGCGGCGTCCACGAACCGCTTCAGGCCCTCGGGCCCGCCGTAGGGCTCGTGCACCGCCCAGGGCGCCACCCCGTCGTAGCCCCAGCCGTGGACACCGGGGAAGGGGCTGACCGGCATCAGCTCGACATGGGTGACGCCCAGTTCGGCCAGATGGCCCAGCCGGCCGGCCGCCGCGTCGAAGGTGCCGGCCTCGGTGAAGGTGCCGACGTGCAGCTCGTACAGGACCGCGCCGTCCAGGCCGCGCCCCGCCCAGTCGTGCCGCCAGGCGTACGCCCCCTGGTCCACCACCGCGGCGAGCCCGTCGGGGCCGTCGGGCAGCCGGCGGGCGCGGGGGTCGGGCAGCACGGGCCCGTCGTCGACCGCGAAGCCGTAGCGGGTCCCGTGCCCGGCGGACGCCTCGGCCCGCCACCACCCCTCGCGCTCCGGGTCGCGGTGCATGGGGTGCTCCTCGCCCCCCGCGTGCAGCACGACCCGTCGCGCGTGTGGCGCCCACACCTCGAACAACACCGCAGATCTCCTTCGGCCGACGGCACCTCAGGGGACCAGCATGCCCGTTTCGGTGCGTTTCAGCGTGCTGCGCGGCCCATGCAGACGCGGCGCTGCACCACCGGATACCCGGCGCGGGCGAAGTGGGCGGCCATCGGGGTGTTGCCCACGTCGGTGGACGCCGCGATCGCACCGGCCCCCTCGGCGACGAGCTGATGGGTGCACTCCACCAGCAGGTCGTAGGCGTACCCGTGGCCGCGCTGCCCGGGCACCACCCCGATGAACCCGACGCAGGGGCCGGAGGGGTTGCGCGCGGGGACCTGAAGGCCCACCAGCTCGCCCCGCGGCGTGTACGCCAGCCGCCACCACTCGCGCGGCGAGGGGCACCAGCGGAAGAAGTCCAGCTCCTCCCGCGCAGCCCGCTCCACGCCGCCGGCGGCGATCGCGCGGAGGGCGTGCGCGTCCAGGGTGGCCGAGTGGATGCGGCGCAGCACCTCCAGGACCTCCTCGTCGCCCGCCGCGCCGTCCGGCACCGGGCGGAACTCCAGCCGACCGGGTCGCCCGGGCAGCCCGCACTCCAGGGTCCAGGCATAGCGCAGGCGCTCCACCAGGAACGCGTACCCGGCGGCCCCGGCCGCCTCGATGCGGGCCTCGGCGGCGGCCCGCACCTCCTCCCGGTCGCGCCAGTCGTGCGGCAGCAGCAGCTCGTACTCGGCACGCAGCGGAACGCGCCGCAGCAGCTCCACCGCGGCGTCGCGGTCGGTGAAGTCGAACCAGTCGAGAGCGACCGGCTCGGTGTCGCCGGGCCCGCCCCAGAAGGCGGCGCGCGCGACCACCTCGCCACCGCGCAGGGCCACCCAGGTCCACTCGGGACGGTACTCGCCGCCCTCGGCGACGGTGGCGTACGGCCGCCCCAGCAGGCAGCGGCCGACCAGGGAGGCGGTCGGGTCGGGCAGGGAGGTGAACAGCTCGCGCGCCTCGCCCTCGGCGAGCGCGCGGACGACCGTGGAGGCCGGAGAGGTCATGGGGTGGGTTCCTTCGCGGAGGACACGGGCGCCGCCGCGCTCCCGGTCAGGGAAGGAACGCCCGGCGGACGGGGCGGAAGCACGTGACGGCAGGGGTACGGACGGCGTGCACGGCTCTCACCTCCTCTTCCGGTCCAGGGGCGTGAGCGCACCGTAGCCCGGCGGCCGGGTGGGCGTCCACGCGTTTTCCGGGCCGGGTGCCCGGAGGGCGGAAGACAGTAGGCTTGGGCCCGGCAGTCCCGGGTCCGCCATCGGGGTCCCGCTGGTGTACACCCACGTCCTCGCCCCGGCCGCCGGGGCCTACCGGGACGGCGGGGTCTTCACCGGCCAGGTCAGGGTCTCGGCGCCCTTCCCCGTGAAGGTCGACCTCGGCCGGCTCCGAGCCGCCCGGGGCCCTCCCGCGGCTTCGTCCGGAGCGGGCTGGACAGCTCCGGCGCGGGTCCGGAGAATGACGGGTCATGGCATCTGTGGAGTCCCGGGCGATCCCGCCGCGTCCGTCGGAGGAGGACCGGGAACGCGCTCTGGAGGTGCTGCGCGAGAGCGCGGCCGAGGGACGGGTGTCGAGCGGGACGTTCGAGCACCGGATGGATCTGATCCTCACCGCCCGCCGCTTCGACGAGATCGAGGCGGCCGTGCACGACCTGCGTCCCCGACCGCCGGAGCCGGCGCTCATCAGGTTCGTCGGCGCGGTCTCGGCGCTGCCGGGGAGGCTGCGGTGGGCCTGGCGGACGGCCCGGCTGCCGGAGCTGATGCTGCCCGCGCCCGGCCCGTATCCGATGAGCATCGGCCGCGCGCCCGGTTCGGTGCTGCGGCTGAACGACGAGACGGTGTCCCGGACGCACGCCCAGCTGCACAGCTCGGCGCGGGGTTGGACACTGCGCGATCTGGGTTCGTCCAACGGCACGTGGGTCAACGGCCGCCGGGTGACCGGATCGGTGAGCGTGCGTCCGGGGGACCATGTGCGGTTCGGGCAGGTCAGCTTCCGCCTCGGCAGCCGCTGACCGGCCCTCACCTCTTCAGTCGGTGCCCGCGGAGGGCGGGCGCCGCGCTCAGCGCGGCATGCAGTGCGGTGTGGACGGGTTACCGGCTCCGCCGTTCACCACGTAGCCGAAGGTGGCCGACTGTCCCGGCGCCAGAGTCGAGCCCTGCTGGCTCTGGGCGTAGACGTTGGAGCCGTCGTAGGTGGGCGAGGCGTTCCACAGGCTGTCCACCCGCTGGCCGGAGGCCAGTTCGAAGTGGACCGTCCAGCCGCTCAGGGTGGTGTCGCCGCGGTTGGTGACGGTCACCTCGCCCTGGTGGCCGCTGCCCCAGTCGTTGACCTTGCGGATGACGGCGGCGCAGGAGGCCGTGCCCGGGTCGGTCGGCTCCTCACCGGGGTCGGTCGGGTCCTCGCCCGGGTCGCCCGGGTTCTCGCCGCCGTCCGAGCCGGGGAAGACCACCTCGCCGTTGCCGCCGTCGAAGGCGACGTCGGAGCAGCTGTAGAAGGTCTCGTTGCTGTCCGAGCGCGACCACACCATGTAGATGATGTGGCGACCGCTCTTGTTCGCCGGGAGGGCGCTGGTCCAGGTGTACTTGCCGTCGATGGTGCCGACCGAGCCGGACAGCTGCGGGTCGGTCACCGAGGCGAAGGGCCGGTCCTCCAGGTCGTCCCAGCCCAGCGGCTGGTTCGGGTCGTAGCCGTCCTTGGTGACGTAGAGGTGGAAGGTGCCCGGGTGGGCGGCCCACGCGTTGTAGGCGAACCGCATCTGGGCGCCGGAGGTCAGCCGGGTGTACGGCCAGTCGGAGCGGGCCTGGTTGAAGGCGGTGAAGTCGTACGGGCCGCCGGTGCCGCCGCTGCACAGCTGGCCGTCGGGGATGAAGCCCTCGGTGCGGCCGGCGCCGTCGGAGCGGAGCACGGCGAACCAGTTGTAGAACGGGGTGGACCCGCCCTGGGCCAGGGCGTCCGCGCAGGCGGGGTTGTCCGGCTGGAGCGCGCCGGAGGAGGTGTGGGCGTTCTCCCAGCACAGGTAGGTGCGGCTGCCCGGGTTCATGGGCGCGCCGTGTGCCTGGGCCTTGCCCGCGGGGAGGAAGAACACCAGGCACAGGGCCGGCAGTGCGGCCAGCAGCGTCAGCAGGACGCCTCTGCGGGGGCGGCTCGTTCTTGGTGTGGTCATGCCATTCATGGCGGGCATGCCGTCTAAGCGTGTCGTCATCGTGCCGGAGGTCCCTTCAAGCACGTGTGGGGGTGTGACTGTGATTGATGGGAGCGCTCCCATCTCAGGTGAAGGTAGCGCGGGGGCCGGTGCGTGTAAATGCTCCGTTCACAACGCGACGGAAAATCCCTACCGGGAGGGCGGCCTCTCGCCGCTCCTCAGCCGCGCACCAGCAGCGCCACCGGCCGTCCGTCCAGCAGCTCCGCCAACCCCGCGCTCCCCTCCACCTCCCGGCCGCCCAGCAGATCCCGCCACCGCCCCGGCGGCAGCTCCAGAGCGGTCTCCCGCCAGCCGCCCGCCTCCGCCAGCCGCAGCGAGAGCCGGGTCGCGAGGCAGACCACCTCACCCGAGCGCGCGTACGCCACACAGTGCCCGGCCGCGGGCCCCGCGGCCCGCAGCGGCTCGTACGAGGCCTTCGCGCCGAACCACTCCGGGTGCTCCCGCCGCAGCCGCAGTGCCGCCCCGGTCAGGGACCGCTTCTCCTCGGACAGGGAGTCCGGCAGCCAGGCCGCGGCCTCCTGGCGGGCCTCCGCGGTCTCCTCCGGCGCGTCCGGCGCGAAGGGCGGGAAGTCCGGCAGCCGCCGGTTGTCGGGATCGACCAGCGCGGCGTACACCCGCTCGGTGCCCATGTAGAGGTCCGGCACGCCCGGCATGGTCAGATGCAGCAGCGCCGCGCCGAGCACGTTGGCCCGCACCGGACCGGCCAGCCCCCGCGCGAACTCCGCCACCGTGTACAGCGGCGGCCCGCCCGGTCCCGCCACCGCGAAACGCTCGACGGCCTCCTCGTACGCCGCGTCCGGCTCCGTCCACGTGGTGCGCAGCCCCGCCTCCCGCACGGCCTTCAGCAGCGCGGGCACCAGCCGCTCCTGGTAGGGGAAGCCCATGCCGTACGCCGTCTGCCACGCCACCCACGCCACATGCCGGTCCGGGGCCTCCACCCCGGAGGCACGCAGCGTCTCCCGCGTCACCCGCTCCAGCAGTTCCAGCCATTGCCCGGGGCACTCCGTCAGGACCGCCAGCGCCGCCCGTACGTCCGCGCTGCGCTTGGTGTCGTGAGTGGACAGCACGGTGCCGGTGGCCGGCCAGTCGCGCTGGAGCCGGGCGCAGTACGCGTGGAACTCCTCCGGCGCCACCTGCGGGCTCCCCGGGTCCCCGCCCACCTCGGCGGCCGACAGCAGCGGCGCGTAGCGGTAGAAGGCGGTGTCCTCCTCCGACTTCGCCCGCAGCGCCGCGCAGACCTGCGCGAACCGCGCGCAGAAGTCCCGCTGTGCCTCGCCGTCCCCCAGCTGCCCCAGCGCCAGGTCCCGCACCACGTCCACCGCCGCGGCCTCCTGCGGCACCGCGAACGCCGCCCGTGCGCCCTCGGCCGCCTCCTCCAGCATCGCCCGGTCCTCCGCGCCCACCGGGCCGCCCGCGGTGACGTACGGCCGGTACACCGGCACCCGCGCCAGCACCTCCTCGATCGCGGTGCGCAGCGCCCAGGGCGCGTGGTCGCGCAGCGCCAGACCGGGGGCGGCCTCGCACACGGCGGCGGCGGTGCGGGTCAGCCGCCCGACCTCGGCGGCCAGGTCGTGGGCGACCACCTCCCGGGCGGCCCGCCGCACGGTCGGCCCCCACTCGCCGCCCGTGTCCGGCGCGGCGCCGGTGAAGCCGCGGTAGAGGGCGGACAGCTCCTCCAGCCCGTCCGGGTCGACGAAGAGGCCGTCGACATGGTGCAGCGCGTCGTACCCGGTCGTCCCGGCCACCGGCCAGGACACCGGCAACCGCTCGCGGGGGCCGAGGATCTTCTCCACCACCGTCCAGACCCGGCCGCTCTCCTCCTCCAGCCGCAGCAGGTACCCGCCCGGGTCGGCCAGCCCGTCCGGGTGGTCCACCCGCAGGCCGTGGACCACGCCCTCGCGCAGCAGCCGCAGCACGCACGCGTGGGTGGCGGCGAAGACCTCCGGGTCCTCCACGCGCACCCCGATCAGGTCGGCGATGGTGAAGAAGCGCCGGTAGTTCAGCTCGGTGCGGGCCAGCCGCCACCAGGCCAGCCGGTAGTGCTGGGCGTCCAGCAGCTCGGGCAGCGGCAGGTGCTCGGTGCCCTCGCGCAGCGGGAAGCGGTGGTCGTGGTAGGCCAGGACGCCGCCCTTGACCGTCAGCGCCCCCAGCTCATCGCTCAGCCGTCCGCCCAGCACCGGCAGCAGCATGCGGCCGCCGCCCGCCTCCCAGTCGATGTCGAACCAGCGCGCGTAAGGGGAGGCCGGCCCCTCGCGCAGCACCTCCCACAGAGCCTCGTTGAGCCGTTCGGGGACGGGGACGCCCATGTGGTTGGGGACGATGTCCACCACGATGCCCATGCCGTGCTCCCGCGCCGCACGCGACAGCGACCGCAGGCCCTCCTCGCCGCCCAGCTCCTCGCGGACCCGGGCGTGCCCGGTCACGTCGTAGCCGTGGGCGGAGCCGGGGGCCGCCTCCAGCACCGGGGACAGGTGAAGGTGCGAGACTCCGAGCGAGGCCAGGTAGGGCACGGCCCTCTCGGCGGCGGAGAACGGGAAGCCGGGCTGGAGCTGGAGCCGGTAGGTGGCGGTCGGCACGGCGGGCACGGTGGGGGGCTGAGGGGACATGTGGTGCATGTTCCCTGCGGGTGCCCGCCGAACCCGCCGCCTGTCGGGCGACATCCCCGCCCGGACAAGGCGCGCGGGACCGGTCGGGGGAAGCGGTCAGGCGGGACGCTGGAGCACCGTCAGACTGCGGTCCACCAGGGTGATCCGGGAGCCGGCCTTCACCATGGGGCCGGTGCCCGGCGGCACCCCGTCCTCCCGCGAGGTGTCCACCACCACCTGCCACTCCCGCCCGTGGTCCACCGGCACGGTGAACCTGCGCGGGGTCGGCTGCGCGTTGAACATCAGCAGGAAGGAGTCGTCTGTGATCCGCTCGCCGCGCTCGCCGGGCTCGGAGATCGCGTTGCCGTTGAGGAACACCGTCAGCGCCCTGGCCTGGGCCTCCTGCCAGTCCCGCTGGGTCATCTCCTCGCCCTCGGGGGTGAACCAGGCGATGTCGGAGAGCTCGTCGTGGGTGCCCTCCACCGGCCGCCCGTGGAAGAAGCGCCGCCGGCGGAAGGCCGGGTGGTCGCGGCGCATACCCACCATGGCCTGCACGAACTCGCACAGCGGATGCTTCTCGCCCGGCTTGGGCCAGTGCACCCAGGACAGTTCGCCGTCCTGGCAGTAGGCGTTGTTGTTGCCCTTCTGGGTGCGGGCGAACTCGTCGCCGTGGCTGAGCATCGGCACGCCCTGGGAGAGCAGCAGGGTGGCGATGAAGTTGCGCATCTGCCGCCCGCGCAGCGCCAGGACGTCCTCGTCGTCCGTACCGCCCTCCACCCCGCAGTTCCACGAGCGGTTGTGGCTCTCGCCGTCCCGGTTGCCCTCGCCGTTGGCCTCGTTGTGCTTGTCGTTGTACGACACCAGGTCGTGCAGGGTGAAGCCGTCGTGGCAGGTGACGAAGTTGATCGAGGCCAGCGGGCGGCGCCCGTCGTCCTGGTACAGGTCGGAGGAGCCGGTCAGCCGGGAGGCGAACTCCGCCAGCGTGCGCGGCTCGCCCCGCCACAGATCCCGCACGGTGTCGCGGTAGCGGCCGTTCCACTCCGTCCACAGCGGCGGGAAGTTCCCCACCTGATAGCCGCCCTCGCCCACGTCCCAGGGCTCGGCGATCAGCTTCACCTGGCTGACCACCGGGTCCTGCTGCACCAGGTCGAAGAACGACGACAGCCGGTCCACCTCGTGGAACTGGCGGGCCAGGGTGGCCGCCAGGTCGAAGCGGAAGCCGTCCACGTGCATCTCGGTGACCCAGTAGCGCAGCGAGTCCATGATCAGCTGCAGGACGTGCGGGGAGCGCATCAGCAGCGAGTTGCCGGTGCCGGTGGTGTCCATGTAGTACCGGGGGTCGTCGGTGAGCCGGTAGTACGAGGCGTTGTCCAGGCCCCGGAACGACAGGGTCGGCCCCAGGTGGTTGCCCTCGGCGGTGTGGTTGTAGACCACATCGAGGATCACCTCGATGCCGGCCTGGTGCAGCGCCTTGACCGCCTGCTTGAACTCCAGCACCTGCTGGCCCCGGTCGCCCCAGGAGGCGTAGGCGTTGTGCGGGGCGAAGAAGCCGATGGTGTTGTAGCCCCAGTAGTTCGCCAGCCCGGCGTCGGCCAGCCGGTGGTCGGTGACGAACTGGTGGACCGGCATCAGCTCCAGCGCGGTCACCCCCAGCTTCGTCAGGTGCTCGACGATCGCCGGGTGGCCCAGCGCCGCGTAGGTGCCGCGCAGGTCCTCGGGCAGCTCCGGATGGAGCATCGTCAGGCCCTTGACGTGGGCCTCGTAGATGACCGTCTGGTGGTAGTCGGTGCGCGGGGGCCGGTCGTCGCCCCAGTCGAAGTAGGGGTTGACCACCACCGACGCCATGGTGTGCGGGGCGGAGTCGAGGTCGTTGCGCCGTTCGGGTTCGTCGAAGTGGTAGCCGTAGACCGCCTCGTCCCAGTCGATGGCGCCGCTCATCGCCCTGGCGTAGGGGTCCAGCAGCAGCTTGGCGCTGTTGCAGCGCTTTCCCTTCCCCGGCTCGTACGGCCCGTGCACGCGGAAGCCGTAGCGCTGGCCGGGCATGACGCCCGGCAGGTAGGCGTGCCGCACGAACGCGTCGGACTCGCGCAGCTCGATCGCCGTCTCCGACCCGTCGTCGTGCAGCAGGCACAGCTCGATGCGCTCCGCCGCCTCCGAGAACACGGCGAAGTTCGTCCCGGCCCCGTCGTACGTGGCGCCGAGGGGATAAGCCCGTCCAGGCCAGACCTGCATGTCGACTCTTCCTGTCGCGGTCTCTACCCGTTACCCGTTTTCGCTGCATCCTTGCGCAGTACTGGTGCGGGAGACGGGCACCGGATGGGCGCAGCATCCATCTTCCCCCGGATGAGCGTACGGAGAAAGGAACTTGGTGGCGGGATACTGCTGCGTCCGCTCCCGGGAGGGCAGTAGGCTCCTTGATCGAACAGCAGGTCCGGAAGGCGGTGCGCAGGTGGGCTCGGGAGGGCTTGAGCTTCCCTCGGGGGACGGGGGCGGCGAGAGCGGTGCCGCCGGGGCGCCCGGAGCGGTGCCGCCCGGCACGGTTTCCCTGGCCCGGCCGATGGAGATCGGCGCGGACCTCGCCTGGGGCGCCGAGGAGTGGGCCGAGGTGCGGCTGCGCGCCCAGCGGGCGGGACGGGCCTACATCTGGCTCAATCTCGTCGAGCAGCGGCTGCGCGCCGTGGTCGCGGCGGTGCTGCGGCCGATCTACGAGCCGGTGCACGGCGAGGAGTGGGTCGTGGCGGCGGCCGGCCCGACCGGGCAGGAATGGGTCCAGCGGGCCGCGGCCGTACGCGAGGTCAGCCGCCGCAAGGGCTATCTGCTCGACCCGGCCGACGACACCCTGCTGTCCTTCCTGACCCTGCCGCAGCTGCGCGAGCTGGTGGTGCAGCACTGGCCCTGCTTCGAGCCCTACTTCGACGGGCGGCGCGAGCTGGAGCTGGCCCTGGACGAGCTGGAGGTCGCCCGCAGCGCGGTGGCGCGCAACCGCGCGCTGTCCCCGGCCGTCCTCGCCCAGGCCGAGCGGATCTCGGCCCGGCTGCTGGACCTGCTGGGCGCCGGCCGCGACATCCCCTCCGCCCACCGGCTGCCGGTGGACGCGGTGGAGGAACTGGTCGGCGACCGCTTCGCCGACGTCGTCGGCGTCCACCCGGACCGGGTGCGCCTGCAGCGCCAGCTCCCGGCCGAGGACCTGTTCGGCAGGGCGCGCCGGCTGGACGCCATCGGCATAGGACTGAACCTGCTGGTCCAGAACTACTCCGGGCGCCGCCTGGTGCGGCTGGCCGAGTCCGGCTGCCGGGTGCGGCTGCTCTTCCTCAACCCGGCCAGCAGCGCGGTGCGCCGCCGGGAGCGGGAGCTGGGGCTGAAGAAGGGCGAGCTGAGCCGTTCGGTGGAGATGAACATCCTCCACATGCGGCGGGTGCGCTCCCGGCTGCGGGACGCCGGCGCCTTCCAGATCCACGTCTTCGACGAGACCCCGCGCTTCACCGCCTACCTCGTCGACGGCGACGGGCCGGACGGCATCGCGGTGGTCCAGTCCTACCTGCGCCGCATCCGGGGGATGGAGGCCCCGGTGTTCGTGCTGCGCGGCGGCGGCCGGGACATCGTCCAGGACGGGACCGTCCAGGGCGGCCCGCAGGGGGAGGGCGCCGAGGGCGGGCTGTTCCACCTCTATCGCGAGGAGATGGAGTCGGTGTGGGCCGACTCCCGGCCGGTGTCCTGACCCGGTCCGCGCCACCGCGCCCCGGCGGTGCTGTCACTCCCCGCCGCTAGGCTGCCGGGCATGACGGGACGGCCGGAGAGGTACGCGGCGCTGCTGCGCGGGATCGACGTCGGCGGGAACAAGAAGGTGCCCATGGCCGAGCCGCGCGAGGTGATGGCGGGGCTCGGCCGGCAGGACGCGCGCACCTACGTCAACAGCGGGAACGTCGTCTTCACCGCCGGCCGCCGGGACACCGGGGAGCCGGCGGCCGGGCTGCCGGTCCTCTTCCTCGGCCGCGAACCGGACCGCGGGCGCCTGGCGGCGGTGGACGCGGCGGCGTACGCGCCCGACGAGTTCCGGGTGGGGGAGCGCGAGCCGTACCGCTGGTTCCCGGACGGCATGGGCCGCAGCAAGCTGCCCGGCGCGCTGGAGACGGCCTGCCGGGGCACGACCGTCACCGGCCGCAACCGGCGCACGGTCACCGGACTGCCGGAGACGGTGTCCTCCTGACGCCCCTGACGGTGCGTCCCGGTGCACCCGCCCGGGCGGTGTGAACGACGCCGGTCCGGGCACCCGCCCCCGGTCGCGGAGCACGCCGACCGGAGGGACGTCCATGGAGAGCACCGAGGCCAACCCGCACGCCCGCATCATGCTGCGCCCCATCGCCAGCCCGCTGCCCATGGGTTTCCTCGGACTGGCCTTCGGCACCTTCCTGTTCGCCGCTTTCCAGCTCGGCTGGCTGGAGGAGCAGGGGGAACGCCAGGTGGCGCTCGCCGTGCTGCTGCTGACGGTGCCGCTGGAACTGCTGGCGTCGGTGTTCGGCTTCCTGTGCCGGGACCCCGGGGCCGCGGTGGTGATGGCCGTGCTCGCCGGCACCTGGGCCCTGGTCGGCACGTTCAAGGCCCTCTCGCCCCCGGGCACGTACAGCGACGTGCTGGGGGCGGCACTGCTGGCCTCCGCCGTGCTCCTGACGGTGACCTCCACGGCCGAGATCGGCAAACCCCTGGTGGGGGCCGTGGTGGTGCTGGCGGCGGTCCGCTTCGCCGTCACCGGGATCACCGAGCTGACCGCCTCGCCCGGCTGGCAGACGGCCGCCGGGCTCACGGGCCTGCTGCTGGCCGTACTGGCCGCCTACACCGCGCTCGCCTTCCTGCTGGAGAACGCCCAGAACCGCCCGGTGCTGCCGGTGCTGCGGGGCAAGCCGATCGGAGAGGAGGAACCGGGGGTGCGTCCGCGGCTGTGACGGACCGCCTGTGCGTACCGGCCGGTCACGCGCCGGCGGGCAGGCTCACGCGCCCGGCCCACCGCACCAGCGCCTCGTCGTAGCGCCGCGCCATCAGGCGGGCCAGCTCCGGGGCGTCGCCCAGCACCGGCGCCAGCACATCGGCGCCCGCCTCGCGGGCACCGGCGGCGATGCGGTCCGGGAGGAAGCCGGGCGCTATGACGTAAGGGGCGACGGCCACCCGCCGCACCCCCCGGGCGCGCAGCTCCCGCACCGCGTCGGCGGTGCGGGGAAGGGATGCGGAGGCGAACGCGGGCCGCACGGCACACCAACCGGAGATGTGCCGCCACTCCCGCGCGATATCTGCGATCACCGCGATCGCCTCCGGGTCGGAGGAACCCGCCGAGGCCAGGACGACCCCGGTCGAGCGTTCGTCGCCGGGCCGCAGCCCGGCCTCGTGCAGCCGCCGCTCCAGGGCGGCCGTCAGCAGCCGGTCCGGGCCCAGGACGTCGGCCTGGTGCACCGCCAGCCGCGGCAGCCGCGCCACCGTCTCGCCCAGCACCGCGGGGATGTCGGACTTGGCGTGGAAGGCGCGGGTGAGCAGCAGCGGCAGGGCCACGACCCGCCGTACGCCGTCGGCGTGCAGACGGGTCAGCACCTGGGGGACGGAGGGGGCGTTGAAGTCCAGATGGCCCACCTCGACCCGCAGCTTCGGGCGCAGCCCGCGCAGCCGGGCGCACAGCGCGGCCACGGTCGCCGCGTGGCGCGGGTCGCGGCTGCCGTGCGCGACGACCAGCAGGGCGGGGCGGGCGTCGCGGGCGCAGCGGGCGTCCGGGGCTTCGCGGCCGGGGACGTGGAGGGTGCGCACGGGGCCGCTCACCGCCCGGTCGCCGACGCCAGACCGCGGCTGTGCAGCACACGGCGCTCCACGGGCGAGAACAGCGCCGACTCCACCAGCACACCGACCGCCAGGATCAGTACCACCGAGGCCAGCACCAGGCTCAGCTCGCCGCCCTGCCGGCCCGCGTCCAGCATCCGGCCGATGCCGGGCAGGGGGGTGGCGGTGATGAGTTCGGCCGTCATCAGGGCGCGCCAGCCGAAGGTCCAGCCCTGCCGCAGCGCCGCCACGAAGCCGGGCAGCGCGGCGGGGACGAGGACGTGTACGGCTCCGCGCAGGCCGCCGGCGCCCATCGACCGGCCCGCCCGCAGCAGCAGCGGCGGTATCTGGTCGACGGCGGTGGTGACCCCGACGGCGATGGAGGGCACCGCGCCGAGCAGCACCACGGCGTAGACCGCGCCCTCGGAGTTGCCCAGCGCGATCACCGCCACCGGCACCAGCGCGGCGGCCGGCAGCGACTGCACGGCGGACAGGATCGGGCCCAGGACCGTGCGCAGCGGCGCGACCCGGGTGAGCAGCAGCCCCAGGGGGACGCCGATGGCGGCGGAGGCGGTGAAGCCGACCAGGCAGCGCAGCAGGCTGTGACCGAGGGCGGGCAGCAGGGTGCCGTCCGACCAGGCGCCCGCCAGCTCGCCCCACACGGCGGCGGGGGAGGGCAGGGAGGCCGACCAGTTCAGCGCGTACGCCGTCTGCCACAGCGCCAGCACCAGGGCGACGGCGGCCAGCGGCGGCGCGGCCTTGGCCAGCACCCGCCGCGAGGTGGCGGCGGTGGCGGACACGGGGGATTCCAGGGCGTCCAGGCCGGACGCCATCTCGTCGGAGTCACCGGGGCCGCCGGGGGAGTCGCCGGGGCCGCCGGGGCCGCGCCCCGGGGGCTCGTGCCGGGCACCCCGCCGGGAGTCCTCGGTGTCAGTGGCGGGCATGTCGGACGATCTCCTCGTGCAGATGGCCGGTGATCTCCCTGGCGAGGGAGGTGACTTCGGAGTCCTCGATACGGCGGGGATAGGGGATGTCCACGTCCCACTCGCGCGCCACGCGCCCCGGGCGCGAGGACAGCAGCACGACCCGCTGACCCAGCCGTACCGCCTCGCGCACGTTGTGGGTGACGAACAGCACCGTCAGCTCCCGCTCGCGCCACACGCGGGTCAGCTCCTCGTGCAGCAGGTCGCGGGTGATGGCGTCCAGCGCGGCGAAGGGCTCGTCCATCAGCAGCACCCGGCTGCCCTGGGCCAGCGAGCGGGCCAGCGCCACGCGCTGCCGCATCCCGCCGGAGAGCTGGTGCACCCGCTTGCCGTACGCGTCCGGCAGCCGCACCAGCCGCAGCAGCTCCTCGGCCCGCCCGCGCCGCTCGCCCCTGGGCACCCCGGCAAGCTTCAGGGCCAGCTCCACGTTGCGGCCGGCGCTCAGCCAGGGGAAGAGCGCGTGGTCCTGGAACATCAGCGCGGGCCGGCCGTGCGGCACCCGCACTTCGCCGGAGGTCGGGTGGTCGAGCCCGGCCACCAGGTTCAAAAGGGTGGACTTGCCGCAGCCGGAGGCGCCCAGCAGGCAGACGAACTCCCCGGGAGCCGCCGTCAGGTCGATGCCGTCCAGCACCTGCTGACGGGTGCGGGGGGAGGAGCCGAAGGACTTCGAGACGCGGTCGAGCCGCACCGCGTACGGGCGGGCCTGCCCGGCCCCGGCACCGGTGACGGACGGCGCCGGGGCGGGGGTGGCGAGTTCGGTGGACACAGCGGGGTCCTCTCGTGGTTCGCCACCCTGCTCGGGCGGCTACGGCGGGGGAGAGCCGGCGTGTGCGGCGGGGACATGCCGCGCTCGGGGGACATATGGGGCGTCCCCGGAGCGCGGGTCGTACGGATCGCGCTGGTCGTGCGGGGGGTGTGGGTCGTGAGACCGGGCGTCGGGCGTCACAGGCGGCATCCCGCCAGCCCGCCCTGCCCGCTGCCCCGCAGGCCGCTGCCGATCCGGCCGCCGGTGTGGTCGAAGGTGGAGAAGGCGTCGTGCACGGCGGTGCCCGCCGCGTTCAGAAGTCCCATCCGTCCTCCTGCGGGGCGTCGTTCCCGGCGGCACGCACCGCCCCGGCGGCTCCGGCGAAGGCCTCGCCGGACATGCCGGCGGTGAGGGTGGAGCCGTCGGCCGGGTCGATCAGCAGGAACGAACCGGTGCGGCGGGAGAGCGCGTAGGGGTCCAGCGGCAGCGGCTCGGCGGTGCGGATCCGCACCCGGCCGATGTCGTTGGCCACCAGCTCGCCCGGCTCGGGGTGGGGCGAGAGGTCGTCCAGGGTCAGCCGGGAGGGGATCTCCTTGACGATCGCCTTGACCGTGCGGGTGGTGTGCTTCAGCAGCACCCGCTGCCCCACCCGCAGCGGGGTGTCGTGCAGATGGCAGACGGTGGCGGTGACGTCCTGGCTCACGGCCGGGGCGTCGTCGGCCGGTGCGATCAGGTCGCCGCGGGAGACGTCGAGGTCGTCGGCCAGCCGGACGGTGACCGACTGCGGCGCCCAGGCCGCCCGGACCGACTGGCCGAGCAGATCGATGCCCTCGATCACCGAGGTGCGGCCCGAGGGCAGCACCGTCACCGGCTGGCCCACGCGCAGCACGCCGGAGGCGAGCTGGCCGGCGTAGCCGCGGTAGTCGGGGTGCTCGGCGGTCTGCGGGCGGATGACGTACTGGACGGGGAAGCGGGCCACGTCCCCGGCCGGGTCGTGGTCGACCTCGACGGTCTCCAGGTGCTCCAGGACGGTCGGGCCGCTGTACCAGTCCATGTGCTCGGACGGGGTGACCACGTTGTCGCCGACCAGCGCCGAGATCGGCACGGCGGTGACCTCCGGCACGCCCAGCGAGGCGGCGTAGGCGGTGAACTCCTCGGCGATGGAGGCGAAGACCACCTCGTCGTAGCCGGCCAGGTCCATCTTGTTGACGGCCAGCACCACGTGCGGCACCCGCAGCAGGGCGGCGACCGCGGCGTGGCGGCGGGTCTGCTCGACCACGCCGTTGCGGGCGTCGACCAGGATGATGGCCAGGTCGGCGGTGGAGGCGCCGGTGACCATGTTGCGGGTGTACTGCACATGGCCGGGGGTGTCGGCCAGGATGAACCGGCGGCGCGGGGTGGCGAAGTAGCGGTAGGCCACGTCGATGGTGATGCCCTGCTCGCGCTCGGCGCGCAGCCCGTCGGTCAGCAGAGCCAGGTCCGGGCCGGCGGCGCCGCGGCTGCGGGAGGCGTGCTCGACGGCCTCCAGCTGGTCGGCCAGGACCGACTTGGAGTCGTGCAGCAGCCGCCCGACCAGGGTGGACTTGCCGTCGTCGACCGAACCGGCGGTGGCGAAACGCAGCAGCGAGGTCTCCCGCAGCAGCCCGGCGGCCTCGGCGGCGCCGGCTGTGGAAGTGGTGGCAGCGGTGGTCATCGGTCAGAAGTACCCTTCGCGCTTGCGGTCCTCCATGGCGGCCTCCGACAGCTTGTCGTCGGCCCGGGTCGCGCCCCGCTCGGTCAGCCGGGAGGCGGCGATCTCGGCCATGACCTGCTCGATGGTGGCGGCGTCGGAGTCCACCGCCCCGGTACAGGACATGTCGCCGACGGTGCGGTAGCGCACCCGGCGCTCCTGGACCGTCTCGCCCTCCTTCGGGCCGCCCCACTCGCCCGGCGCCAGCCACATCCCGTCGCGCTTGAAGACCTCGCGGGTGTGGGCGTAGTAGATGGCGGGCAGCTCGATCTTCTCCCGCCCGATGTACTGCCACACGTCCAGCTCGGTCCAGTTGGACAGCGGGAAGACGCGCACATGCTCGCCCGGGGCGTGGCGGCCGTTGTAGAGCTGCCACAGCTCGGGGCGCTGGCGGCGCGGGTCCCAGCCGCCGAACTCGTCGCGCAGGGAGAACACCCGCTCCTTGGCGCGGGCCTTCTCCTCGTCCCGCCGCCCGCCGCCGAACACCGCGTCGAAGCGGTTGCTCTCGATGGCGTGCAGCAGGGGCACGGTCTGCAGCGGGTTGCGGGTGCCGTCCGGGCGCTCGCGCAGCTCGCCGCGGTCGATGAACTCCTGCACGGAGGCGACGTGCAGGCGCAGCCGGTGCTCGGCCACCACCCGGTCGCGGTAGTCGAGGACCTCGGGGAAGTTGTGGCCGGTGTCCACGTGCAGCAGCGCGAAGGGCACCGGCGCCGGGGCGAACGCCTTCAGCGCCAGGTGCAGCATCACGATGGAGTCCTTGCCGCCGGAGAACAGGATCACCGGCCGCTCGAACTCGCCCGCCACCTCGCGGAAGATGTGCACGGCCTCCGACTCCAGGGTGTCCAGATGGCTCAGCGCGAACGCCGCGCCGGAGGCCGATCCGGTGGTGCCGGAGGCGGCTGCGCCGGTGGCGCCCGCCGCGTCGGCGGCACGGTCCGGCGCGGGCCCGGTGGTCGGTTCGGTCGAGGTCGTCACGCCAGTCCCCTCTCGGCGAGCAGTGCGTACAGCCGGGCGGCGGAGTCGTCCACCGGCTCGGTGTGCGCCTCGATCCGCAGGTCCGGATCGGCCGGCGCCTCGTACGGGTCGTCCACACCGGTCAGCCCGGACAGCTCTCCGGCGGCCTGCCTGGCGTACAGGCCCTTCACATCGCGCTCGGAGCACACCTCCACCGGGGTGGCCACGTGCACCTCCAGATACGCCGTGCCCTCCGCCCGGTGGCGCCCGCGCACCGCCTCGCGGCTGTCGGCGTACGGCGCGATCACCGGGACCAGGGCCTTGACGCCGTTGGAGGCCAGCAGTTCGGCGACGAAGCCGATCCGCTGCACGTTGGTGTGGCGGTCCTCGCGGGAGAAGCCCAGACCGGCGGAGAGGAACTCCCTGATCTCGTCGCCGTCCAGCACCTCCACCCGGTGGCCCTCGCCGCGCAGCCGCGCCGCCAGCGCGTGGGCGATCGTGGTCTTGCCGGCGCTCGGCAGGCCGGTGAGCCAGATCGTGGCTCCGGTGCCGGTTCCGGTGGTGCTGCCGGTGCTGCCGGTTCTGTCCGTGACGGAGGCGGTCGCCCCGCTCATCTGACGCTCCTCAACTGTCTGGGCCCCTACGGCCTTCGGGTTCGCCATCAGCCATGCAGTCCGCACTCGGTCTTGCCGCGTCCGGCCCAGCGGCCGGAACGGGCGTCCTCGCCCTCCAGCACCCGCCGAGTGCAGGGCGCGCACCCGATGGAGGGGTAACCGTCCATCAGCAGAGGGTTGGTGAGGACGCCGTGCTCGGCAACGTAGGCGTCCACGTCGTCCTGCGTCCAGCGTGCGATGGGCGAGACCTTGACCTTGCCCCGCTTCTCGTCCCAGCCGACGACCGGCGTCCCCGCCCTGGTCGGGGACTCGTCGCGGCGCAGCCCGGTGGCCCAGGCGTCGTACCCGCGCAGGCCCTCCTCCAGCGGCCTGACCTTGCGCAGAGCGCAGCACAGGTCGGGGTCGCGGTCGTGCAGGCGCGGCCCGTACTCGGCGTCCTGCTCGGCCACGGTCTGCCGCGGGGTGAGCGTGACGACGTTGACGTCCATCACCGCCGCGACCGCGTCCCGGGTGCCGATGGTCTCCGGGAAGTGGTAGCCGGTGTCGAGGAACACCACGTCCACACCGGGCGCCACACGTGAGGCCAGGTGCGCGACGACGGCGTCCTCCATCGAGGAGGTCACGCAGAAGCGCGGGCCGAAGGTGCCGGCCGCCCAGCGCAGGATCTCCAGCGCCGGCGCGTCCTCCAGCTCGCGGCCCGCCTTCTCGGCGAGCCCGCGCAGCTCGCCGGCGTCCGCCCGCAGGTCGTAACGGTCCTCGGCGGCGTTCATCGTGTGCTGTCTCCCTCGGTGGAACCGGACCGCCGCAGGCCGTCGGCCAGCAGTCCGAGGAACGAGAGCCTGAAGGCGCGGTTGCAGGAGGTGCACTCCCACGCGCCGTGGCCGTCCTCGGACGGCCGCAGGTCCTCGTCCCCGCAGTACGGGCAGTAGAACGGGGCGGCGCGCTCGCTCACGGTGCCTCCCTGTGAGCTTCTCCGCCCACGCGGCGACGGTGCGGGTCCGTGATGGAGTGCGGCTCGGTGGCCGCGTGTGCGTCGCTCACGGTGCCTCCCTGTGAGCTTCTCCGCCCACGCGGCGATCGTGTGCCGGTTTCGTGGTCGTCCGCGGGGTGGCGGCCGCGTGTGCGTCGCTCACTTCAGAGCACCCTCGTCCGCCCGCGCCGCCCACTGGGCGAAGCGCTCGCCGTCCTGCCGCTCTTCGTGGTAGCGGGTCAGCAGGCGCTCGACGTAGTCGGGCAGCTCGGCGGCGGTGACCTTCAGACCGCGCACCTTGCGGCCGAACCCGGGGTCCAGCCCCAGCGCGCCGCCGAGGTGGACCTGATAGCCCTCCACCTGATTGCCGTCCGCGTCGGTGACGAGCTGGCCCTTGAGGCCGATGTCGGCGACCTGGATGCGGGCGCAGGCGTTGGGGCAGCCGTTGATGTTGATGGTGACCGGCTCGTCGAAGTCCGGCAGGCGGCGCTCCAGTTCGTCGATGAGGGTGGAGCCGCGGCCCTTGGTCTCGACGATGGCCAGCTTGCAGAACTCGATGCCGGTGCAGGCCATGGTGCCGCGCCGGAAGACCGACGGACGCACCGTCAGGTCCAGCGACTCCAGACCCTCCACCAGGGAGTCCACCCGGTCCTCGGCCACGTCGAGGATGATCATCTTCTGCTCGACGGTGGTGCGGACCCGGCCCGAGCCGTGCCCCTCGGCCAGCTCGGCGATCTTGGTGAGGGTGGCGCCGTCGACACGGCCGACGCGGGGGGCGAAGCCGACGTAGAAGCGGCCGTCCTTCTGCCGGTGCACGCCGACGTGGTCGCGCCAGCGCTGGACGGGGGTCTCGGGGGCGGGGCCGTCGGCCAGCTTCCGCCCCAGGTACTCCTCCTCCAGCACCTGGCGGAACCTCTCCGCACCCCAGTCGGCGACGAGGAACTTCAGGCGGGCGCGGTTGCGCAGCCGGCGGTAGCCGTAGTCGCGGAAGATCGAGACGACGCCCTCCAGGACGTCCGCCACGTCCTCCAGCGGCACCCAGGCGCCGAGCCGGACACCGAGCTTGGGGTTGGTGGACAGGCCGCCGCCCACCCACACGTCGAAGCCGGGGCCGAGTTCGGGGTGGCGTACGCCGACGAACGACACGTCGTTGATCTCGTGCGCCACGTCCAGCAGGGGGGAGCCGGAGATGGCCGTCTTGAACTTGCGGGGGAGGTTGGAGTACGCCGGGTTGCCGACGACGCGGCGCTTGGCCTCCTCCAGCGCGGGCGTGCCGTCGACGATCTCGTCGGCGGCGATGCCGGCGACCGGCGAGCCCAGGAAGGCGCGCGGGGTGTCGCCGCAGGCCTCGGTGGTGGACAGGCCCACGGCCTCCAGACGGCGCCAGATCTCGGGGACGTCCTCGATGCGGATCCAGTGGAGCTGGATGTTCTGCCGGTCGGTGATGTCGGCGGTACCGCGGGCGAACTCCTGGGAGATCTCGCCGATGACGCGCAGCTGCTCGGTGGTCAGCCGTCCGCCGTCGACGCGCACGCGCATCATGAAGTACTCGTCGTCCAGCTCCTCCGGAGCCAGGACGGCGGTCTTGCCGCCGTCGATCCCGGGGCGGCGCTGGGTGTACAGACCCCACCAGCGCATCCTGCCGCGCAGGTCGGAGGGGTCGATGGAGTCGAAGCCGCCGTGGGCGTAGATCGTCTCAATGCGTGTCCGCACATTGAGACCGTCGTCGTCCTTCTTGAACTGCTCGTTGGCGTTCAGCGGGGTGAAGTGCCCGGCGGCCCACTGGCCTTCGCCGCGGTGGCGGCCGGCCTTGCGGCGGGTCGGGGCAGCGCTGGCTGGCTTGGGGGTGTCGGCCATGGCGGTGTGTTCGTCCTTCTGCTGGACTCGGCTGCGCGGGAAGCGGACCGGATCCGCCCGGGCGCGCTGAAGTGCGCGAACCGGGACGGGAAGCGGGAATCGGGGGCGCCTGCCCGCGACGACGGGGGCGGCGGATGTGCGGCGGTGCTGGGACTGTCAGCCCGTCGGACAGATGGCGCTGGACATGCGGCCGAGGTCGACGTGCCGCCGACTCACCAAGGCAATACCAGCTCGAGACATGGCAGAAGCGTGGCATGAGCATCTCGCGGCAGTCCACCGCTATCCACAGTCCGGACAAAGGTGTCCCGGTCCGCGAGACGAGGTGACGCCGGTCACGGGGACGCGGCGCTCCGGGTGGGGGTCAGAGACCCGCTCCCGGCCAGGGGCCCGGGGCGGAAACGTCCGGTTCGTCCTCCGTCCTGGTGTCGAAGAGGCGGAAGCCCCGCCGCCGGTAGTTCGCCAGCGCGTGGGGGCCGTCCTTGCTGCAGGTGTGCACCCACACCCGCCGGGTGGGCTCCCGTCCCGGCCAGCGCTCCGCCAGGTCCCAGGCGCGCGCGGTCCCGTACGACAGCAGGTGCCCGCCGATGCGCCGGCCGCGGAAGGCGGCGATCAGGCCGAAGTAGGTGATCTCCACCGTCCCCCCGGGCTGCGCCTCCAGCTCGATGTACCCGGCCGGGGTCCCGCGGTCGTACGCCACCCACGTCTCCACGCCGGGCCGCTCCAGGAACTCCCGCCACCGCGCGTACGTCCACCCCAGCCGGTCCGTCCAGGTGACGTCCCCGCCGACGGCGGTGTAGAGGAAGCGGCTGAACTCCGGGCTGGGCACCTCCGCCCGGGCGATCCGGATGCCGGACCCGCTGTCCGGAGTGTGGGCGGGGGAGAGGTCGGAAGGGGAGGTCTGCTCCAGCGACCAGGTGGTGACGGCGACGGTGGTACTCATGCCGGGAGTGAAGCACGCCGCCGCAGGCGTCCGGGAAGCGGCCCCGCGGGCCGGCTCCCGGACGGCGGCGCGTACCAGAATGCCCCCCATGCCCACACCCGTACCCGCGACCGGAGGACGCCCCGGACGCGCCCCCGGCCCCGCCGCCCCGCCCGTCGCCGTGCTCGGCGAGTGCGTCGCCGACGCCTTCACCGTCCCGGCACCCCGAGGCCGCGAACGGCCCTCCGCCCCCTCGATCGGGCTGGAGGTCCTGCCCGGCGGCGGCCCGGCCAACACCGCCGTGGCCCTCGCCCGGCTCGGCACCCCCACCCGATTCCTGGGCAGACTGTCGCGGGACGTCTTCGGCCGCCTCTTCCGCGAACACCTGGCCGCCTCCGGTGTGGACCTGGCCGCCGCGGTCGAGGCGGCCGAACCCAGCACCCTGGCCGTCGCCGACGTCGACGCCGCCGGCCGCGCCGAGTACTCCTTCCACGCCGAGGGCACCGCCGACTGGCAGTGGACGGACGGCGAACTGGAGCGGGCCGCGTCCGGCCCCGCGGCCTGCCTGCACACCGGATCGCTGGCACTGGTGCGGCCACCGGGCGGGGAGGCGGTGGAACGGCTGCTGGAGAGGGTGCGCGGGCGGGCCACCGTCTCCGTCGACCCCAACGTCCGGCCCCTGCTGGTGGAACCGGCCTTCTACCGCGAACGGCTGCCGCGCTGGTGCGCCGCGGCCGACATCCTGCGGCTGTCCGACGACGACCTCGGCCACCTCCTGCCCGGCGCCGCCGTGGAGGAGGCCGCCGCCGTCCTCCACGGCCACGGCGCGGCCCTGGTCGTCGTCACGCTCGGAGCGGAGGGCGCGTACGCCTCGCTGGAGGGCGCGGGCGGCGCGGAGCGCGTACGGCTGAGGGTGCCGGCCGAGCCCGCCGCCGTGGTGGACACCGTCGGCGCGGGCGACGCCTTCATGGGCGGCCTGCTGCACTCCCTCCACACCGCCGGGGCCCTCGGCGGACGCCTGGACGGGCTGACCGCGAACGTCCTGGAACAGGCCCTGGCCACCGGCGCCGCCGTAGCCGCCGCCACCTGCGCGGTACGTGGCGCCGACCCGCCCAGGGCACACCAGATGGGACGTCATGCGCGCAGGTGAGCGCCCTACCGGCCGGTACGGGACCTTCGGCCCGCGCCCCCCGCCGGTGCGGGACCTTCGGCCGCGGGGCGGGGCCCCTTCGGCGACTGCGCCGGGTGCCCCGGGCGGCGTGCAATGGAGTCACCGAGGCCCCCACCCAGAGGTGATCCCCATGGCAGAAGCCACCGCACGTCCCGCAGCCCGTCCCGCAGCCCGTCCCGCCGCGCCGGCGGACGCCGGGCGCACCGGGAGCGGCGAGCACGCCGAGACCGTCCGGCACGCCGTCGACACCCTGGTCGCACACGCCGTCAAGTCCCTTGACGAGTACGCCTCCTTCACCCAGGAGCAGGTCGACCACATCGTGCGGAAGGCCTCCCTTGCGGCCCTGGCGAACCACTGCGAGCTGGCCGAGCAGGCCGTCGCCGAGACCGGCCGGGGAGTGTTCGAGGACAAGGCGATGAAGAACCTCTTCGCCTGCGAGCACGTCACCCACTCGATGCAGGGGCTGAGGACGGTCGGCGTCGTCCGCCGCGACGAGCTGAACGGGATCACCGAGATCGCCGAGCCCGTCGGCGTGGTGTGCGCCATGACACCGGTGACCAACCCCACCTCCACCACGATCTTCAAGGCGCTGATCGCGCTCAAGACCCGCAACCCGATCGTCTTCGCCTTCCACCCCTCGGCCCAGCGGTGCAGCGCCGAGGCGGCCCGGATAGTGCGGGAGGCGGCCGTGGCCGCGGGCGCCCCCGAGCACTGCGTGCAGTGGATCGAGGAGCCGTCGATGGAGGCCACCCGCCTGCTGATGAACCACGCGGACGTCTCCACCATCCTGGCCACCGGCGGCAACGCCATGGTCCGGGCCGCCTACTCGTGCGGCAAGCCGGCCCTCGGAGTCGGCGCGGGCAACGTCCCCGCCTACGTACACCGCACCGCCGACGTCCCCCGCGCCGTACACGACATCGTGCTGTCCAAGGCCTTCGACAACGGCATGATCTGCGCGTCCGAGCAGGCCGCCGTCCTGGACGCCGAGATCTACGAGCGGGCGGTCGCGGAGTTCCGCAGGCTCCACGCGCACCTGGCCACCGCCGAGGAGAAGGAGAAGCTGGAGAAGTTCCTGTTCGGCACCACCGCCCGGAGCGCCAACTGCGCCGGGGCGAAGCTCAACGCCGACGCCGTCGGCCGGCCGCCGCACTGGATCGCCGAGCAGGCCGGGTTCACCGTCCCCGAGGACACCTCCGTCATCCTCGCCGAGATCGCGGGTGTCGGCCCCGCCGAGCCGCTCAGCCGCGAGAAGCTCTCCCCGGTGCTGGCCCTGCTGCGCGCCCAGAGCACCGAGCAGGGCATCGAACTGGCCGCGCAGATGGTCGAGTTCGACGGCCTGGGCCACAGCGCGGTGATCCACGCCGACGACGAGGTGCTGACCGAGGAGTTCGGACGCCGCGTCAAGGCCGTGCGCATCATCGCCAACGCGCCCTCCAGCCTCGGCGGCATCGGCGACGTCTACAACTCCTTCCTGCCCTCGATGACCCTGGGCTGCGGCTCCTACGGCCACAACTCCGTCTCCGGCAACGTCACCGCCGTGGACCTGCTCAACATCAAGCGCATCGGGCGGCGCAACACCAACATGCAGTGGTTCAAGGTCCCGCCGAAGATCTACTTCGAGCGCCACTCCCTGCGCTACCTCGGCGACATGCGCGGCATGCGGCGCGTCACCGTCGTCACCGATCAGAACATGGACCGCCTGGGCTACCTCGCCCGCGTCAAGGACATCCTGCGCTCCCGCACCGAGCCGGTGAACCTCCAGATCATCGACGACGTCGAGCCCAACCCGGAGCTGGCCACCGTCGAGCGCGGCGCCGCGAGGATGCGCGAGTTCGAGCCCGACACCATCGTCGCCCTCGGCGGCGGCTCGCCCATCGACGCCGCCAAGGTCATGTGGCTGATGTACGAGCACCCCGAGATCGCCTTCGCCGACACCAAGGAGAAGTTCTCCGACATCCGCAAGCGCGCCTTCACCTTCCCGCCGCTGGGGGAGCGGGCCAAGCTGATCGCGGTGCCGACCACCTCCGGCACCGGCGCCGAGGTCACCCCCTTCGCCGTCATCTCCGACCCGGCCGCCGCCCGCAAGTACCCGCTGGCCGACTACGCCCTCACCCCCGACGTCGCCATCGTCGACCCGGTCCTGACCGCCACCCTGCCGCCCGCCGTCACCGCCGACTCCGGCTTCGACGCCCTCACCCACGCCACCGAGGCGTACGTGTCGGTATACGCCAACGACTACACCGACGGGCTGTGCCTGCAGGCCATCCGGCTGATCTTCGAGAACCTGGAGCGCTGCGTCACCCACGGCCCCGCCGACCCCAGGGCCCGCGAGCGGATGCACAACGCCTCCACCATCGCCGGCATGGCCTTCGCCAACGCCTTCCTCGGCCTGGTGCACGCCATGTCCCACACCCTCGGCAACACCTTCCACATCACCCACGGCCGGACGAACGCGCTGCTGCTGCCGCACGTCATCCGCCACAACGGCCGCATCCCCACCAAGCTGACCGGCTGGCCCAAGTACGAGACCTACCGGGCCCACGAGCGCTTCCAGGAGATCGCCAGGATGCTCGGCCTGCCGGCCGCCACCCCCGAGGAGGGCGTGGAGTCCTACGCCCGCGCCGTGGAGGAACTGCGCGCCCGCTGCGGCGTCCCGGCCTCCTTCAAGGAGGCGGGCGTGGACGAGGAGGAGTTCCTGGCCGCCCTGCCCGAGCAGGCCCGCAACGCCTACGCCGACCAGTGCGCCCCCGCCAACCCCCGGATGCCGATGCTCGACGAGATGCAGGCGCTGATGCGCCAGGCCTACTACGGCCACGCCGCCAGGGCGTGAGCGCGGCCGCCCGACCGCCCAGCACGGCAGAACCCCAAGGGAGACCAGCCATGACCACCATCCCGCAGCCGCAGACCCCCCACTCGCCGGACCGCGCCGGAGCCGGCACCGGCCCCGGCGCCTGGCAGGGCTTCAAGGGCGGCCTGTGGCGGGACGCGATCGACGTCCGCGACTTCGTCCAGCACAACTACACCCCCTACGAGGGCGACGGCTCCTTCCTCGCCGGCCCCACCCACCGCACCACCGCCGTGTGGAACAAGCTGCTGGCGATGTTCCCCGCCGAGCGCGAGCGCGGCGTGTACGACGTGGACACCGCCACCCCCTCCACCATCACCGCCTTCGGCCCCGGCCACATCGACGCCGACCTGGACCTGATCGTCGGCCTGCAGACCGACGCCCCCCTCAAGCGGGCGATCATGCCCATCGGCGGCTGGCGGATGGTCGAGGCGGCCCTGAAGGCCTACGGCCACGAGCCCGACCCCGAGGTGAAGAAGATCTTCACCGCCTACCGCAAGACCCACAACGACGGCGTCTTCGACGCCTACACCCCCGAGATCCGCGCCTGCCGCTCGGCCGGCATCATCACCGGCCTGCCCGACGCCTACGGCCGCGGCCGCATCATCGGCGACTACCGCCGCGTCGCCCTGTACGGCGTGGACCGGCTGATCGCCGACAAGCAGGCCGACCGGGCGCTGCTGGACAGCCGGTGGCCCACCGAGGACGTCATCCGCGACCGCGAGGAGAACGCCGAGCAGATCCGGGCGCTGCGCGAGCTGAAGGAGATGGCCGCCTCCTACGGCCACGACGTCTCCCGCCCGGCCGCCACCGGGCGCGAGGCCGTCCAGTGGCTGTACTTCGCCTACCTGGCGGCCGTGAAGGAGCAGAACGGCGCGGCCATGTCCATCGGCCGCATCGACGCCTTCCTCGACGTCTACCTCCAGCGCGACATCGAGCGAGGGCTGCTGACCGAGAGCGCCGCCCAGGAGCTGATCGACGACTTCGTGATCAAGCTCCGCATCGTCCGCTTCCTGCGCACCCCCGAGTACAACGAGCTCTACTCCGGCGACCCCACCTGGGTGACCTGGTCGCTGGCCGGGATCGGCGAGGACGGCCGCCCGCTGGTCACCCGCACCGCCTTCCGCGCCCTGCAGACCCTGTACAACCTCGGCCCCGCGCCGGAGCCCAACCTGACGGTCTTCTGGTCGCGGGCGCTGCCCGAGGGCTTCAAGGAGTTCGCGGCGAGGACGGCGGTGGACACCAGCGCCCTGCAGTTCGAGTCCGACGAGCTGATGCGCCCCAAGTACGGCGACGACACCGCCATCGCCTGCTGCGTCTCCGCGATGGCCATGGGCAAGCAGATGCAGTTCTTCGGGGCGCGCGTCAACGTCGCCAAGGCCCTGCTCTACGCCATCAACGGCGGCCGCGACGAGATCACCGGCGAGCAGGTGGTGCGCGGGTTCCGCCCGGTCGAGGGCGAGTACCTGGACTACGCCACCGTCGCCGAGCGCTACGACGCGATGCTGGAGTGGCTGGCCAGGACCTACGTCCACGCCCTGAACGTCATCCACTACATGCACGACAGGTACGCCTACGAGCGGCTGGAGATGGCCCTGCACGACCGCGAGGTGCTGCGGACCATGGCCTGCGGCATCGCCGGGCTGTCGGTCGCCGCCGACTCGCTCTCGGCGATCAAGTACGCACGGGTGAGGGTGGTCCGCGACGCCACCGGGCTGGCCGTCGACTACGAGGTCGAGGGCGACTACCCGGCGTACGGCAACAACGACGACCGGGCCGACGAGATCGCCCGCGGGCTGGTGCACGGCTTCATGGAGAAGGTGCGCCGCCACCCCACCTACCGGGGCGCCGTCCACACCCAGTCGGTGCTCACCATCACCTCCAACGTCGTCTACGGCAAGAAGACCGGCAACACTCCCGACGGCCGCCGCGCCGGCACCCCCTTCGCCCCCGGGGCCAACCCGATGAACGGCCGCGACCGCCACGGCTACATCGCCTCGGCCCTGTCGGTGGCCAAGCTGGACTACGACGACGCCGAGGACGGCATCTCGCTGACCAACACCATCACCCCCGACGCCCTGGGCCGCACCCCGGCCGAGCGCGCCGGGAACCTCGCCGGGGTACTGGACGGCTACACCGCCGCCGGGGGCTTCCACATGAACGTCAACGTCCTGGACCACCGGACACTGGTGGACGCCATGGAGCACCCGGAGAAGTACCCGCAGCTCACCATCCGCGTCAGCGGCTACGCGGTGAACTTCGTCAAGCTCACCCGTGAGCAGCAGCTCGACGTCATCGCCCGCACCTTCCACGGAGCGCTGTGATGGAACGCCTGATACACCGGGCGACCGCGCCGGCGGGGGCCGCCACCCCCGCCGGGGCGGTCACCCGCCGCCCGGTCACCGGATCGGTGCACTCCTGGGACCTGTCCACCGGTGTGGACGGCCCCGGCACCCGCTTCACCGCCTTCCTCGCCGGCTGCCCGCTGGCCTGCCTGTACTGCCACAACCCCGACACCTGGCGGCTGCGCGACGGCCGCCGCACCACCGCCGACGAGCTCGTCGCCGAGGCTGCGAAGTACACCGCCTTCATCCGGGCCGCGGGCGGCGGCGCCACCCTCAGTGGCGGCGAGCCGCTGCTCCAGCCGGTCTTCACCGGAGAACTGCTGCACCGCCTCAAGCACGAGCTGGGCCTGCACACCGCCCTGGACACCTCCGGCTTCCTCGGCGCCCGAGCCTCCGACGCCCTGCTGGCCGACACCGATCTGGTGCTGCTGGACATCAAGTCCTGGGAGCCGGGGCTGTACCGGAAGGTCACCGGGGGCCGCGGTGAGATCGCCCCCACGGTGGCCTTCGCCCGCCGTCTGGCACTGCTGGGCAACGAGGTGTGGGTGCGGTTCGTGCTGGTCCCCGGCCTGACCGACGGGCCCGACAACATCGAGGGCGTCGCGGCCTTCGCGGCCTCCCTGGGCAACGTCTCCCGCGTCGACGTGCTGCCCTTCCACAAGCTGGGCGCCGCCAAGTGGGAGGCCGTCGGGAGGACCTTCCCCCTGGCCGGCACCCCCGTGCCCACCCCGGAGCAGGTGGCCGCCGCCCGGGAGATCTTCGCCGGGCACGGCCTGTACGCGGTGTGAGCCCGGCGCGGGCACATACCAGTGTCGGCCCGCCCGTACCGGCCCGCGCGTCCGCACCGGTTTCCGCACCGCTGTGCGAACCGCGCCGCCCGCGGGGAAACCGGCAGGCCACGGTGTGAGCCGCGATCGCCGGGCCGGATACGTTATGGGCGTGCACCCGGCCCCCTCACCCCCGAAGCGCTCCTCGAACCCGCTGCGCAGGGCGCGCGCCCTGTACCGCAACGTCCCCAAGCGGAAGCTGGCCTGGCTGCTGCTGAAGGACACCGTCAACTCCGCGATGGAGTACCGGATCCTGGGGCTGGCCGCCGAGGCGGCCTTCTTCACCCTGCTGTCGCTGCCGCCGCTGCTGCTGGGCCTGATCGGGCTGCTCGGCTACCTCGACTCCTGGATCGGCACCGACACCATCGACAGCGTCCGCGCCAACATCCTGGACGCCTCCGCCGCCGTCCTGTCCGACCGTGGCGTCAGCCAGATCGCCGAACCGCTGATCGACGACGTGATCGAGGGCGGGCGGCCCGACGTGATCTCCTTCGGCTTCGCGCTGGCACTGTGGTCCGGCTCGCGCACGATGAACGTCTTCATAGACACCATCACCGTCATGTACGGCCTCGACGGCCACCGCGGCATCGTCGCCACCCGGCTGCTGGCCTTCGGGCTGTACCTGGTCGCGCTGCCGCTGGGAGCGGTCGCCCTGCCGCTGCTGATCGTCGGGCCGGACGCGGTGGTCGGCTGGGTGCCGCAGGTGGAGCCGCTGGTCGAGGCCTTCTACTGGCCCGTGGTGGTGGTCGTCTCCATCGCCTTCCTCACCACGCTGTACCACGTCTCGGTGCCGGTGCGCTCCCCCTGGGTGGAGGACGTCCCCGGGGCGCTGGTCGCCCTGCTGATGTGGATCGCCGGCAGCTTCCTGCTGCGCCTGTACCTCACGCGCACGGTGGACGGGCCGTCGTTGTACGGCTCGCTGGCCGCGCCCGTGGCCGTACTGCTGTGGATCGGCGTCTCGGCCTTCGCGGTCCTGGTGGGCGCGGCCGTCAACGCCGCCATCGACCATGTGTGGCCCTCGGTCACCACCGCCGCCGCCCGCCGCGCCAGCGAGCGGGCCCGCGAGCAGGCCGCCGCCGAGGTCGTCGCCGCCGCGGCGGCGCGGCGCGCGATGCGGGGGGCCGAGGGCGGCGGGGACGAGGGGGAGGCCGGAGAGGCGCCCGAGCCGCCCGCGGAGTTCCCCGAGCGCTGGACGAAGTTCCTGCCGCCGTCCGACATACGCTCCCGGCTGCGCTCCCGCCGCCGAGACCACTGACGGCCGGCGGCCGGCCGCCGACGGCGGGCCGGGGAGGCCGCAAAGGCTCCCGGCCCGCCGTGTGCCGGTGGTCGCCGGGTCGGGTCACCCCCTCTTGTGCGCGCGGCTGCTCTTGCCGCCCCTCCGTCCGAGGGCCAGCAGTGCCAGCCCGAGGAGGAAGACGATTCCTCCGGTGATCACATTGGTGAGGATCGTCCTGGCGGTGTCCACGTTGCCGGCCACCAGCCAGGGGGAGATCACCGTCCAGGCGCCGATCGCGCACACGGCCATGCTCAGGCCGTAGGCACGCTCGAACGCCACCGCGAGCGCCAGCCCGATCACCGCGAGGGCGATGCCGGTGACGAAGTTGTTGACGGTCAGCGAGTTGAACTGGCTGAACCCCACGATCCATGGAGACGCCAGCAGGAAGACGCCGCCCAGCACGGTCAGCGCCTCCATACCCTGGGCCGTCGGCGACGCCGAGGCCTCCGCGTAGCGCGCACGCATCCCGATCAGATCAGGGTGTTCCTCGATGCGTGACGTGGGTGTGGCCATCTGAGCCACCTCCTATGAGACTTTCACCCTTATGCTCTAATTTTCCACCAAACGGAAGGTTCTGTCTTCCTGGGGAGCACCTCTGCCCGCGTGATCCGTGAGGTTCCCCCGGACGGGTGAAGGTGAGCGGGAAAACCAGTGGCACGCGGGCCGTCCGCCGCCCTAGGGTCGGCGACGCGAGGGTCCGGGAGGCCCTTGGAGGGGCCTGGTCGACCTCGATCGACATGGCCCGGGGAAGCCGTCGACGATCCGGGAACGGGAGGTGGGCCCCATGGCTGCCGACACCGCCGCCGCGGGCGCGACCCGCGGCAACGAGTCCGTCCGTTCCACCTCCGCGGCCTCCGGCTGACCACGTCCGGCCCGTCCTCCGGGCCGCCACCCTGGGGCCGCCCATCCCGGAAGGGCATCCGCGTTGAGTCCTCTCGACGTACCCGCACACCCCGAACACTCCGCACACCCGCTCGCCGCCTACGGCTGGGACGAGCACACCGCCGAGGTCTTCGCCCCGTACGGCGGCCGGGGCCTCACCCCCGCCCGCGTGGTCCGCGTGGACCGCGGGCGGTGCGACGCGATCACCGCCGACGGCCCCGTACGGGCCGACACCGCGCCCGTCACCTCCCCCGACCCGATGCTCACCGTCTGCACGGGCGACTGGGCCGCCCTCGAACCCGGCGGGCACCGGGCGCCGTGGACGGCCCGGGCCCTGCTGCCCCGCCGTACCGCCTTCGTGCGCTCCACCTCCTCCAAGCGATCCCAGGGGCAGGTGCTGGCCGCCAACGTCGACCACGCGGTCGTCGCCGTCTCACTGGCCGTCCCGCTCGACCCGGGCAGGCTGGAGCGCTTCCTGGCCCTGGCCTGGGAGAGCGGGGCCCGGCCGCTGGTGGCCCTCACCAAGGCCGACCTGGCCCCGGACGCCGCCCATGCCGCCGCCGACGCCGAGGCCGCGGCGCCCGGTGTGACGGTCCTGACCGTCAGCGCCGCCACCGGCCGGGGCCTGGACGTGCTCGCCGCCGCGCTCGCCGGCGGCACCGCCGTGGTGCTCGGGCAGTCCGGCGCGGGCAAGTCCACCCTGGTCAACGCGCTGGTCGGGCAGGAGGTGCTGGAAGTGCGCGAGACCCGCGCGAGCGACGGCAAGGGCCGGCACACCACGACCACCCGCGAACTGTTCGCACTGCCCGGCGGCGGGGTCGTCATCGACACCCCGGGGCTGCGCGGCGTCGGGTTGTGGGACGCCGAGGAGGGCGTCGGCCGGGCCTTCGCGGACATCGCGGAACTGGCACGCGCCTGCCGCTTCCACGACTGCGCGCACACCACCGAGCCGGGCTGCGCCGTCCTGGCCGCCGTCGAAGACGGCACCCTGCCGCCGCGCCGGCTGGACAGCCACCGCAAGCTGCTGCGCGAGAACCAGTACCTCGCGGCCCGCACCGACGCCCGGCTGCGGGCGGAACTGCGGCGCGACTGGAAGCGGAAGCAGGCGCTGGGCCGCCACATGGCGGAGCGCAAACGCGGCCCGCGCTGACCCGCACGAGGTGGGCACGGCGGGCACGGGGCGGCGGAAGCCGGTTGCTAACGTCGCCCCGTGCCCGACCGCAGCGACGCCCCCGCCCAGCCCTTCGGCCCCCGGCAGTTCCAGTTCGTCCTGCTGCGCCGGATGGCCGACTTCCAGCCGGACCTGGTGCTCGACGCACTGCGCGCACTGGACGCCGACCGGGCCGAGATGCGCGAGGCCAACCGCCGATGGCAGGCCGCCGTCCGCTCGCCGCGCTCCCGGGGCGCGGCGGCCCGGTACCGCTCGGTGCTCGGCGAACCGGAGACGGACGAGCCGCGCCGGGTGGGCGACCTGGACTGCCGGGCGCTGCGCTGGCCGCTGCCGCTGTGGCCGGACCTGCGTCTGGAGGTGCTGGCCGCGCCGGGCGGCGCGGTGTGGAACGAGTGGCTGGTGCGCGCCCCGGGAGCCCCCGGCCCGGAACCGCGCACGGTGGAGGACCTGCTGCCGTGGACGTGCACGGTGGACGAGGTCGCCCGCGCCTTCGCGCCCGCCCGGCCGATGGAGGGTTCGGCGCCCACCCGGTGGCGGCTGGCCTTCACCGCCCCGGACCGGGCGGGAAAGCGGCACGAGGTGATCGCGGAGTTCACCTGGGGCCTGCTCCAGCGGCTCCCGGAGCACTGACGGCGCGGGCGGCCGCGTGCCCGGCCGCCGCGCGCACTGAGACGTGAGGCTGCGCCCCGGAAGGTCGGTGGCAGGCTTCACCACCGCGTCCGATTTCCGCCAGTGGCGGGCGGTCGCGCGGCGCACACTGGATCGCGTGATGGACGACGAGGCCAGGTACGAGGCGGTCCGCAGCCGCGACGAGCGGTTCGACGGAGTCTTCTTCACCGGTGTGCTGACCACCGGCATCTACTGCCGCCCCAGCTGCCCGGCGGTCACCCCCAAGCGGGGCAACGTGCGGTTCTTCCCCTCGGCCGCCGCCGCCCAGCGGGCGGGCCTGCGGGCGTGCCGCCGCTGCCGGCCCGACGCCGTGCCGGGGTCGGCCGAGTGGAACACGCGGGCCGACCTCACCGGCCGCGCGATGCGGATGATCGCCGACGGGGTCGTGGACCGCGAGGGCGTCGAGGGGCTCGCCCGGCGGCTGGGTTACAGCGCACGCCAGATACACCGCCGGCTCACCGCCGACCTCGGCGCCGGCCCCGTGGCCCTGGCCCGCGCCCAGCGGACGCACACCGCCAGGGTGCTGCTCCAGACCACAGCGCTGCCGGTCACCGAGATCGCCTTCGCCTCCGGCTTCGCCAGCGTGCGGCAGTTCAACGACACCATCCGCGAGGCCCACGCCTGCACCCCGCGCGAACTGCGCGCCCGCGGCCGCGCCAGGGAGGCGGCCCGGGCCAGGGAGGCGGCCGAGGGCGGGGGAGTGGCGCTGCGGCTGGCCCACCGGGGCCCGTACGCGGCCGCCGAGATCTTCGGCTTCCTCCAGCGGCGGGCCGTCCCCGGCGTCGAGGAGGTCACCGGGGAGGCCGGCGCCCGTACCTACCGGCGCACCCTCGCCCTGCCCCACGGCCACGGCGTCGCCGAGGTCCGCGAGAGGGCGGGCGGGGCGGGCGGCGGTCCGGGGAGCGGCTGGCTGCCGTGCCGGCTGCACCTGACCGACCTGCGGGACCTGACCACCGCCGTGCAGCGGATGCGGCGGCTGTTCGACCTGGACGCCGACCCGTACGCCGTCGCCGACCGGCTGGGACGCGACCCGCTGCTCGGACCCCCGGTCCGCCGGCTGCCGGGGCTGCGCTCGCCGGGTGCGTCCGACCCGCACGAGGCGGCGGTGCGCGCCGTACTCGGCCAGCAGGTCACCGTGGGCGCGGCACGTACGCTGACGGGCGCGCTCGTGGCGGCGTACGGCAAGCCGCTGCCCGCCCCCGACGGCGGCCTCACCCATCTCTTCCCCGACCCCGGAACCCTCGCCGGGGCGCCTCTGGAGGAGTTGCGCATGCCCGGCGCCCGCCGCCGGGCGGTGCGCGCGGTCGCCGCCGCCCTCGCCGACGGCGCCCTCGTCCTCGACCCCGGAGCCGACCGGGACGAGGCCGAGCGGGCCCTGCTGGCCCTGCCCGGCATCGGCCCGTGGACGGCCGGCTACGTCCGGATGCGCGCACTGGGCGACCCCGACGTCTTCCTGACCGGTGACGCGGGGGTGCGGCACGGGCTGGAGCGGATCGGGGCCCGCGCGCCGGACGCCGAACGCTGGCGCCCCTGGCGCTCCTACGCCCTGCACCACCTGTGGAACGCCACCCTCACCCCGCCCCCGGCCGGAACCGGGAACGAGAACGAGACCGCGGAGAAGCGATGACCACCATCTACACCACCTGCCCCAGCCCGCTGGGCGAACTGCTGATCGCCGGCCCCGAGCCCGGCGTGGTGGCCTCGGTCAGCGTGCCCGGCCAGAAGGGCGGCGCCCGGGTGCTGCCCGGCTGGCGGCGCGACGACGCGGCCTTCGCCGGCGTGGTGCGGCAGTTCGACGCCTACTTCGCCGGGGAGCTCGAGGAGTTCGACCTGGACCCGGCCCCCGGGGGATCGGAGTTCCGCCGGCGGGTGTGGGCCGCCCTGGAGCGCATCCCCTACGGAGCCACCGTCACCTACGGCGAACTCGCAGCCATGGCGGGCCTGGAGCCGAACTCGGTGCGGGCCGTGGGGGGAGCGGTGGGCGCCAACCCGCTGATGGTGGTGCGCCCCTGCCACCGCGTCGTCGGCGCGAGCGGATCGCTGACGGGATACGCGGGCGGACTGGAGCGCAAGAAGCTGCTGCTCACCCTCGAAGGGGTGCTGTGAGGGCATGGTGAGGGCGCTGCGAGCCGCCTCGCCGCGCGCCGCCGGGGAGCGCCGGTGAAACGGTACGGCCGCCGCGGCCGGTGGGAACCGGCCGCGGCGGCCGCGGGAGAGAACCGGAAGGTCAGCCGAACTGCTTCTCGATGGCGGCGAGTTTGGCCTCCAGCGAGTCCAGCCGGGGACTGGTCAGGCTCTCCTCGGAGCCGAACGCGTCCGCCGGGCGGGGCGGGTCCACCTTGCGCAGCCCGTCCGCCCCCAGCGCGCCGCCGGCGTCCTCCGAGGCGGCACCCAGTGCGGCGCGCGGCCGCGCGGGCTGCGGGGAGCCCGCGCTGACCTCCAGCTCCACCTGCTGCGCGTCGGCGCCGCGGCCCAGCCGGCTGATCGCCCGCAGCCGGGCCCGCTCCAGCTTCCGCTGCTCGCGCTTGCGGGCGCGCTCCTCCTCCTTGCGGCGGCGGTCCTCGCGGACCTCGTCGACCGCCTCGTCCAGCGTCCGCACGCCCTCCAGCAGCATCAGCGACCAGGCGGCGTAGGTCTCGCGCGGGGCGCGCAGCCAGCGCACCACCCGGATCTGCGGCAGCGGGCGCGGCACCAGGCCCTGCTCGCGCAGGGCCGCGCGCCGGGTCTGCTTGAGCGCCCGGTCGAAGAGGATGGCCGCCGCGATCGACATGCCCGCGAAGAACTGCGGGGCGCCCGCGTGCTCGTCGCCGCGCGGGGCGTGCACCCAGTTGAACCAAGCCGCGGCGCCCGCGAAGAGCCACACCAGCAGCCGCGAGCCGAGGGAGGCGTCACCGTGGCTGGCCTCGCGCACGGCGATGACGGCGGAGAACATCGCCGCGCCGTCCAGGCCGAAGGGGACCAGGAACTCCCAGCCTCCCGACAGGCCCAGGTTCTCCCGGCCGAATCCCACCAGGCCGTGGAAGGAGAGCGCGGCGGCGACGCCCGCGCAGCAGAACAGCAGGACGTAGGAGGCGATGGCGTAGACCGTCTCCTTGCGGCGGCGGCGCTCCTCCATGCGCTCCCAGGAGTCCGCCGCCTGGTCGTCATCGGTCCTGTGGCGTCCGCTTCCGCGGCCCATCAGCACGACCGCGACCAGGGCGCCGACGAGCAGTACGGCACCCGCCAGCACCCAGTTCATCGATATGTCCGTCAGTCTCATCCGGGGGTGTCCCTTGCCTGGCGGCATGCCGTCAAGACGGCCCCGCCGTGCTCGCGTTGGCTTCGTTGACCCGCAGCATCCTGGCGGAAAAAAGATTGTGTGGCAGGGCGTTTGGGCCCAAAGAACCGCCGAGGGTGGCCAGAACGTGCGAACAGGAGTGTAGCGAGCCGGAATCGCTGCCGGTTACCGGCCGGATGCTCGAATCCCGAGGGAAGTTCACCCCGCCCGTCCGCCCCGCCCCGTCCGCCCCCGCTCGGCCGGTCCCGCCCCGGGTGCTCCCCGACGCGGGGCGGACGGTGGATCAGGCGCGCGCGGCGCTCAGCCGCTCCACCCGGTCGGCGTCGCAGGTGCGCGGGCAGGTGACGCAGGTGTCCTGCGGGCGCAGCGTGTAGAACATGCAGCAGCTCGCCCGGTCCCGGGTGGGGTACCTCTCGCCGTCCGGCCCGGACAGCTCCCGGAAGGCGGCGCCCCGGGGGAACGGGGCGACCGAGCCCGGCAGCAGCGACTCCGCCTCGGCCATCGCGCGCCGCTCCTCGCCCAGCAGGTGGCCGATGTACCACAGGCCCTCGGTGATCTCGTCCGTCGCCATGCCCCACAGCGCGCGCGGTCCGCGGCGCATGCGCGGCCCGAACGCCTCCAGGAGGGGGCCGAGGTGCTCGGCCACCGACTCCCGCACGGCCGCCCGCAGCGCCTCCTCGCCGTGGACGACACGGGCGCCGGGCAGGGCGGCGGCCGGATCACCGGGCAGGCAGGAGAACTCCTCGGCACACACCGCCATCCGGCCCGAGGCGCGGTCGTAGGCTACCGAGCCCACCGGGACGCGCGGCACCCGGCGGTGCAGGAACCAGGGGAGCGTCACCAGCAGGCAGACCGACCAGGCGTAACGGTGCAGACCGAAGCCGGCGACCACATCGGGCCGGGCCCGCTCGCCGTAGTCGCGCCGCACCTGCTCGTCGTCCCAGGCCAGGAAGGCGTCCAGAACGGCCCCGCCCTCGGCCAGCTCCGCCGCCCGCACCCAGCCGCCGCCGCGCGGCAGCTCGCCGGCCTCGCGCACCTCGGTGACCCGCAGGCCGGGGAAGACCTCGGCCAGGCGGTCGTAGGCCGCGGCCAGCGGCGACGCGGCGGGTGCCTCGGGGGCGGGGGCGAGAGTGCACATGGCCATGCGGGTACCACCGAATCGACGGCTATAACAGGTAAGGCTTACCTTAGCTCACATGATCGGTGTCGGTGCAAGGCCCGGTCGTACGAGTGGCGCGCGTCACTCGGCGGGATCCCCCGCCGGTGCCGGTGCCGGTGCCGGTGCTGGGGGCCGTTCCCCGTCCTCCCCCTCCTCCGCCAGCCGGCCGGCCAGCCAGCTCGGCACCCCGCCCAGCAGGCGGAACAGCCGCCGCGCCTCGGCCCGGAGCCGCTCCGCCTCCGGCTCCGGCTGGACGTCCGCCAGAGCCACCAGGGCCGGCGCCATGCCCACCAGGTAACCCAGCTCCTCGCGCAGCCGCAGCGACTCGGCGAAGCCGTGCCGCGCCTCGGTGAGCTCACCGCCGCGCAGGGCCAGTCCGGCCAGATGCCGCCAGGTGAAGGAGCACAGGAGCGCGTCCCCCTGTGCGATGGCGGCGGCGTGCGCCCGGCGGTACGCGGCCCGCGCCGCCTGGGGGCTGTCCCCGAAGTGCTCGGTCATCAGGCCGCGCCGGAAGTCCAGCATCGCCCGCCGGGAGGAGTCGGGCGGCAGCAGCGCGGCGGCCCGCCCCAGCGCTGCACGGGCCTCGTCGGCCCGGTCGCGTACGGCCAACACCGTCGCGGCGTAGGCCAGATGGCCGCGCTCGCAGGCGGCCGCGCCGCGTTCCTCGTCGGTCGCCGCCAGGGCCTCGGCCACCCGCAGCGCCTCCTCGGCGCGCTCCCAGCCGTCGGCGGTGAACATGCAGCGCTCCACCAGCAGCCCCGCCCGCCGCAGCGCCGCCCCGGCGTCCTCCCGCGCCACCCCCGGCTCCAGCAGCGCCGCCGCGTCGTCCCAGCAGCCGCGCGACCTCAGCCGCCACACCGCGTGGTCGAGCGGACCGTCCTCCGCCTCCGTACCCGGCCCCGACCCCGCACCCGATCCCGCACCCTCCCGCCGTACCGAACGTGACATGGCGGTCTCCGCCACAGTGCCCTCCCCAACCAAGCGCGCCGTCGAGCCGGATGTGAGCGAATCCCAGCACGAACACCCGGGCCCCGCCAAGGGGTAAGTGTGAACGGTTTCACAATCTTGGTCAGCTCTTGACACACCCCGGACGGCATGCGTTGTCGGCCGCCCGAGTCACTCGTCCCACCAGCGGTCGTCCGGCTCGCGCCGGTTGGCGACGACCGCCGCGACCGGCGGGATGACCATGGCCACCACGCACATCGCGATCGCCAGGGGCACCGACCACAGGCGCACGAAGGCCCACGCGCCGACGAAGAGGGCCAGGCACAGACCCATCAGCGCGAAATAGCGGCGCCGCCTGCGCGTGTACACCCTTCCAGCGTAGGACGGGACGGGTCGGTCCAGACCGGTCCGGTCCGGTGGCAGCTCAGCGCATGCGCAGGGCCAGCAGGAAGTCCACCCGGTCCTCCAGCCGGGACAGGTCGCGGCCGGTGAGCCGCTCGATGCGGCCCACCCGGTAGCGCAGGGTGTTGACGTGCAGATGGAGACGGGCGGCACAGCGCGTCCAGGAGCCCTCGGAGGCCAGGAACGCCTCCAGGGTGGGCACCAGCTCGGCGCGGTGGCGCCGGTCGTACTCGTACAGCGGGTCCAGCAGCCGGGCGGTGAAGGCGCGGCGCACGTCGTCGGGCACGAAGGGCAGCAGCAGGACGTGGGAGGCCAGCTCCTCGTGACCTGCCGCGCAGACCCGCCCCGGCCGGGCGGCGGCCACGCGGCGGGCGTGGCGGGCCTCCTCCAGGGCCCCGCGCAGGCCCTCGGCGGAGTGGACGGCGGCGCTGACGCCCAGGGTCAGCCGCCCGTCCGGTCCGCCGAGGCCGTCCAGGCCGCGCTCCAGCGGGGCCCGCAACGCGTCGAGCAGGGCGGTGGCCGCGAACGCGCCCTCGGGGCCGGCGGACGGCCCTGCCTCCTCGCCGCCGGTCCCCCTATCGCTCTCCTCGCCGCCGGCCGCCTGCCCGGGAGCCGCCGCGAGTGGGACGAGCGCGACGGCCTCCCCGCCGGCCGGCACCACCGCGACCCGGTCCGCCACCTCCCGGCCGCCGGCCGGACCGGCCAGGGCCTCCTCCAGCAGGGCTCCGGCGGCCCGGGTCCGCTCCTCCCCGGACAGGCCGGGGCCGTCCTCCCAGTCCAGCCGGGCGACGACCACCTGCCACAGCGAGGCGGCCCCGGACCCGGGCAGCAGTGCGGACGCCGTCACCCGCAGCCGGGCGGCGACCTCGGCCGACGGAGCGCCGGAACGCAGCAGCTCCAGCACCTCCCCGGCCAGGCGGCGGCCCACCGAGCGTGCGGCGTCCCGCCGTTCGCGCTCGGCCGCGATCAGCCGGGTGACGCCGTGCAGCAGGTCCAGCCGCTCGGCCGGCCACTCGTCCGCGTCGGCCTCCACGGCCAGCAGCCAGCCCGACAGCGCCGACAGCACCGCGTCGCGGGGGTCGGCCCCCTCCGTGCCGACCGGCGGGCCGCCCACCGGGAACAGCGAGTACACCGTCTCGCCGGCCACCGCGCGGTGCGGGCCGGGGCGCCCCGCCCGCAGCGCCGCCAGGTGCTCGCCCGCCAGACGGGTGCGGACGGCGGCCGGCAGCCGGTCCGTACCGGACCCGGCGACCGGGCGGCCGGCGGGGGAGAGCACCCACGCCCGCAGGTCCAGGTCGGAGCCCAGCAGGTCCAGCACCGCGTCCGGGCCGCCGCCCGCCGGGTCCGGGGACATCAGCCGCCGGTGCCGCTCCACCACGGCGGCCAGGTCGCCGGCCCGCTCGCCGGAGACCTGCCGCACCACGTGCTCGGTGACGGTGGCGAAGGCGACCTGCTCGTCCACCGAGAACAGCGGCATCCGGTGCCGTGCGCAGGCCGCGACCAGATCCGCGGGCACCGGGCCCAGCTCCGCCTCGCCCGCCGCCAGCGCGGCCACGCCCGCGGCGGCCAGGATGCGGACGAACGGCTCGGAGTCCTCGGGGCCGCGCCGCCAGGCCAGCCCCGTCAGGACCAGCTCACCGCCCGACAGATAGCGGCTAGGGTCGCGCAGGTCGGTGGTCATCACGCCCCGCACCGGCCGGTCGAGCCCCTCCTCGCCGCTCAGGAGCCGCAGCCCCAGCCAGGGGCTGTCCAGGAGTGCGCGCAACCGCATCGTCGTCGTCCGCCGATCTTTCCGTACCGCTGGTGCCGTACCGCCGGTGCGCGGGGCGCGTGTGCCGCGCCCCGGCTCCCGCGGGCCTTCGTTCGAATCTACAAGACCTGCTCGTGGGCCGTACGGGTGCTTCGCGCCGACGGTGACCGCACCGGCCGGTCGGCGAGCCGGTCCGCCCAGGGCGTGCGGTGTAACACGGGTGTAGCCGCCCGATCCCCGCACGCCCGCCCGGCACCGGACCCCGCCGCGTCCCGGCGGCGGGGAGACCCCGCGACCGACCGAGAAGGACCGACGACATGGACTTCCCGTGCCACGCCGACCGGGAGCCGGCCGACCGGGAGGCGGTACCCGCCGCCGGCTCCGGCCGCCCGGGCGGCCGATGAGCCCGAAGGACCCCGGCGGACCCGAGCGACCCGGGAAGCCCGGACGCGGCGGGGAAGCCGGACGCCCCGGGAGGGCCGGACGCCGCGGGAGGGCCGAGCCTCCCGAGGACCCCCGGGTGGTCGGCCCCCCGCCCTCCGGGGGATCGCGCGTGGACCGCTGGTTCCACATCTCCCGCCGCGGGTCCACGGTCGCGCGCGAGGTGCGCGGCGGCGTCACCACCTTCATGGCGATGGCGTACATCCTGCTGCTCAACCCCGTGCTGCTGTCCGTCCCCGACCGCTACGGGAACCGGCTGGAGACCGCCGAGGTGATCACCGCCACCGCGCTGGCCGCGGCCGTCACCACCATCGCCATGGGCGTGATCGGCCGCGCTCCGCTGGCGCTGGCGGCCGGACTGGGGGTCTCGGGCGTGCTGGCCACCCAGGTCGCCCCCGAGGTGAGCTGGCCGCAGGCGATGGGGATGTGCGTGATCTACGGCTCGGTGATCATCCTGCTGGTGGTCACCGGGATGCGCGAGCGGATCATGAGCGCCATCCCGACGGCGCTCAAACACGCCATCACCATCGGCATCGGTCTGTTCATCGCGATGGTCGGCCTGGTCAACGCGGGCTTCGTCGGCCTGGGCGAACAGGGCTCCCCGGTCACCCTCGGCCAGGGCGGCCGGCTGACCGGCTGGCCGGTGCTGGCCTTCTGCGTCACCCTGCTGCTGATCTTCATGCTGCTGGCCCGAGGGGTGCCGGGTGCCCTCCTGATCGGCATCGCCGCCGGCACCGCCTTCTCGATGGCCGCCACCGCCGCCTTCGGCATCGGCGGCCGGGAGTGGGGCGGCGCCGTGCCCGAACTTCCCGAACGACTGGTCTCCGCCCCCGACTTCGGCCTGCTGGGGAACGTGGAGATCGGCGGTCTGGCGGGACTGGGAGTCACCGGCTTCACCATGATCGTCTTCACTCTGGTGCTGGCCGGCTTCTTCGACGCGATGGCCACCATCATCGCCGTCGGCCACGAGGCGGGCCTGACCGACGAGCGGGAGCGGATGCCGGGGCTGGGCCGGGCGCTGCTGGTGGACGGCGCGGGCGGGGTGGTCGGGGGTGTGGCGAGCGCGTCGGGCCAGACGGTCTTCATCGAGTCGGCCACGGGCGTGGGCGAGGGCGCGCGTACGGGGCTGTCCGCCGTCGTCACCGGGCTGCTGTTCGCGGCGGCGCTGCTGTTCACCCCGCTGGCACTGATCGTGCCGGGCCAGGTGGCCTCCGCCGCGCTGGTCGTCATCGGCGCGATGATGATGCAGAACTCCCGGTACGTGGACTGGACCGACCGCACCACTGCGATCCCCGTCTTCCTCACCGTCGTCCTGATGCCCTTCACCTATTCCATCACCACGGGCATCGGCGCCGGCGTCATCGCCTACACGGTCGTGCGCACGGCGGTGGGGCGCTGGCGCGAACCGGGGTTGCTGATGTGGCTGCTGACGGCGGTGTTCCTCGTCCACTTCGCGGTGGGCGGCACGGGAGGGGCGTAGGGGAGCAGGCCGGTGCCGGGCCGGACGACCGTCCGGCCCGGCACCGGTGGGGTGCCCGTCGGGCCCGGTCAGTCCCGCGGGCCCTCCAACATCTCGGCCCAGCCGCTCTGGACCATCGTCTGGAAGCGCCAGACGCCGCCCCGGCGCACCAGGATGTCGGCGTAGCGCATGCGATGCTCCTCGCCCCCCGCCGTCATCACCGAGTCGGTGAACACCACGACGAGGCAGGAGGAGAGGAAGAACGGGGTGCGCGCCGACTCGAAGCGGACCTCCCCGTCCCCCGCGCCGCCCATCACCGCGTTCATCGTCCCGGTGTAGCGCCGCCGGTCCCACTGGGCCGTCCGGCCGTCGCCGTCGGAGCCGTCGGTCACCAGATTGAGCGGGAAGACGGCCATGTCGGCCATACGCTCGATGTTCTCCGGGGTGGGGCAGGAGGCGAGTTCGTCGTAGGAGGCGAACCACTCCTCCAGGCTCCGCAGGTCCTCCTCGGTCGGGGTGTAGCCGGTCAGGGCCGCGGCGGTCTCGGTGTTCTGGAGCAAGGCTCTCCATTCGTCAATTTTGACTAGCTGTAGGGAGGGTAACGTCCGTCGCCCCGGTAGTCAAACTTGATTAATTTGGCTCCGGCGGAGGCCGGCGCGGGCCGCCGGTGCCCAGCAGAGCGTGCGCCGCCTCGTTGACCGGCTGCGGGGTGCCCGCCAGATCCAGCGTGAAGAGCGGCAGACCGAGAGCGTCCGCGCGGCCGAGCGCCTGACGGGTGTAGCCCGCCAGGGAGAAGCAGACGGCCACCGCCGACTCGTTGAGGCCGTGCAGCCACAGCGTCTCGACGGCGCCTGGCCCGGTCGGTGAGGTGGTGGGATCCACCCTGGCCAGGACCTCGGGCCCGCGCAGATCGACACCCGGGGCCGGATGGACCCCGGCCACGGGGCGCACCCGCTCGAAGCCCAGCCAGTCCAGGAAGAGCGCGGCGGCCGTCACCACGTCCCGGGCGGTGCGGATGGCGACCGGCTGGAACTCGGGCCGCCCGCCGGCCGCCCCCGGAGAAGACGCGCCCGGCGCCTCCCCGCCGCCGGCCACGGCGGAGGGGAGGGGCGCACCGGGGAGCCGGCCGGCGGGCTCGGCCAGGGGAGGCCGCAGCAGCGCGCCGCACGGGCAGCCCAGCTCCGGCCGGGGCCATTCGTCGTACCGCCCGCAGGCGGAGCAGCGCAGCGTCAGCCAGGAGTCGGCCCACGCGCGGTGCCGGACCCGCACGGGAATCCCGCCGCGCAGCAGCGCGGGCGCCACGGGCGCGCCGCAGCGGCACGGATAGGAGGGCACGATGTAGAGGTGCTCACGACGGCACTGGGGGCACCGCACCGGCACGGTCTCTGCCAATCTCGGCTCCAGGCGGACGGTCGGGCCGAAGGGCCGCGGGGACAAGGGGCTCGCCGGCCCATCGTCCCCGACAAAGGCGCCCGCCGGGAACGGGTTCGCACGGTCGCGACGTCCCGCGGCGGAGCGGAGGATCGAATTCCGGTCATATTCCTCCGGCAGTCCGGCAGTCCGGCAGTCCGGCAGTCCGGCAGTCCGGCAGTCCGGCGTGCGGTGCGCCGCCGCCCGCCGCTGCTCAGTCCAGCAGTTCGTACGCCGGCAGGGTCAGAAACTCCGTGAAGTCCCCGTCCAGCGCCACCCGCAGCAGCAGGTCGTGCGCCTGCCGCCACCTGCCCGCCGCGTACGCCTCCTCGTCCAGCCCGGCGCGGATGTCCGCCAGGTCCTCGGCGGCCAGCGAGCGCACCAGTTCGGGGGTGACCTGCTCCCCGGTGTCCAGCACCACGCCGGCGTCGACCCACTGCCAGATCTGGGAGCGCGAGATCTCGGCGGTCGCGGCGTCCTCCATCAGCCCGAAGATCGCCACGGCGCCCTGGCCCCGCAGCCACGCCTCGACGTAGCGGATGCCGACCCGGACGGCGCCCACCAGCCCCTCACGGGTGGGCCGGGCCTCCAGGGAGTCGACGGCCAGCAGGTCGGCCGCGGTGACGCGCACGTCCTCGCGCAGCCGGTCCTTCTGGTGCGGCCGGGAGCCGAGCACCGCGTCGAAGGACGCTCGCGCGACGGGCACCAGATCGGGGTGAGCCACCCAGGATCCGTCGAAGCCGTCCCCCGCCTCGCGGTCCTTGTCGGCCCTCACCCGCTCGAAGGCCCGCTCGTTGGCCCGCGGGTCGCGGCGGTCGGGGATGAAGGCGGACATGCCTCCGATGGCGTGGGCCCCGCGCTTGTGGCAGGTGCGCACCAGCAGCTCGGTGTAGGCGCGCATGAAGGGCGCGGTCATGGTCACCGCGTTGCGGTCGGGCAGCACGAACCGCTCACCGGCGTCCCGGAAGTTCTTCACGATGGAGAACAGGTAGTCCCAGCGGCCCGCGTTGAGGCCGGAGGCGTGGTCGCGCAGTTCGTAGAGGATCTCCTCCATCTCGAACGCGGCGGTGATCGTCTCGATCAGCACGGTGGCGCGGACGGAACCCTGCGGGATGCCGCAGTAGTCCTGGGCGAAGACGAAGACGTCGTTCCACAGCCGCGCCTCCAGGTGCGACTCCAGCTTGGGCAGGTAGAAGTACGGGCCCCGGCCCGTCTCCAGCAGCAGACGGGCGTTGTGGAAGAAGTACAGGCCGAAGTCGGCCAGCGCGCCGGGCACGGCGCGGTCGCCGACCCGCAGATGGCGCTCGTCCAGATGCCAGCCGCGCGGCCGTACCACGACGGTGGCCAGCTCCTCCTCGGGCCGCAGCTCGTAGCGCCTGCCCCCGGGCGCGGTGAAGTCGATGCGGCGGCGGTGGGCGTCCATCAGGTTGATCTGGCCGCCGACCACGTTCTCCCAGGTGGGGGCGGAGGCGTCCTCGAAGTCGGCGAGCCAGACGCGGGCGCCGGAGTTGAGGGCGTTGACGGTCATCCTGCGGTCGACCGGGCCGGTGATCTCCACCCGGCGGTCCCGGAGAGCCTCCGGGGCCGGCGCCACCCGCCAGTCGCCCTCGCGGACGTGGGCGGTGGAGGCAGGGAAGTCCAGGGTGCCGGTACGGGCGATCTCGGCGCGGCGCTCGGCCCGGCGGGCCAGCAGTTCGTCGCGGCGCGGGGTGAAGCGCCGGTGCAGCTCGCCCAGGAAGGCGAGTGCGGCGTCGGTGAGGACCTCCCCGTGGCGCCCTCGGTGCTCCTCCGGCGTCCGGGCGGGACCGGCACCGGTGACGACGGCGGGCGGGGGCGGCGCTGCTGCGGACATGGGCGTGTCACTCCTTCGTCGGGGCGGCGGGCGGGGGCCGCTTCCACCGGCACGTTCCGCCGCCGCGGACCAGTCTCCCCACCGCGGCGGACCGGAGCCGGCCGGGCCCCGCCCCGATGGCCTGAACCACGCCCCGGATCTCGCCCTCCGTGTAGCGCGATGTGCGGAGAGTGGCGTTTACTGTGCGCACCCCTTCTCCGGCCGTACGCCGCCGGGAGGGGCCGGGCCGCGTGCCCTCGGCGGACGCGGAGCGGCGGCGCGACAGCGGGGGAGTGCCGCGCGGGACCCGGAACGGTGGGACGGAGCACGGCGGAGCACGACGGCGGACGAGAACCGACGACGACGGACGACGAGGAACACAGCATCCGTGTGGGGGGAGCTGCGTTGCGGAAAGAAGCGATAGGACGCCGGACGGTCGTCCACGGACAGGACGACCCGCGGGTCGTCGCACTGCGGCGGGCCGTGTCCCGCCTGCACCGGGAACTCGCCGGCTACCGCGCACAACTGGCGGACCGGCAGATAGCGGAGGAGGAACTGGCCGCCGTGGACGCCGCGCTCCGCGCGGGCGCCCCCGAGGTCGCCCGGCTGCGCCAGTCGCTGCTGCTGATCGCGGGGGCGGTCGGTTCGGTGAGCGCGCTGGCCGGGGCGCTGGCGGAGGTGCGCAAGGCCGTCGAGCTGTTCGGTGCGCCGGCGCCCTGACGCAGGCGCCCCCGTGCTCCGGCGGCCGGGCGCGCGGGCCGGCCCTGCGGCCGGGAGGCCCTGTACGGCCCAGTGCGGTCCCGCGCGGTCCGTTTCGGCCCACCTGCGGCCCGCCGGACCACCTGGCCGGATAACGGTGTCGCCGCGGGATCCCCCGCTGGCATCATCGGCGGCGGACGGCCACACAGGGGGAGGCGCGGATGAGCACGGACGAGCGGGCAGCGGTCGATCTGGCTTCCCTGGGCGAGGACTTCGTCCGCGACCCCTATCCCGTCTACGCCGGACTGCGGGCCCGGGGCCCGGTGCACCGGGTGCGGATGCCCGAGGGAGCCGAGGCCTGGCTGGTCGTCGGACACGAGGAGGCACGGGCCGTCCTGGCCGACCCGCGCCTGTCCAAGCACTGGAGCAACGCCTCGCCCGCCCTGCCGGTGGGCCCTCCGGCGGCCGGGGTCAGCATGCTCAGCTCCGACCCGCCGGACCACACCAGGCTGCGCAGGCTGGTCGCCCGCGAGTTCACCGCGCGGCGCACGGCGGCCCTGGAGCCGAGGGTGCGGGAGATCGCCGACGGGCTGCTGGACGCGATGCTGAAGGAGCCGGACCGGCGGGCCGATCTGGTGGACGCCTACGCCTTCCCGCTGCCCATCACGGTCATCTGCGAGCTGCTGGGCGTGCCGTTCCTGGACCGGGACGCCTTCCGGGCCTGGTCTGCCACCGTCGTCGGGGACGCGGGCTTCGATGAGAAGAGGGCCGCGAACGAGGCCGTCACCGAGTACCTCACCGAACTGCTGGAGGAGAAGCGCCGGCAGCCGGGCGAGGACCTGCTGAGCGCCCTGCTGCACACCGCCGACGAGGACGGCGACCGGCTGTCGGCCGAGGAGTTGCTCGGCATGGCCTGGCTGCTGCTCATCGCGGGCCACGAGACCACCGTCAACCTGATCGCGAACGGCACCCTCGCCCTGCTCACCCACCCCGACCAGCTCGCGCTGCTGCGCTCGGACCCCTCCCTGACCGAGGGCGCCGTCGAGGAGATGCTGCGCTACGACGGCCCGGTCGAGACGCCCACCTACCGCTTCACCACCGAGCCCGTCGAGATCGGCGGGACGGTGATCCCCGGCGGCGGGGAGCTGGTGCTGGCGGCCCTGGCCGACGCCAACCGCGACCCGGGACGCTTCGCGGACCCCGGCCGCTTCGACATCCGCCGCGAGTCCCGCGGCCACCTCGCCTTCGGACACGGCATCCACCACTGCCTGGGCGCCCCGCTGGCCCGGCTGGAGGGCCGCGTCGCCGTCCGCGCGCTGCTGGACCGCTGCCCGGACCTGGCCCTCGACATCCACCCCGCGGCCGTCTCCTGGCGGCAGGGCATGCTCATCCGCGGCCCGCACCGCCTGCCGGTGCGCTTCTGAGGGGGCGCCCCTTCCGGCCCGCCCGGTCTCCCCCGCCCCACCCGTACCGCCCGTCCCCTCCCGCGCCACCCCCGATCCCCGTGCGAGCGGCGGTGACGGATACTTGGTCGGCCGGGGCCGGGCACCGCCCGCGCCCCGGCACGGCACGAAAGCCGGCCACCGGGCCGGCACTCACGCAGCGAGAGGGCGGAAACCGCGTGACCACGGCAGGAGGGGTACGCAGGGGCGTACGGACCGGCATACGGGCCGGTATACGGACGAGGGCCACGGCGTCGGCGGCGGTCCTCGCGCTCGCCCTGGCCGGATGCAGCAGCACCGGCGGGAAGCGGGCCGAGGAGGAGCGCGAGCGCGCCGGAGGCCGCGCGGCGGTGGACACCCCGCGCTGGACGTTCGCGATGGTCACCCACTCGGGAGACGGCGACACCTACTGGGACATCGTCCGCAGCGGCGCCGAGCAGGCGGCCGTCAAGGACAACGTGGAGTTCGTCTACTCCCACGACAAGGAGGCCGGCCGCCAGGCCCAGCTCGTCCAGACCGCCATCGACCGGAAGGTGGACGGGCTGATCGTCACCCTCGCCAAGCCCGAGGCCATGGCGGCGGTGGTGCGCAAGGCGGTGAAGGCCGGGATACCGGTGGTCACGATCAACTCCGGCCAGGAGGAGTCCGCCGGCCTCGGCGCCCTCGCCCACATCGGCCAGGACGAGTCCGTCGCCGGCGAGGCGGTCGGCGAGGAGCTGAACGAGCGCGGTCACGGCAAGGCCCTGTGTCTCGTCCACGAGCAGGGCAACGTCGGCCACGAGGAGCGCTGCGACGGAGTGCGCGAGGCCTTCGACGGCGAGGTGGAGAACCTCTACGTGGACGGCACCAACATGCCCTCCGTGGAGTCCTCCGTCGAGGCGGAGCTCCAGTCCGACCGGGACGTGGACACCGTCGTCACCCTCGGCGCCCCCTTCGCCGCCACCGCCGCCAAGGCCGTGAAGCAGGCGGGCAGCGACGCGGAGGTCAACACCTTCGACCTCAACGCCCAGGTCGCCGCCGGACTGCGGGACGGCACGATCGGCTTCGCAGTCGACCAGCAGCCCTACCTCCAGGGCTACGAGGCCGTCGACCTGCTGTGGCTGCACCGCTACAACGGCAACATGCTCGGCGGCGGACGGCCGGTCCTCACCGGCCCGCAGCTGGTGACCGGGGACGACGCCGCCGACCTGGAGAAGTACACCGGGCGGGGCACCCGATGACCGCCACCCCCGCGGCCCTGGCACAGGACGCCGCCGAGCGCGGCCCGGTGGCGCGGCGCCTGTCGGCCCGCCCCGAGCTGGGCGCGGTGGTCGGGGCCGTCGCCGTCCTGGTCTTCTTCGCCCTCGCCGCCGACGGCTTCCTGCGCCCCGCCGGCCTGGGCACCGTCCTGTACGCCGCCTCCACGATCGGCATCATGGCGGTGCCGGTGGCCCTGCTGATGATCGGCGGGGAGTTCGACCTGTCGGCGGGCGTGATGGTGACCAGCTCGGCGCTGGTCTCCTCGATGTTCAGCTACCAGATGACGGCGAACACCTGGGCCGGCGTCGCGGTGTCCCTGCTGGTCACCCTCGCGATCGGCCTCTTCAACGGCTGGACGCTCACCCGCACCCGCCTGCCGAGCTTCATCATCACCCTGGGCACCTTCCTGATGCTCACCGGCCTCAACCTCGGCCTTACCAAGCTGATCGGCGGCACGGTCTCCACCAAGGCGATCGGCGACATGGAGGGCTTCGCCTCCGCCCGCGCGGTCTTCGCCTCCGACATCACCGTCGGCGGCTTCCAGCTGAGGATCACCATCGTGTGGTGGCTCGCGCTGGTCGCCGCGGCCACCTGGATCCTGCTGCGGACCAGGGCGGGCAACTGGATCTTCGCCACCGGCGGCAACGCGGACGCGGCCCGCGCGGTCGGCGTCCCCGTCGACCGCGTCCGGATCGGCCTCTACATGGGAGTGGCCCTGGCCGCCTGGATCTCCGGCCAGCACCTGCTGTTCAGCTACGACGTCGTGCAGTCCGGCGAGGGCGTGGGCAACGAGCTGATCTACATCGCCGCGGCCGTCATCGGCGGCTGCCTGCTCACCGGCGGCTACGGCTCGGCGGCCGGCGCCGCCGTCGGCGCCCTGATCTTCGGCATGACCAGCAAGGGCATCGTCTACGCCCAGTGGGACCCCAACTGGTTCAAGTTCTTCCTCGGGGCGATGCTGCTGCTCGCCACGCTGCTCAACGCATGGATCCGCAAGCGGGCGGAGGCATCCTCGTGAACAGGACACCCACGGCGGCGGCCGGTTCCCCCACGGCACTGGTGGAGCTGGCCGGTGTCGGCAAGCGCTACGGCAACGTGACCGCGCTGGAGGACGTGTCGCTGGCGGTCCGCTCCGGCGAGGTCGTCTGCGTCCTCGGCGACAACGGTGCCGGCAAGTCGACCCTCATCAAGATCATCTCCGGGCTGCACCGGCACGACGACGGCGCCTTCCGCATCGACGGCGAGGAGGTCCGCCTCTCCTCCCCCCGCGAAGCCCTCGACCGCGGCATCGCCACCGTCTACCAGGACCTGGCCGTCGTCCCGCTGATGCCGGTGTGGCGCAACTTCTTCCTCGGCTCCGAGCCCGTCACCGGGCGCGGCCCCCTCCGCCGGCTGGACACCGCCGCCATGCGCCGCACCACCCGCGACGCCCTGCTGCGCATGGGCATCGACCTGCGCGACGTGGACCAGCCCATCGGTACCCTCTCCGGCGGGGAGCGGCAGTCGGTCGCCATCGCCCGCGCCGTCCACTTCGGCGCCCGGGTGATCGTCCTGGACGAGCCGACCGCCGCCCTCGGCGTCAAACAGGCCGGGGTGGTCCTGCGCTACGTCGCCGCCGCCCGCGACCAGGGACTGGGCGTCGTCCTGGTCACCCACAACCCCCACCACGCCCATCTGGTCGGCGACCGGTTCGTCCTGCTCAGGCGCGGCTCCATGGCCGGCAGCCACGCCCGCGAGGAGATCGCTCTGGACGAGCTGACCCGCCAGATGGCGGGCGGCAGCGACCTGGACCGGCTCGGCCACGAACTGGCGCGCACCCGTCCCTCGGAACCAGACCGCAAGGCTCCGTAGGGCACAATCGACGGTGATGAGTACGTACCGTGACCGGGCGCACCGAGGCTCTGTTCGAGCGACTGCCGGAGCGAGCGCCGGAACGAGCGCCGGAACGAGTGCCAGGGCGACCGCCAGAGCGACGGTTTTCAGGGCCGTCGCCATGCGCGAGCGGCGCTCCTACGTCTCCGCGCCGCGCGTGCCCACGGTGGGCATCGACATCGGCGGCACCAAGGTGATGGCGGGCGTCGTCGACGCCGACGGCCGCATTCTGGAGAAGGTCCGGGCCGAGACCCCCGACAAGTCCAAGAGCCCGCAGGCCGTCGAGGACACCATCGCCGAGCTGGTCCTGGACCTCTCCGACCGCCACGACGTGCACGCCGTCGGCATCGGGGCGGCCGGCTGGGTGGACGCCGACCGCTCCCGGGTGCTGTTCGCCCCCCACCTGGCCTGGCGCGACGAGCCGCTGCGCGACGCCCTGACCGCCCGCCTGGCCGTGCCCGTCATGGTCGACAACGACGCCAACACCGCTGCCTGGGGCGAGTGGCGCTTCGGCGCCGGCCGAGGCGAGGACCACCTCGTCATGATCACCCTCGGCACCGGCATCGGCGGCGCCATACTCGAGGACGGCCAGGTCAAGCGGGGCAAGTACGGGGTGGCCGGGGAGTTCGGCCATATGCAGGTCGTGCCCGGCGGCCACCGCTGCCCCTGCGGCAACCGCGGCTGCTGGGAGCAGTACAGCTCCGGCAACGCCCTGGTCCGCGAGGCCCGCGAGCTGGCGGCGGCCGAGTCGCCGGTCGCGTACGGGATCATCGACCGCGTCGGCGGCAACATCCGCGACATCACCGGGCCGCTGATCACCGAGCTGGCCCGCGAGGGCGACGCGATGTGCACCGAGCTCCTCCAGGAGATCGGCGAGTGGCTCGGCGTCGGCATCGCCAACCTGGCCGCCGCGCTGGACCCCTCCTGCTTCGTCGTCGGCGGCGGGGTCAGCGCCGCCGACGAACTGCTGATCGGCCCCGCCCGGGACGCCTTCCGCCGCCACCTCACCGGCCGCGGCTACCGTCCCGAGGCCCGCATCGCGCGCGCCGAGCTCGGCCCGGAGGCCGGCATGGTCGGCGCCGCCGACCTCGCCCGGCTGGTCGCCCGCCGCTTCCGCCGCGCCAACCGCCGCCGGGTGGAGCGGTACGAGCGCGCCGGGGCCGGCCTGCTGCCGTCGCGCGGCTGGGGGGCGGGCCGTTGACCGCCACCGTCTCCCTGCCGCAGCCCGGGACCCCGCCGCACCGGCCCAGGCACCGCTGGCTGGCCGCGGTCATCGTGGTGCTGCTGATCGCCGTCCCCGCCGGGTATCTGGTGCTGTCCGCCTACCAGAGCCGCGACAGCGGCAAGGACAAGCAGCGTGCCGCCGCCGCCACCGGCCTGGTGTGGCAGTGGCCCAGCAAACTGGAGAGCCGCATCTACGAGGTGCCGGTGCCCGGCGGGTCCACCTATGTGGCGCACTACGAGACCAACAGCTGGCAGCGCAGCACCTTCTACGTGCAGTTCCGCACCTCCCGGCGGGGTCTGGAGAGGTTCATCGAGGAGGCCGGCGGGGATCCGGGCGCTCTGCGCGAGGGCGCCCCCGGGGTCACCGCACGGCAGGCCGAGACGGTGGGCTGGGATCTGGACGCCCCGGGCCGCCGCTTTGCGGGCACCAGGATCGAGCGGCCCGGGGAGCGGCCCGATCTGGCGGTCACCGTGGACGTCACCAGCGAGGACCGCCTGCGGGTCTACGCGGTCTCCACGGTCGAGTTCTGAGGGCACCGGCCGGCGGACACCCGGCCGCTTCGG
>NZ_JBSVCZ010000013.1:0-161800 GCF_054072955.1 Streptomyces sp. SS8
CACGCGCGGGTGGAGTCACGAGCGCACTCACCGTCGATCCAGGACCAGGGCACGCCTGCGACTGGGACGACCTGATCCGCCTCTGGGAGGAGACGGACTGGCCCGAGGGCTGCAGGGTGGAGATCATCGATGGGGTCATCACCGTGTCACCACCGCCCGCCGGTAACCACGATGTCATCGCCGCCAGGCTGCAGCGGCTGCTGGACAGGGCGATTCCCGAGGACTGGTACGTCTACCGGACGCAAGGCGTCTCGATCCCCTTCCGCAGCGGTATCCACGTTCCCGACCTGCTGGTCATGCCGGAGGCTGTGGTCGAGGAGGCCGAGGGCAGCTCCGTCCCGGCGGGCGAGGCGGAACTCGTCGTGGAGATCACCTCGTCATCCAACGCCCGGCACGACCGGATCAGTAAGCCCGCCGGTTACGCCCAGACCGGGGTGCCGCTGTATCTGCTGGTCGACCGCTGGGCGTCCGGCGGCCCGACCGTGACGCTCTACGGGGAGCCGAAGGAGGACGTCTACCGGGTGCTGCACGCGGGGAAGTTCGGGGACAAGGTCTTCCTCCCCGATCCCTTCGGCCTCACCATCGACACGGGCGTCTTCCCCGCCGGCTGAGCCGGCCGGAAAGACGCCCGCGGGACGGTGGAGCTCAGCAGGTCCGCGCGACCGCCAGGCGGCGCTGGACCACCGCGCGGCGCGTGGCGTAGAGGGTGACGCCCGCGGCGAGGACCAGGGCGGTCAGGGAGAAGGCGACCGTCGCGCTCCAGCCCGCCGCGTGGTAGGCGATCGCGCCCAGCGTGCCGCCCAGGGAACTGCCGACGTAGTACGCCATCTGGTACAGCGCCGAGGCCTGGGCCCGGCCCGTCCTCGCCGTGCGGCCCACCGAGCCGGAGGCGACCGCGTGGCCCGCGAAGAAACCGGCCGTGACCAGGACCAGGCCCAGCAGTACGGCCGCGAGGCTGTCGCCGAGGGTCAGCAGCAGGCCGGTGGCGGTGGCGCCGATGGCCAGGTAGAGCGCGCCCCGGCGGCCGAGCCGTCCGGTCAGGCGCCCGGCCGCGGCCGAGGAGACGGTGCCGACGAGGTAGATCACGAAGACCGATCCGGCCAGGCCCTGGGAGAGGCCGAAGGGCTCGGAGACCAGCCGGTAGCCGACCACCGTGTAGACCGCGCCGAAGACGGTCATGAACAGCAGGCCGAGGGTGTACAGCCGGACCAGCAGCCCGTCGGACAGGTGGCCGCGCACGGTGTTCAGCACCTCGGCGGGGCGCAGCGAGGCCGGGGTGAAGTTGTGCGCCCGGGGGATCAGCAGCCGGTAGGCGAGAGCGCACAGCAGGGCGAGCGCGCCGACCGCCGCGAGCCCCGCGCGCCAGCCCCAGCCCTCGGCGACCCAGCCGGTGAGGACGCGGCCGGTCATTCCGCCGACGCTGTTGCCCGCCACGAACAGGCCGATCGCCCCGACCAGCGCGGCCGGCCGTACCTCCTCCGCCAGGTACGCCGTCGCCGAGGCCGGGATGCCCGCGATCGCCGCGCCCTGCAGGGCGCGCAGCGCGATCAGGACCTCCAGGCTGGGGGCGAAGGGCAGCACGAGCGCGACGGCGACCGCGACCGCCAGGGAGCCCGTCATCAGGGTGCGCCGTCCGAAGCGCTCGGAGAGGGCGGACAGCGGCAGCACGGCCACCGCCAGCGCGATGGTGGCGGCCGAGACGGTCCAGCTCGCCTGCCCCGGCGTCACACCGAAGTCGGCCGTGAGGGCGGGCAGCAGGGGCTGGGTGGAGAACAGCAGGGCGAAGGTCGCCAGGCCCATGGCGAAGAGGGCGAGGCTGATGCGCCGGGGGGAGGACGGGAAACGCTCGGGAGAGGCACCTGTGCGGGCAGGTGCCCCGGTATCGACGGAAGGCATGTCTCGAACGTACGATCAACGATCTGATGCGTCCAATGCACAAAGTGTCAGGTCTTCATGCGCAGGTGCATAAGTCGAGATGGGAGGGTGTCGTGTCACCGGTCGGCAACAGAAAAGACATCTCGGTTACATCCGACACATCCGGTGACGCCCCTCACATCGACCCCGGTTCCTGGGCCGCGGTGCTCACCCCGCGGCTGGCGCAGTTCGTCGCCGTGGCCCGGCACGAGCACGTCACGCGGGCGGCCGGCGAGCTGGGAGTGCCGCAGTCCACGCTCAGCCGGGCGATGGCCCGGCTGGAGGACGACCTGGGGGTCGCGCTGTTCGCGCGGCGGGGGCGGACGGTCGCGCTGACGCCGGCCGGACGTACGTTCCTGGGCTCGGTGGAGCGGGCGCTGGGCTCGGTGGAGCAGGCGGCGGAGGCGGTGCGGGCGGACGCCGACCCGGCGGCGGGCAAGGTGGCGTTCGGCTTCCTGCACACGCTGGGTTCGGAGACCGTGCCGGGGCTGATCCGCTCCTTCCGCGCCGACCACCCCCGGGTGCGCTTCTCGCTGGTGCAGACGTACGGCGAGGCGATGATCGAGCGGCTGCGCGCGGGGGATCTGGACCTGTGCCTGACCTCCCCGGTGCCGGACGCCCCGGATCTGGTCGCGCGGCGGCTGGACGAGCAGCGGCTGCGGCTGGTGGTGCCCGAGGAGCATCCGCTGGCGCGGCGCAGGCGGGTGCGGCTGGCGGAGGCGGCGCAGGAGCCGTTCATCACTCTGGAGCCGGGCTACGGGATGCGGCGGATCTTCGACGCGCTGTGCGCCGAGGCGGGCTTCAAGCCGAGGATCGCGTTCGAGGGGGAGGAGGCCGAGACGCTGCGCGGGCTGGTCGCCGCCGGGCTGGGAGTGGCTCTGCTGCCGCCTCCGGCCGTGCCCCGGCCGGGGGTGCGGGAGCTGGCGGTCACCCAGCCGCGGGCGGTGCGGGAGATCGGGGTGGCCTGGGTGGACGGGCGCCCGGAGACCCCGCCGGTGGCGGCGTTCCGGGCGTTCCTGCTGAGCCGCCGGGGGAGGTTGCTGGCGTGAGGGGCCGTGGGGCGGCCGTAAGCGCCCGGGCGCTCAGTGGCGCAGGGAGCGGCCGAAGCCGGCCGCCAGCGGCATCCGCAGGCCCAGCGGCGGCGGGGCCGCCAGTGCGTCGGCCACCGGGCGGGCGAAGTCCCGGTCGCACAGTGACCCCAGGGCGAAGTCCTCGGCCAGGGCGAGGACTTCCGAGCGGTGCTGGCGCAGCGCGTGGCCGTCGGTGTGGACCTCGAAGCGGCAGACGTCCGGGTTGATCTTCTTGGCCCGCGTCGCCAGCCGGTAGGAGCGGTCCGGGCCGGTGTGCTCGTCGTCCGTGCCGTGCACGATCAGCACCCGCCGGCCGGCGAGCTGCCGCACCGGTTCCTCCCCGCCGTCCTCGGACACCTCCGGCAGCCAGGGGGCCAGGGCCAGTACGGAGACCACCGCCGGATGGCCCGCGGCCCGCAGCGCCGCCCGGGCGCCGATGTCCCGGCCCAGCAGGCACACGGGGACGTCGCCGTAGCGGCGCAGGACCTCCTCCAGGGCCCACTCGGTGTCCCGGAGCGGGTGGGCGTCCGCTCCGTTCCATCCGCGGTAGCGGTAGTGGAGGACGTGCGCGGCCACCTCGTGTCCCGCCCCCGCCCGCACCAGCCGCCGCGCGAGCGGCAGCATCGCCGCCGCGGCCCGGCGGGAGCGGCCGCGCGTGCCCGCGGCCGTCCCTCCCGGGAGCAGCAGGACCACGCCCTGTACCGCGTGGTCGTCCCCGTACGCCCGCCCCAGCCGCGCATCCCGGCGCGGCAACGCCTGCTGAGTCACGGCGAAAACGATTGCAGAAGCGGGGGTGTACGGGCGGTGCCGGGCGGTCACCATTGGGTATCGAAAGCCGCGGGGCCGTGTCCGGGCGCGTACGGGCCGTGCGGGGGCGGGTGCGGGATCCGCCCAAGGGTGATATCTACGCGCGTAGGCGCTAGAGTGCGGCAATGACGAGCGAGACTGTCACCACCGTCCCCACCCCGGACCAGATCCGCCGCGCCCCCAAGGTGCTGCTCCACGACCACCTCGACGGCGGCCTCCGCCCGGCCACCGTCGCCGAACTCGCCCGCGAGTGCGGCTACGAGGGTCTGCCCGAGACCGACCCCGGGGCGCTGGGCACCTGGTTCCGCGAGGCGGCCGACTCCGGCTCCCTGGAGCGCTATCTGGAGACCTTCGCCCACACCTGCGCGGTGATGCAGACGCGCGAGGCGCTGGTGAGGGTCGCGGCCGAGTGCGCCGAGGACCTGGCCGCCGACGGCGTGGTCTACGCCGAGGTGCGCTACGCCCCCGAGCAGCACCTGGAGGCGGGGCTGACGCTGGAGGAGGTCGTCGAGGCCGTCAACGAGGGCTTCCGCGAGGGCGAGCGCCGGGCCCGCGAGGCCGGGCACCGCATCCGCGTCGGCGTCCTGCTCACCGCCATGCGGCACGCCGCCCGCTCGCTGGAGATCGCCGAACTGGCCAACCGGTACCGGGACGCCGGTGTCGTCGGCTTCGACATCGCGGGGGCCGAGGCGGGCCACCCGCCCACCCGCCACCTGGACGCCTTCGAGTACCTCAAGCGCGAGAACAACCACTTCACCATCCACGCCGGCGAGGCGTTCGGGCTGCCGTCCATCTGGCAGGCCCTCCAGTGGTGCGGCGCCGACCGGCTCGGCCACGGGGTGCGCATCATCGACGACATCCACGTGGCCGGCGACGGCACGGTGAAGCTGGGCCGGCTGGCGGCGTACGTGCGCGACAAGCGGATCCCGCTGGAGCTGTGCCCCACCTCCAACATCCAGACCGGAGCGGCCTCCTCGTACGCCGAGCACCCCATCGGGCTGCTGCGGCGGCTGCGCTTCCGGGCCACCGTCAACACCGACAACCGGCTGATGAGCGGCACCAGCATGAGCCGTGAGTTCGGGCACCTGGTGGAGACGTTCGGCTACACGCTGGACGACATGCAGTGGTTCACCGTCAATGCCATGAAGTCCGCGTTCATCCCTTTCGATGAACGTCTGGCCATGATCAACGACGTGATCAAGCCCGGATACGCCGAGCTGAAGGCCGAGTGGCTGTTCCGGGAGGCCGCCGCCAAGGGCCTGTGACCAGCGGTTCCTCCGGCCGGAGGCGACCGGGGGAGGAGATGGGAGGTGGCCGGGCGCGACGGCGGAGGCGGGCGCCCGGCCGTTTCGGGGTGTTTGCGGCGGGTGCGGCGCCCTGGCTACGTTCGCGAGGCCGCTCAAGCCATCCACACGAGGACGTACCAGCTGATGAAGCAGCGAACGATGAAGACGATCGGTGTCGCCGTGCTCGGCGCCGCCTTCGCCGCCACCGGCGCCGGGGCCGCCTCCGCGGCGGACACCCTGGGGCTCGGCAGGACCGCCGAAGGCGCGGTGAAGAGCCTGCCCGTGCAGGAGGTCGCCAGGACGCTGCCCGCACCCGACGCGCCCCAGCAGGCCAGGACGCTTCCCGCGCCCGCCGAGGGCAAGCAGGGGCAGCAGTCCGACGCCAGGCAGCCCGGAGCCAAGAAGCCCAACACCAAGCAGCACGACCCGGTGCGGGACCTGCTCGGCGGCCTGCCGCTGGGCAGCCCCGAGAAGCCGACGATGCTCAACCTGCCGACGGGCCAGCTCACCGGCGCCCTGCAGACGGGCAAACTGCTGGGCTGACGCGCCTCCCCCCTTCTCCCCTTCCAGCGCCTCCCCCTCCCTCCACCCCACCCACGGGAGGCGCCACGGGCCGCGCACCAGGCCGTCCCCGGTGCGCGGCCCGTTCCCCTGTGCGGGGGCGCCGGAGGACGCGTCACCAGCCGGTGCGCCGCACCTTGCGCTCGTCCGGCAGCAGGATCCACAGGGCGATGTAGAGCAGGAACTGCGGCCCCGGCAGCAGGCAGGAGACCAGGAAGATCGCGCGCATCGTGTTCGGGGTGGTACCGAACCGGCGGGCCAGCCCGGCGCACACACCACCGATCATCCGGTCGTCGCTGGGGCGGACGATTGCGGCCATGGCGGGACTCCTTCGCTCTGGCGGAACGCCGTCGTTCGGCGGGGACGGATCCACCGTAGGCGAGCGTTACGGGTGAAAGCGTCCCTCTAGGGTGCGATTCCGACCCTGGGAGTCCTCGGGGACGCCCCCTGATCCCGCTTCCCGGAGGATCCCGCACGCCGGGTGCCGGAGCCGTCCCGCCGCGCGGCCGCGCGCAGCCGGGTGCGCAGCGCCGGATAGCACAGCAGATGGACCAGGGCCACGCCCGTGGTGTTGAGCAGCAGCGCGTCCACGTCCGCCACCTGACCCGGCACCGTGGGCTGCACCAGCTCGATGCCGAGCGAGATCATCGCGGCCGCGAAGACCGTACGCGACCACGAGCCCAGCCGCGACGCCGCCCGGCCCGCCGCCATCGGCAGCAGCACTCCCAGCGGGGCCAGCAGCGCCAGCCCGCCGCCGATGCCCTCCAGAGCCGCTCGCGGGCCGTCCGCCAGATCGGCGTGGATGGAGGCGAAGGGCCGCAGGTTCGCGGGGGAGACCCAGGGGACGGACAGGGGCCGCAGCGTCAGCCAGCCGACGAACAGCAGGTGGCAGCCGAGGAGTACGAGCCCCGCTGCGCGGATGCGGTGGGCGGCGGAGCCGCCGGGGTGATGACGCTGCACGGCGACACAGACGCACACGGCGAGCGCCGCGGTTCCGCCCCCTCGGACACGTCGGTGCGCGGCGCGGACGCCGGGCACCGGCGCGGGTACGGCGGGCACGGGTGCGGCGGGCGCCCGGCGCCCTACGGGAGCGGGGTGCCCGCGCTCTTCGCCGCCTCGGGGCTGCCGCGCAGGGCGTCGGTGCAGGAGTAGCGCCGCGGAGGTTCCCCGCCGCCGTCCCGGGCCGGGCCGCCGAGCACCACCGAGCCGTCCCGGCCGACGGCGGCCGTGCCCGTGAACGTGCAGACGATCTGGGCCAGCGCGAAGGACGGCAGCCCGCCGGGGTCCCGGCTCAGCCGCAGCGTCTCCCCGGGATCGCCGTCCCCGGGCCCGTCGATCTCCAGATCCCCGGGGACGGAGCTGCCGAAGCCCGCCTCCCGCTCGGCCCGGGACGGATTCCTGCGCAACTCCCTCAGCAACTCGCGGGCCGTCGCAAGCCGGGCGTCCGTACCGGGCCCCGAACCCGGCTCCGGCTCCGAGCCGCCCGGCGTCACGGTGCGCTCCACCGCCGAGACGGTGCCGCCGCAGACCAGGAAGACGTCCGCCCGGACGCTCCCGTCGCCGGGATCGCGCTCGTCCTCGACGGCGGGAGCCGTGCACGAGGCCCTCGACGGCGCCGGGCCGGCGTCCACCGGCACCGGTGTGGAGCGTATGCCGCACCCGCCGAGCGCGAGCGCGGCCAGGGCGACGGCGCTCGCGCGGAGGCCGGGGGCCGTACGGCGTGTGGTGCTCATCGTCCGTCCTCCCGGTGTGTGCCGCCGCCGTCCGTGCCCGGGGTGGTGTCCGCGTCCCGGTCCGTGTCCCGGCCGGTGTCCGTGTCCGCGTCCGTGTCCGCGTCCCGGTCCTGCTCCGGCGCGAGGCGGCTGGCGTCGCGCGGCAGCCGCAGGGTGAAGACCGCGCCCCCCTCGGGCGCGTTCCCGGCGGTGATGGAACCGCCGTGGATGTGGGCGTTCTCCATGGCGATCGACAGCCCCAGCCCGCTGCCCTCGGAGCGGGGACGGGAGGCGCTGGCCTTGTAGAAGCGGTCGAAGACGTGCGGCAGCACCTCCTCGGGGATGCCGGGGCCGCGGTCGGCGACCCGGATGACCAGCTCGTCCTCGTCCGGACCCGCGCCCGGCCCGTCACCCGGCTCCGCGGCCTCGCGGGTGCGCACCGAAACCCGCACCGGGGAGCCGCCGTGCTTGAGGGCGTTGCCGATCAGGTTGGCCAGGATCACGTCCAGGCGGCGCGGGTCGAGCCGCGCGGTGATGCCGCGGTCGGCGTCCAGCTCGACCGCGTCCAGCCAGGCCCGGGCGTCGATGCAGGCGGTCACCTGATCCGCGACGTCGACGTCGTCGAGCACCAGGCGGGCCGTCCCCGCGTCGAAGCGGGTGACCTCCATCAGGTTCTCCACCAGGTCGTTCAGCCGCCGGGTCTCGCTGACGACCAGGGTGACCGCGGGCGCGATCATCGGGTCGAGCGAGTCGATCTCGTCCTCCAGGACCTCGGTGACGGCGGTGATCGCGGTCAGCGGCGTGCGCAGCTCGTGCGACATGTCCGCCACGAAGCGGCGGCTGGACTCCTCGCGGGCGCTCAGTTCGGCCACCCGGTGCTCCAGCGCCTCGGCGGTGCGGTTGAACGTCCTGGACAACTCGGCCAGTTCGTCCTTCCCCGACACCCTCAGCCGGGTGTCCAGCCGCCCCTCGCCCAGCCTCCGCGCCGCCTCGCCCAGCCGCTGCACGGGCCGCAGCACCGTGGTGGCGGCGGCCTGCGCCAGCAGGGCGGAGCCGACCAGGGCCAGCGCGGTGGCGATCCCCAGCGACCAGGCCAGGGAGTTGAGGTCGTCCCGTTCGGGGGCGAGCGACTTGAACATGTAGCCCGTCGGCCCGCCGCCGATCACGGTCGCGCCGCCCACCAGATACGGTTCGCCGTCCACCGTGATCCGCTGCCAGTACAGGTGGTAGGGGGCCTTGTTGACGGCGTCGATCGGACGCTTCTCGGCGACGGCCGAGCGCAGCGTCACGGGCACGTCGTCCAGGGTGAACCCCGGATCGGACACGGCCTCGCAGCGCGAGCCGCCGGCCTGCTCCCCGATCAGCACCACCTCGTACCGCTGGGTGCTGTTGGCCATGGAGCGGGCCGTCTCCCGCAGCGCGTCGCAGGCCGGCCGGCGGGGGAGGGATCCGGTGCTGTCGCCCAGCGATTCGCGGAAGTCGTTGAGGGCCGCGTTCTGCGCCCGGGTCAGGACGGCGTCGCGGTTGATCCAGTACGCGATGCCGGAGACGGCCACCGCGGCGGTCAGGGCGACCAGTGCGAAGACCACCACCAGCCGCAGCCGCAGACTCGTCAGCCGCAGCGACCCGGTGACCCTGCCCAGGGAGCCGTTCACGGGGCCTCCCGGCGGGGCCGGCCGCGCCGGGGCGCGAACGCGGGCGTGGGAACGGGTGTGGGCGTGGATATCGGCGCCGGGCCCCCGCCGGCCTCGCGGACCCCTGTCACGCCGGGGGGTCCAGCCGGTAGCCGACGCCGCGCACCGTGCGGATCAGCGTCGGCGAGGAGGGGACGTCCTCGACCTTGGCGCGCAGCCGCTGGACGCACGCGTCGACCAGCCGGGAGTCGCCGAGGTAGTCGTGCTCCCACACCAGCCGCAGCAGCTGCTGCCGCGACAGCGCCTGCCCGGGGCGGCGGCTCAGCTCCAGCAGCAGCCGCAGCTCGGTCGGGGTGAGCTGGAGGTCCCTGCCGTTCTTGGTCACCGTCATCGCCGAGCGGTCGATGACCAGCGCGCCGAAGACCGCCGAGTCGTTCGCCTCCCGCTCGCCGCGCCGCATCACCGCGCGGATGCGGGCGTCCAGCACCCGTCCCTGCACCGGCTTGACCACGTAGTCGTCCGCGCCCGACTCCAGGCCGACCACGACGTCGATGTCGTCGCTGCGCGCGGTCAGCAGGATGATCGGCAGCTGGTCGGTGCGCCGGATGCGGCGGCACACCTCGAAACCGTCGATGCCGGGCAGCATGACGTCCAGCACGATCAGGTCGGGCCGCTGTTCGCGCAGCAGCTTGAGGCCGTCCTCGCCCGAGGCAGCGGTCACCACGCGGTGGCCCTGCCGGGTCAGCCCCATCTCCAGGGCGGTGCGGACGGCCTCGTCGTCCTCGATCAGCAACAGGAAAGGCACGCGCGCCATTCTGGCCCATCCGGTGCCCGTACTTCGACCGGCCGGTGAACGGAGCGCGAACGCGGGCGGGTCACGGCCCGCCCCGCCTCTGTGACACCCCTGTGACAGACGGCGGACCCGGCGATGAAACTGCCCCGGCAGTGTATTGGGCGTACTCGGCGTACACGACACGGACCGAGGACCTGGGCCGGTTCCACAAAGGGGGGCGCGAGATGAGCACACTGCACCGCAACATCACCAGCGCGGTTATCCACACGCGTCTGCACACTCCCGTGGTTCCGGCGCAGGACGGGGGGAAGTCCGGCGCCGCGGGGGGCGTGGGGGCGGGGGCCTCCACGGCGAAGCCGGGGTGCGACCGGGGCGCCGGCCGCAGGCGGCCGGCGCACATCGCCGCCGCGCCCGAGCCGGTCCCGGGGGGGAACCGGGGGGAGGAAGCGCACGGGGAGGCACCGGGGGAGCGGCGCCGGAGGGGTGTGACGGAGGCGGAGTTCACCGCCTACGTCCGCGAGCGCCGCGCCTCCCTGTACGCCACCGCGTACCACCTCACGGGAGACCGCCACGAGGCCGAGGACCTGCTGCAGAGCGCGCTGTTCTCCACCTACCGGGCCTGGGACCGGATCACCGACAAGGCCGCGGTCGGCGGATACCTGCGCCGCACCATGACGAACCTGCACATCAGCGCATGGCGCCGCCGCAAGCTCAACGAGTACCCGACCGAGGAACTGCCCGAGTCGGCCGGCGAGAGCGACGCGATGCGCGGCACCGAACTGCGCGCGGTGCTGTGGCAGGCGCTGGCGCGGCTGCCCGAACTCCAGCGCACGATGCTGGTCCTGCGCTACTACGAGGGCCGCACCGACCCGGAGATCGCGGACATCCTCAACATCAGCGTCGGCACGGTCAAGAGCAGCATCTGGCGCTCCCTGCGCCGGCTGCGCGGCGACGAGGCGCTGAGCTTCGGGCGCGATCTGGAGGAGAGCTTCGGCGAGCTGGTCGCCTGACGCACAGGGACCGGGGGGAGCCGGGGAACGGGGGAGAAGCGGGGGGAACGGGGGAGCGCACGGGGGTGCTCCGGGAGCGGGCCGGGTCGGCCGGGGGTCCGGCCGGGCCCGCTCTCATGCGTGCACGGCCCCCGGGCGCTCGCTCCCTCGCGTGCGCCCCTGATGTGCGCCGAGCGCCTCGATCCGCGCCAGTGCCTCGTCCCGGCCGCAGGCGTGGGCGCCCAGGGCGACGTGGCGCGCGACGATCGAGCCCTCGGCGCGCATCAGCGTCCAGCCGCGGCGCACCAGGACGGGCAGCGACTTGCGGCCCTCGCGCACATCGCGCACCAGCCGCCGCCGGAAGGTGGTGGAGGGGCGCCCGCGCAGGCACAACGCGTCGGCCAGCAGGCCGAGTCCGAGGCAGCGCGCGGCGATCTCGGCGGCGAATATCCCCTCGGCGACGAACAGGCGCGCACCGCGCAGTTCGAGTGCGTCCTCGCCGGTCCGGGAGCTCGTGGAGATGTCGTACACCGGGACGGCGGCCCGGCCGCTCCCGCACAGGGCCGCGATCGCGGCCACCGCCGCGTCGGCGTCCCAGGATCCGGGGTGGTCCCAGTCCACCCGGTCGCCGCCGGCGAGCCGGGGGAGGGACGGGTCGCCGGCCTCCTTGTAGAAGTCGTCCAGGCGCAGTACGGGCAGCCCGGTGCGGGCGGCGAGCGAGGACTTGCCGGAGCCCGAGGGACCGGTCAGCAGGATCACGCGGGCGGTGTCGTGGGAGCTCACGGAAGACCATTGTCGGCCATCCACAGGGGCGCCGGTACGCGTGTGCGTGTGACGCCCGGCTCGTATACGCTGCGTCACCAGGCAGTCACAGTCTTCGAGTTCTCTTGGGTAGGTGTACCGATGACCGCTCAGCGCCGCCGTCACGCACGGGAGAGGCAAGCGGGGAGCAGCGGCCTCCAGCGAGCCCTGCTGCGCGCCGGGTTGACCGTCTCCGCGGTCGGGGCCGCGGTGGCTTCGGGCGCGGGAGCGGCGGCCGCGGCGCCGGGGCAGGGCGCCGGTGCGCCCGTGCAGCTGTCGGGCCTGACGTCCGCGCTCTCGCCGGACTCGCTCGGGTCCAGCGCGCACGGCCTGGCCGAGGGCGCGGGAGCCGCCGAGCACGCGGTGGCCGGTGCGGCGCGCCCGGTCAAGGACGCGCGGATCGATCCGCTGGCGGGCACGGGCGTCGACCCGCTGGACAACACGGTCGGCACCCAGATCGCCGACTTCAAGCCGGTGAGCACCGGGGCCGTCACGGGGCCGGTCAGTGAAGGGGGCACGATCCGCACCCTGCCGGTGACGGGCGCGGTGGCGGGTCTGCTGCCCGGCTGAGCGGGAGCCCGTCCGGGGCCGCCGCCTCCCTCGGAGGGCCTGGAAGGGGGCGGCCCCGGACGCACGGCCCGTCAGACGCCGACGGGGTGCCAGACGGTCTTGGTCTCGGTGAAGGCCAGCATCCGCTTCACACCCGGGTCGGCGGACCAGTCGGAGGTCGCGTCGGCCGGGCGCAGCACCCGCTTGAGGTTGTCCGCGGCGGCCGTCTCCAGCTCCTTCGCCAGATCCGCGTCCGCGCCCGCCAGATCGATCGCGTTGACGTCGCCGTGGGCGGCGAGCGGTGCGGCGATCTCGGCCGTCCGCCCGGACAGGACGTTGACCACCCCGCCGGGCAGGTCGGAGGTGGCCAGCACCTCGGCCAGCGACAGGGCCGGCAGCGGGGCGCGCTCGCTCGCCACGACGACGGACGTGTTGCCGCCGACGATCACCGGGGCCAGCACCGAGACCAGCCCGAGCAGGGAGGACTCCTGAGGGGCGAGCACGGCGACCACACCGGTCGGCTCCGGAGTGGAGAGGTTGAAGTACGGGCCCGCGACGGGGTTCGCCCCGCCCGCGACCTGGGCGATCTTGTCGGACCAGCCCGCGTACCACACCCAGCGGTCGATCGCCGCGTCCACCCGGGCCGCGGCCTTCGCCTTCGACAGCCCTTCGGCGGCGGCCACCTCCGCGGCGAACTGCTCGCGGCGGCCCTCCAGCATCTCGGCGATCCGGTAGAGGATCTGGCCCCGGTTGTATGCGGTCGCCCCCGACCAGGGGCCGAACGCCTTGCGGGCCGCGACCACCGCGTCCCTGGCGTCCTTGCGGGAGGCGAGCGGGGCGTTGGCCAGCCAGTTGCCGCGTGTGTCGGTCACCTCGTACACCCGTCCGCTCTCGGACCTGGGGAACTTCCCCCCGACGAACAGCTTGTAGGTCTTGAGAACGCCCAGGCGCGTGCGCGCGGCGCCCCCGGTGTTGCCGGACTGCTCAGACATCGAGGTACGCCTCCAGACCGTGACGGCCGCCCTCGCGGCCGAAGCCCGACTCCCTGTAGCCGCCGAACGGCGAGGTCGGGTCGAACTTGTTGAACGTGTTGGCCCACACCACGCCGGCCCGGAGCCTGTTCGCCATCGCCAGGATGCGAGAGCCCTTCTCCGTCCACACGCCCGCGGACAGGCCGTACTGCGAGTTGTTCGCCTTGGCCACCGCCTCGTCCGGGGTGCGGAAGGACAGCACCGACAGCACGGGGCCGAAGATCTCCTCGCGGGCGATCCGGTGGGCCTGGGTGACGTTCGTGAAGACCGTCGGCGCGAACCAGAAGCCCCGCTCGGGCAGTTCGCACGCCGGGGACCACCGCTCGGCGCCCTCGGCCTCGCCGCTGTCGGCGAGTTCGGTGATGCGGGCGAGCTGCTCGGCGGAGTTGATCGCGCCGACGTCGGTGTTCTTGTCCAGCGGGTCGCCCACCCGCAGGGTGGACAGCCTGCGCCGCAGCGCCTCCAGCAGCTCGTCCTGCACCGACTCCTGGACCAGCAGGCGAGAGCCCGCGCAGCACACCTGGCCCTGGTTGAAGTAGATGCCGTTCACGATGCCCTCGACGGCCTGGTCGACCGGCGCGTCGTCGAAGACGATGTTGGCGCCCTTGCCGCCCAGCTCCAGGGTGAGCTTCTTGGTGCTTCCGGCGACCGTGCGCGCGATCTGCTTGCCCACGGCCGTGGAGCCGGTGAAGGCGACCTTGTCGACGCCCTCGTGCGCCACCAGCGCCGCTCCCGTGGAGCCGTCGCCGGTGAGGATGTTGACGACCCCCCTCGGCAGTCCCGCCTGGCGGCAGACGTCCGCGAAGAACAGCGCCGACAGCGGGGTGGTCTCGGCGGGCTTGAGGACCACGGTGTTGCCGCAGGCCAGCGCCGGGGCGACCTTCCAGGCCAGCATCAGCAGCGGAAAGTTCCACGGGATGACCTGGGCGGCCACGCCCAGCGGCCTCGGGTCCGGCCCGTAGCCGGCGTGGGCCAGCTTGTCGGCCCAGCCCGCGTGGTAGAAGAAGTGCGCGGCGACCAGGGGCAGGTCGGCGTCGCGGGTCTCGCGGATCGGCTTGCCGTTGTCCAGGGTCTCCAGGACGGCCAGCTCGCGCGAGCGCTCCTGGATGATCCGGGCGATCCGGAACAGGTACTTGGCGCGCTCGGCGCCGGGCAGCGCCGACCAGGAGGCGAAGGCGCGGCGGGCGGCGGCCACGGCCGCGTCCACGTCCTCGGCGCCGGCGTGGGCGACCTCCGTCAGGACCTCCTCGGTGGACGGCGAGACGGTCTTGAAGGACTTGCCGCCCGCGGCCTCGCGGAACTCGCCGTCGACGAACAGCCCGTAGGAGGGGGCGATGTCCACCACGGCGCGGGACTCGGGCGCGGGTGCGTACTCGAACATGGGGCTCATCGTGATCAGTCCACCGTCACGTAGTCGGGGCCGGAGTAGCGCCCGGTGGTCAGCTTCTGGCGCTGCATCAGCAGGTCGTTCAGGAGACTGGAGGCGCCGAAGCGGAACCAGTCGGGGTGCAGCCAGTCGTCGCCGAGGACCTCGTTCACCATCACCAGGTACCGGACCGCGTCCTTGGTGGTGCGGATGCCGCCCGCGGGCTTGACCCCGATCCGCGTCCCCGTCGCGGCGCGGAAGTCGCGGACGGCCTCCAGCATCACCAGGGTGTTCGCCGGGGTGGCGTTGACCGCGACCTTGCCGGTGGAGGTCTTGATGACGTCGGCCCCGGCGAGCATCGCCAGCCAGGAGGCGCGGCGGATGTTGTCGTAGGTGGACAGCTCGCCGTTCTCGAAGATCACCTTCAGGTGCGCGTCCTCGCCGCCGGGGCGGGCGCAGGCCTGCTTCACGGCCCGGATCTCCTCGAAGACCTTCATGTAGCGGCCGGAGAGGAAGGCGCCCCGGTCGATCACCATGTCGATCTCGTCGGCGCCGGCCGCCACCGCGTCACGGGTGTCCGCCAGCTTCACGCCCAGCTCGGCGCGGCCGGAGGGGAAGGCGGTGGCCACGGAGGCGACCTTCACATCCTGCCCGCCGCAGGCGTCCAGGGCCTGCCGGGCGGTGGCCACCATGTCCGGGTAGACACAGATCGCGGCGACCTTCGGCACGGTGCGGTCGGTGGGATCGGGGTTGACGCCCTTGGCGCACAGCGCCCGGACCTTGCCCGGGGTGTCGGCGCCCTCCAGGGTCGTCAGGTCGATCATCGAGATGGCCAGGTCGATGGCGTACGCCTTCGCCGTGGTCTTGATCGAACGGGTGCCGAGCTGGGCCGCGCGGGCTTCGAGGCCGACCGCGTCGACCCCGGGCAGGCCGTGCAGGAAGCGGCGCAGCGCGGCGTCGGAGGCGGTCGCGTCCGCCAGTGCGGGGGGCGCGGCGGGAGGCGGTGCGGAGGGTGCGGTGGGAGACGAGGCAGGCATGGTCACCAGAGGAGCATATCTACGCGCGTAGCAAACTGTCATCCCCCTCCCCCCGTATCCCGGCCGGGCGCACGGCGGGCCTGCGACCGGGCCCATGAGCGGGCCTGTGACCGGCCGGTGAGCGCCCACCGGCCGGAGGTCCGTGCGGCGCGGTCGTGCAGAATCGGAGGCATGAGTGAGCAGACCGGATACGCGGACCACACCTACCGCTCGACCATGGGGATGGTGGGGGGCACGCTGCTGATGGCGCTCGTCGTGCTGCTTGCCGCCGACGGGATCGTCAGCGGCGAGGGCCGCACCCGGTGGCTCTCGCTGGCCGCGCTGGTGGCCCTCGTGCCGCTGATCTTCGCCTTCTCCCTGCGGCCCGCCGTGTACGCGGGGCGCGAGCGGCTGCGGGTGCGCAACCCCTTCCGCACGATCACGCTTCCGTGGGCGTCGGTCGAGGGCGTACGGGCCGCCTACTCCGCCGAGGTCTTCGCGGGCGACGGCAAGTACCAGATGTGGGCGATCCCGGTCTCGCTGCGCCAGCGCAAGAAGGCGCTGCGGCAGAGCCAGGGAGGCGGCGCCGCCTCGGCGAACCTGTCGGGCCCCGGGTCGGTGTTCGCTCCGGGGCTGACCGACGCCGGCGGCTACCGGCCCCAGGCGGACCAGGCGATCGACGAGATCCGCGCCCTGGCCGAGCGCCACTCCTCCGACGAGGGGGCGCAGGGCGCCCCGAGCGTCCGCTGGGCCTACGAGGTCATCGTCCCGGCGGTGGCCGGCGGGGCGGCCCTGCTGGCCCTGGTCTTCCTGGGCTGAGGCCCCGGTCCGCCCGCGTGGCGTCCCACAGGCTTTCCGCGTGCCTCCACGGACCCGTGGTGCCGTGCCGGGCGGTGCGGAACCTTCCGTCCGTACCGTCCGTACCGCCCGTACCGCCCGCGCCGCCGGACGCCCCGCCCGGCCCGGCGTACCTCAGATCCCCGCGGCGGCGGCGAGGTCCGTCCTGAGGGCGCCCAGCACCCCCCGCGCCGTGGCGCGGGCCGCGGCCAGCTCCGAGGCGTCCGCCACGGAGACGACCACCTCCAGGTAGCACTTCAGCTTCGGTTCCGTGCCGCTGGGGCGGACGACGATCCGGGCGCCGGCCACCCGCCGCCGGGGGTCGCCCGCCAGCCGGTAGCGCAGGCCGTCCGTCGGCGGCAGGGCCTCGCTCCCCAGGCTCAGGTCCTCGGCCGAGGTCACCGTCAGACCGGCCAGCACGGCCGGTGGCGCCTGGCGCAGCCGGCGCATCGCACCGGCGATCACGGACAGGTCCTCCACCCGCACCGAGAGCTGGTCGGTGGCGTGCAGCCCGTACTCCACCGCGATGTCGTCCAGCAGCTCCGCCAGGGAGCGGCCGCTCTCCTTCAGCTCGGCGGCCAGCTCCGCGACGAGCAGCGCCGCGGTGATGCCGTCCTTGTCGCGCACGCCCTCGGGGTCGACGCAGTAGCCCAGCGCCTCCTCGTAGGCGTAGCGCAGCCCGTCGGTGCGGGCCAGCCACTTGAAGCCGGTCAGCGTCTCGGCGTACGGCAGGCCCGCCGCCTGTGCGATGCGCGACAGCAGGGAGGAGGAGACGATCGTGGTGGCGAAGGCCCCCCGCGCCCGCTTGTGCACCAGATGGGTGGCCAGCAGCGCCCCCACCTCGTCGCCGCGCAGCATCCGCCAGCCCGCGTCCGCCTCCGGGTCGGGGACGGCCACCGCGCAGCGGTCGGCGTCGGGGTCGTTGGCGATCACCAGATCCGGCCGGTGCTCGCGGGCCGTGGCGAAGGCCAGGTCCATCGCCCCGGGCTCCTCCGGGTTGGGGAAGGCCACGGTCGGGAAGTCCGGGTCGGGTTCGGCCTGCTCGGCCACCGGCACCGGGACGGGGAAGCCCGCGCGCTCGAACGCGGCGGCGGCCGTGGCGCCGCCCACGCCGTGCAGCGAGGTGTGGACCACCTTCACGTCCCGGGGCCCGCCGGGGGTGAGGACACAGGCCGCGCGCTCCAGGTAGGCGTCCACGACCTCCTCGCCGAGCACCTCCCAGCCGGACCCGGCGCGCGGGACGTCCGCCAGGGAGCCGATGGAGGCGATCTCGTCGGCGATCTCCCCGTCGGCGGGCGGCACGATCTGGGAGCCCCCGCCGAGGTAGACCTTGTAGCCGTTGTCGCGCGGCGGGTTGTGGCTGGCGGTGACGGTGACGCCCGCGACGGCGCCCAGGTGCCGGACGGCGAAGGCCAGTACGGGTGTGGGCAGCGGGCGGGGCAGCAGGGCCGCCCGCAGGCCGGCACCGGTCATCACGGCGGCGGTGTCGCGGGCGAAGTCCTCGCTGCGGTGGCGGGCGTCGTAGCCGATGACGACCAGGCCGCCGCCGTGGCCGCGGCCGCGCAGATGGGCCGCGAGCCCGGCGGCCGCGCGGATGACGACCGCGCGGTTCATCCGCATCGGGCCGGCGCCCAGTTCCCCGCGCAGCCCGGCGGTGCCGAACCGGAGGGTGCCCGAGAAGCGGTCCTCCAGTTCCTCCAGGTCGCCGGCCTCGATGAGGGCGGCCAGTTCCGCACGGGTCTGCGGGTCGGGGTCCTCGGCCAGCCAGGACCGCGCCCGCGCGGTCAGGTCCTCGTGCACGGTTGCCACGGTCTCTTCCGCCTCTCGCGTGTCGCCTGTGGGGCGGCGCCGTACGCCGCTCCCGCTTCGCTCCGGCGCCGGTGGGCGCGCGGCTCCCGGTGTCCACCGGTACCCGCGACGCCCGCCCGGCCCGCCCCGGGATGGGCCGTCCGGGGGCGGGGACGGGAGCCCGGGGTCCGTACCACCCGCCCGGGGCGCCGGGTCAGATGCGCCGCAGGACGCTGTCCAGCAGCGAGCCCATCCGGGCGGCCGAGTCGCGGCCCGCCTGGAGGACCTCCTCGTGGTTGAGCGGTTCGCCGGTCATGCCCGCGGCGAGGTTGGTCACCAGGGAGACGCCCAGCACCTCGGCGCCCGCCTCGCGGGCGGCGATCGCCTCCAGGACGGTGGACATGCCCACCAGATCTCCGCCGATCGCCCGGACCATGCCGATCTCGGCGGGCGTCTCGTAGTGCGGGCCGGGGAACTGGACGTAGACGCCCTCCTCCAGGGTGGGGTCCACCTCCTGGCACAGCGCGCGCAGCCGCGGCGAGTACAGGTCGGTGAGGTCGACGAAGTTGGCGCCGACGATCGGCGAGACGCCGGTGAGGTTGATGTGGTCCCGGATGAGGACCGGCTGGCCGGGGCGCATCCCGGGGCGCAGCCCGCCGCAGCCGTTGGTCAGCACGACGGTCTTGCAGCCCGCGGCCACGGCCGAGCGGATCCCGTGGACGACGGACGCGACGCCACGGCCCTCGTAGTAATGGGTGCGGCCCAGGAAGACCAGCGCCCGCTTGTCGCCGAGGCGGTGCGAGCGGATCTTTCCGGCGTGGCCCTCGACCGCCGGCGGCGGGAAGCCGGGCAGGTCGGTGACCGGGAACTCGTGTTCCGGCTCTCCGAGCGCGTCGGCGGCCGGCACCCAGCCCGAGCCCATGACCAGGGCGACGTCGTGGGTCTCCGCGCCGGTCAGCTCGCGCAGGCGCGCCGCCGCGGTGCGGGCGGCGGCGTACGGGGCGCCGGAGTAGTCGGTGGTGGCAGAAGCGTTCACGCCGATGAGGGTAGCCGCTAATCGCCTACGCGCGTAGACGGGTGTCCGGGGAGTGGTCCCGGAAGCGGTCGAAAGCGGACTCGGGAGAGTCGGAATGTCTCGAAACAGGCAGAAGTGGCCGGAAATCGCCCCGTGGCGGCCCGTCCGGCGGGGCCCCGTCCGGCCCGGCCTCAGCAGGGACGCTTGCGCAGCTCCGTCACATAGTCGTGGGGCGCCCCGGCCGACTCCGCCGCGTCGGCGATCTCCCCCAGGTAGCGGGCCGAGGGCAGCCCGCCCTCGTAGCCGTTGAGGACGTAGCACCAGGCCGGCTCGTCCCCGTCCAGGGTGTGCACCCGCACCCGCATACGGCGGTAGACGTCCATGCCGACGCCCTCCCAGCGGTCCATGGAGTCCTCGTCCATGGGCGCGATGTCGTACAGCGCGACGAACACGGTCGCCTTGGGGGCCTCGACGATGGTCGCCAGCGAGCCCTCCCACCCCATGTGCTCGCCGCCGAAGGTCAGGCGCCAGCCGCTGAGCCACCCGGTGCCGCGCAGCGGCGAGTGCGGGGCGCGGCGGGACATCAGCCGGGCGTCGAGGTTTCCGGCGTATGCGGCGTAGAGCGACATGCGACGAGGGTATAGGCAGCGGCCCGGACCACCCGTGCGGACCGCCCCGTGCGCACCGCCGCGTCCCCGCCGCACCCCGCCGCCCGCCGCCGTGCCCGCGGCGGGTGGTGGCGGCCGCCGCGGGAGCGCGTGCGAGACTGGGGTACGTGACTCGGATCGTGATCATCGGTGGTGGACCCGGCGGCTACGAGGCGGCGCTGGTGGCCGCGCAGCTCGGGGCGGAAGTGACCGTCGTCGACCGCGACGGTCTGGGCGGCGCCTCGGTGCTGACCGACTGCGTCCCCTCCAAGACCCTCATCGCGACCGCCGAGGTGATGACGAGCTTCGGCTCCTCCTACGAGGAGCTCGGCATCATCGTCGAGGACGGCACCCCCGACCCCGACAACCCCGCCCGGGTCGTCGGCGTGGACCTGGGGAAGGTCAACCGGCGTGTGAAGCGTCTGGCGCTGGCCCAGTCGCACGACATCACCGCCGCCGTCACCCGCGCCGGAGCCCGCGTGCTGCGCGGCCGCGGCCGGCTGGAGCCGAAGCAGGCGCCCGACGGCACGCGGCAGGTCGTGGTGGAGACGGCCGGGGGCGAGGAGGAGCGGCTGACGGCCGACGCCGTGCTCATCGCCACCGGCGGCAAGCCGCGCGAGCTGCCCGACGCCCGCCCCGACGGCGAGCGCATCCTGAACTGGACGCAGGTCTACGACCTGGAGGAGCAGCCCGAGGAGCTGATCGTGGTCGGCTCCGGCGTCACCGGCGCCGAGTTCGCGGGCGCCTACCAGGCGCTCGGCTCCCGGGTGACGCTGGTCTCCTCGCGCGACCGCGTGCTGCCGGGCGAGGACCCGGACGCGGCGGTCGTGCTGGAGGAGGTCTTCCGCCGCCGCGGCATGAACGTGATGTCGCGCTCCCGGGCCGCCTCCGCCAAGCGCGTCGGGGACCGGGTGGAGGTCACCCTCTCCGACGGCCGGGTCATCACCGGCAGCCACTGCCTGATGGCCGTCGGCGCCGTCCCCAACACCTCGGGCATCGGCCTGGAGGAGGCCGGGGTGGTGCTGAAGGACTCCGGCCACATCCGCACCGACCGGGTCTCGCGCACCTCCGTGCCCGGCGTCTACGCGGCCGGCGACTGCACGGGCGTGTTCGCGCTCGCCTCGGTCGCGGCCATGCAGGGCCGGATCGCGATGTACCACTTCCTGGGCGAGACGGTGGCCCCGCTGGACCTGAAGACGGTCTCGGCGAACGTCTTCACCGACCCGGAGATCGCCACCGTCGGCTACACCCAGGCCGACGTGGACGCCGGCCGGATCGACGCCCGCGCCGTCAAGCTGCCGCTGCTGCGCAACGCGAGGGCGAAGATGCAGGGCGTGCGGGACGGTTTCGTGAAGCTGTTCTGCCGCCCGGGCACGGGCATCGTGGTCGGCGGCGTGGTGGTCGCGCCGCGCGCCAGCGAGCTGATCCACCCGATCGCGATCGCGGTCGACAACAACCTGACGGTCGAGCAGATCGCGAACACCTTCACGGTCTACCCCTCGCTGTCGGGTTCGATCGGCGAGGTGGCGAGGCAGCTCCAGACGCGGAAGGCGGCCGAGGGCGGCTGACCGGGGGCCCGGGTTCCGCCGGGCCGTCCGCGTATACCACGGCAGGGTTCTGCCTACGAACAATTTCCGTTATTCAGCGGAAACAGCTGAAAGCAGACGGTCGCACGGGTTACCGTCTGTTCTGTGTTCGCTGCAGAACGTCGTCAACTGATCCTCGAAATGGTGCGGGCCAACGGAGCCGTGTCGCTCCGCGAGCTCGCACGTGTCGTCCAGACCTCCGAAGTGACCGTGCGTCGTGATGTCCGGGCGCTGGAGGCGGAAGGGCTGCTGGACCGTCGGCACGGCGGCGCGGTGCTGCCCGGCGGCTTCTCACGGGAGTCCGGCTTCCCGCACAAGGCGCATCTGGCGACGGCCGAGAAGAGCGCCATCGCCGACGCCGCCGCGGGTCTCGTGGAGGAGGGCGAGGCCGTCGTCGTCGGCGCCGGGACGACCACGCAGGAACTGGCCCGCCGCCTGGCGCGCGTTCCCGGCCTGACCGTGGTCACCAACTCCCTGCTGGTGGCGCAGGCGCTGGCGCACGCCAACCGCGTCGAGGTCGTGATGACCGGCGGCACGCTCCGCGGCGCCGACTACGCGCTGGTCGGCAGCGGCGCCGAGCAGTCCCTGCAGGGGCTGCGGGTCTCGCGCGCCTTCCTGTCCGGCAGCGGGCTGACGGCCGAGCGAGGGCTGTCGACCTCCAACATGCTGTCGGCGAGCGTGGACCGGGCGCTGGTGCAGGCCGCCGCGGAGGTGGTCGTCCTGGCGGACCACACCAAGCTGGGCGTCGACACCATGTTCCAGACCGTCCCCCCGGAGGCCATCACCCGTCTGGTGACGGACGAGCCCCCGCCGCACGAGGACCGGGCGGCGGCCGAACTCCAGGCGCTGGCGGACCAGGGCGTCCAGATCACGGTGGCCGGCGCGGCCGGTACGCCGTCCGGAGCGGTGGGCGCGGCGCCCGTGGCCCACCCCGGCCAGGGCGGTCCGGCCGGGGCGGAGGGCGAGGGCCGGTCGTCCGGTGGTCCGGGCGGCCGGCCGCGGCGCGAGGTGCCGCTGCCGGGTCAGCGGGGCCGGCACCATCCGCCGGGCGGCGGGGGCGGCGCCCAGCTGCGGGCGGCCCCGTCGATCGCTCCGGGCGAGAGCCAGGCGATGGGCCGGGTCGCGGATCTGGCGCCGCGGCGCCACTGAGACCGGCCGTCCGCCGGCGCGCACGCGCATACGGCGAGTCCGGCGTGTACGGAGGAAGGGGGGTGGGACGGCCGGGGCCGTCCCACCCCCCTTCCGTGCGCCGGGGTGGTGCGGGTTCAGTCCTTGATCTCGCAGATGACGGCGCCGGCGCTGACACCGGCTCCGACGGTGGCGTTCAGGCCCTTGACGGTGCCGGCGCGGTGGGCGTTGATGGGCTGCTCCATCTTCATCGCCTCCAGCACCACGATCAGCTCGCCCTCGGCCACCGTCTGGCCCTCCTCGACGGCGACCTTGACGATGGTGCCCTGCATCGGGGAGGCCAGTGCGTCACCGGAGGCGGCCGGGCCGGACTTCTTGGCCGCGCGCCGCTTGGGGCGGGCGCCGCCGGCCGCGGCGGTGCGGGCCAGAGTCATGCCCAGCGAGGCGGGCAGGGAGACCTCCAGGCGCTTGCCGCCGACCTCGACGACCACCGTCTCGCGGCCGGGCTCGTCGTCCTCCTCGTCCGCGCCGGGCGCGGCGAAGGGCTTGATGTCGTTGACGAACTCGGTCTCGATCCACCGGGTGTGGACGGTGAACGGGTCGGCGGGGCGGCCGCTCACCTCCGGGGCGAAGGCCGGGTCGGCGACCACCGTGCGGTGGAAGGGGATGGCGGTGGCCATGCCCTCGACCTGGAACTCCGCCAGCGCCCGGGCGGCGCGCTGGAGGGCCTGCTGCCGGGTGGCGCCGGTGACGATCAGCTTGGCCAGCAGCGAGTCCCAGGCCGGGCCGATGACCGAGCCGGACTCCACACCGGCGTCCAGGCGCACGCCCGGGCCGGTGGGCGGGTCGAACTTCGTCACGGTGCCCGGGGCGGGCAGGAAGTTCCGGCCGGGGTCCTCGCCGTTGATGCGGAACTCGAAGGAGTGGCCGCGCACCGGCGGGTCGTCGTAGCCCAGTTCCTCGCCGTCGGCGATGCGGAACATCTCGCGCACCAGATCGATGCCGGTGACCTCCTCGGTGACCGGGTGCTCGACCTGCAGGCGGGTGTTGACCTCCAGGAAGGAGATCGTGCCGTCCTGGCCGACGAGGAACTCGCAGGTGCCGGCGCCGACGTAGCCGGCCTCCTTCAGGATGGCCTTGGAGGCGCGGTACAGCTCGGCGTTCTGCTCGGCCGTCAGGAACGGCGCGGGGGCCTCCTCGACCAGCTTCTGGTGGCGGCGCTGCAGCGAGCAGTCACGGGTGGAGACGACCACCACGTTGCCGTGCTTGTCGGCCAGGCACTGGGTCTCCACGTGCCGGGGCCGGTCCAGGTAGCGCTCCACGAAGCACTCGCCGCGGCCGAAGGCGGCCACCGCCTCGCGGACGGCCGAGTCGTACAGCTCGGGGACCTCCTCCAGGGTGCGGGCGACCTTCAGGCCGCGCCCGCCGCCGCCGAAGGCGGCCTTGATGGCGATCGGCAGGCCGTGCTCCTTGGCGAAGGCCACCACCTCGTCCGCGCCGGAGACCGGGTCGGGGGTGCCGGCCACCAGCGGGGCGCCGGCGCGCTGGGCGATGTGGCGGGCGGCGACCTTGTCGCCCAGGTCGCGGATGGCCTGCGGGGGCGGGCCGATCCAGTTCAGCCCGGCGTCGATGACGGCCTGGGCGAACTCGGCGTTCTCCGACAGGAAGCCGTAGCCGGGGTGGATCGCGTCGGCGCCGGAGTCGGCCGCGGCCTTGAGCACCTTGGAGATGTCCAGGTAGCTGGTGGCGGGGGTGTCGCCGCCGAGCGCGAAGGCCTCGTCCGCCACCCGCACGTGGAGTGCGTCCCGGTCCGGGTCGGCGTAGACGGCCACGCTCGCGATCCCGGCGTCCCGGCAGGCCCGGGCGACCCGGACAGCGATTTCACCGCGATTGGCGATGAGCACCTTGCGCACGATGGCTTCCTCCTTGGCGCTGGGCCGCAACATATGAGCGATGTGAGTTTAGGTATCGGCGACACCGCAGGCCGAGTCGCCCAGGGGGGTGAGCTTGCCCACACGGAATGTGATCCCCGGGAGCCCGGGGAGCCCAAATCCCTTGTGGGTACACGGTACGCCGCGATCTCGCGCCCGGCTGGAGATCTTCGGTGTGGTCAAGGTTACTGTCCAGCGGGGAAGCGAGCGTCCCGGACTCTTTGTGGGATTCCTACGAATGGAGAGGGGATTCTTTGCCGGGGCGCGAGGCCTTTCCCCGGCCGTTACCCGTTAGTAGCATGCGCGCTGTCGAAGGGGCCGCACACCGCGCGCCCATGGGACGACGGGTGGGGGACGGGATGGCGCACAGAAGGGCGGTGGCCCTGGCGACGGCCGCCGTGCTCGCGGCCGAAGCCGCCGGTGCCGGGTGGCTGCACTGGGTCCTGGGCCTCATGGCCGACCGTCAGGAGATGTCCCTGGCCGGGCTGGAGCCGCGTCTGATGGCCGTCTCGGCCTGGACCGGCGGCGTGCTCGTCGGCTCCTACCTGCTGCTGTGCGCCGCGCTGCTGCTGCGTACGGGGCTGGCCGACCGGCCGCCCGCCCGCATCGCCCGCGCCCTGCTGGTCGCCGCGGCCGTGGTGCACGGGGTGCTCGGCGCGCTCGGTGTCGGACTGGTGGGCTGGGCCGCGTTCGCGGCCATGATGCTCGTGCTCGGGCTGCTGGTGCTGACCCTGGTGGCGTACGGCCCCCGCGACCGTACCAAGGCGGCGCGGGGGCCGGGTGCGCCTGGGGGCCCGCAGGGATTCGGGGGAGCCCCGGCGGGACCGCCCGGGCCGCCCCTCACACCCACAGCTCCGTGACGGGTACGCCCAGCTCGGTCAGGAGGCGGCGCAGCAGCGGCAGCGACAGCCCGATGACGTTGCCGTGGTCGCCCTCGATGCCGTCGACGAAGGGGGCCGAGCGGCCGTCGAGGGTGAAGGCGCCCGCGACGTGCAGCGGTTCGCCGCTGGCGACGTAGGCGGCGATCTCCTCGTCGCTCGGCTCGCCGAAGCGGACGGTGGTGGAGGCGGTCGCCGAGGCCCGGCGGCCGGTGGCCGTGTCCACCACGCAGTGCCCGGTCACCAGGACGCCCGCCCGCCCGCGCATGTCCTTCCAGCGGGCCGTGGCCTCCTCGGCGTCCGCCGGCTTGCCCAGCGGCCGCCCGTCCAGCTCCAGCACCGAGTCGCAGCCCACGACGAGAGCGCCGGCGGCCTCCGGCCGCCCGGCCACGGCGTCGGCCTTCGCCTCGGCCAGCAGCAGGGCCAGCTCGGCCGGGGTGGGGGCGTCCAGGGCGTCCTCGTCCACACCGCTGACGATCACCTCGGGCGCCATCCCCGCCTGCCGGAGCAGCCCGAGCCGGGCGGGGGACTGGGAGGCGAGGACGAGACGGCGGCGGGGCGTGGTGTCGTGAGGCATGCGGCCCATCCTAGGAAGCCTCCCGGCAACCGCGGGCCGGGCCCGCCCCGCGGCGGGGCCGCCCGCTCACAGCAGCAGGAAGACCGCCACCATGGCGACGGCGAGCAGCCAGCCGGTACGGCGGAGCATCGCCTGGGTGGTGCGCAGCTCCTCGGGGGGTTCGTCGGCCGGGTCGGACCAGAGCATGCCCCCGATCCTGCGCCACGGCCGTGTGTGGTTTCCCCCCGGCCGACGGGCGGGTCAGGCGGGCCAGTACGCCGTCCGCCAGGCCCGCGGGCCCGGGTGCGGCAGGCGGTGGCCGGGGACGGTGCGGGCCGGGTCCGACCACTCCGAGCCGCGCTCGGCGGGCCCGTCGGCCCCGCCCGCGGCCGCGAGGGCCGCGGCCCGGGTGCGCACCACCGCCAGGGCGGCGGCCAGTTCCTCGGGGGTCGGATTACCGCGTACGACCTTGATCACGTCACGGTCTCCTCGCTGTCGCGGGCGGTCAGAGCGGGATGTTGCCGTGCTTCTTCGGCGGCAGCGACTCGCGCTTGTTGCGCAGCGAGCGCAGCCCCCGCACGATGTGGCGGCGCGTCTCGGAGGGCACCACCACCGCGTCCACGTACCCGCGCTCGGCGGCCACGTACGGGTTGAGCAGGGTGTCCTCGTACTCGGCGGTCAGCCTGGCCCGCAGCTCCTCGCGCTCCTCGTCCGTCTCCGCCGCCGCCAGCGTCCTGCGGTGCAGGATGTTGACCGCGCCCTGCGCGCCCATCACCGCGATCTGGGCGGTGGGCCAGGCGAAGTTGAGGTCGGCGCCCAGGTGCTTGGAACCCATCACGTCGTACGCGCCGCCGAACGCCTTGCGGGTGATGACGGTGATCAGCGGCACCGTCGCCTCGGCGTAGGCGTAGATCAGCTTGGCGCCGCGCCGGATGATGCCGCCGTACTCCTGGTCGGTGCCGGGCAGGAAGCCCGGCACGTCCACGAAGGTCAGCACGGGGACGTTGAAGGCGTCGCAGGTGCGCACGAAGCGCGCGGCCTTCTCGGAGGCGTCGATGTCCAGGCAGCCGGCGAACTGCATCGGCTGGTTGGCGACGATCCCGACCGGGTGGCCCTCCACCCGGCCGAAGCCGGTGAGGATGTTCGGCGCGAACAGCGGCTGGGTCTCCAGGAACTCGCCGTCGTCCAACACGTGCTCGATCACGCCGTGCATGTCGTACGGCTGGTTGGCCGAGTCCGGGATCAGCGTGTCCAGCTCGAGGTCGGTCCCGGAGGTCTCCAGGTCCGCCTCCTCGGGGAAGGCGGGCGGCTCGGAGAGGTTGTTGGACGGCAGGTACGACAGCAGGGCCTTGACGTACTCGACCGCGTCCTCCTCGCCGGAGGCCATGTAGTGCGCCACGCCGGAGGTGGAGTTGTGGGTGCGGGCGCCGCCCAGCTCCTCGAAGCCGACGTCCTCGCCGGTGACGGTCTTGATGACGTCGGGGCCGGTGATGAACATGTGCGAGGTCTGGTCGACCATCACCGTGAAGTCGGTGATCGCCGGGGAGTAGACCGCGCCGCCCGCGCACGGGCCCACCACCAGCGAGATCTGCGGGATCACACCGGAGGCGTGGGTGTTGCGGCGGAAGATCTCGCCGTAGGCGCCGAGTGAGGCCACGCCCTCCTGGATGCGGGCGCCGCCGGAGTCGTTGATGCCGATGACCGGGCAGCCGGTCTTCAGCGCGAAGTCCATCACCTTGACGATCTTCTGGCCGAAGACCTCGCCCAGCGCGCCGCCGAAGACGGTGAAATCCTGGGAGAAGACGGCCACCGGGCGGCCGTCGACCGTGCCGTAGCCGGTGACGACGCCGTCGCCGTAGGGGCGGTTGGCGTCCAGACCGAAGTTGGTCGAGCGGTGGCGGGCGAACTCGTCCAGCTCCGTGAACGACCCCTCGTCCAGCAGCAGTTCGATCCGCTCGCGGGCGGTCAGCTTGCCCTTGGCGTGCTGCTTCTCCACCGCGCGCGCCGAACCCGCGTGCGTGGCCTCCTCGATACGCCGCCGCAGATCCGCGATCCTGCCCGCGGTCGTGTGACGATCCTGGTCCTCGGGGGCTGGGCTCTGCTGCTCGGACACGGGCTGCGGCTCCTCGTCGTGGCGTCTGGTCGTCGTGCGTCGTGCGTCGTGGCGTCTGGCTACCGACTCGTAGCGTATCGGCGCGGGAGTGATCCGGCGGTGCGGCGTTTGCCACACCTAATCTGTCTTGCATGACACCGAACGACCCGTCGGACAGTCCCTGGTCGGACCTGGAACGCCCCCCGCTGAACGCCGCCTCGCTGCGCCGTGCGCTGGTGCGGCCCGAATCGCTGTGGACCTCGCTGGAGGTGGTGGAATCCACCGGCTCCACCAACACCGACCTCGCCGCGCGGGCCGCCCGCGGCGAGACGCGGGAGGGAGAGGTGCTCGTCGCCGAGCGGCAGACCGCGGGGCGCGGTCGGCTGGAGCGCACCTGGACGGCGCCCGCCCGCTCGGGGCTGTTCCTCTCCGTACTGCTGACCCCCGGGGCGCCCGCCGAGCGGTGGAGCTGGCTGCCGCTGCTGGCCGGAGTCGCCACCGCCTCCGCCCTGTCCCGCACCGCCGGGGCGGACGTGGTGCTGAAGTGGCCCAACGACGTCCTGGTGCGCTCCGGGGACGAGGAGCGCAAGATCGGCGGCATCCTCTCCGAGCGCGTCGAGCGGCCCGGCGGCCGGGCCGCCGTGGTGCTGGGCATCGGCCTCAACGTCACACTGCGCCAGGAGGAACTGCCGGTGCCCGGGGCCGGCTCCCTGGCCCTGGCGGGCGCGCGCGTCACCGACCGCGACATCCTGCTGCGCGCGGTGCTGCGCTCCGTGGAGGAGTGGTACGTCCGCTGGCGGGAGGCCGACGGCGACCCGGAGGCGAGCGGAGCGCGCGAGGCCTACACCGCCGGCTGCGCCACGCTGGGCCGGCGGGTGCGCGCGGTGCTGCCCGGGGAGCGCGAGCTGCTGGGCGAGGCGGTCGCGGTGGACGGAGCCGGGCGGCTGGTCCTGGCCGGCGCCGAGGGCGTGCAGCAGCCGGTGGGCGCGGGCGACATCGTGCACCTCAGGCCCGGTTCGCCGGGGGCGTAGGGCGCCCGCCGGGGCGGCCGCGGGAGTGTCGTCGGGAGCGGTCGCCGGGAGAGTGAGCCAGGGCACACCTGCCGTATCGTTGAGGCGACCCAGCGCGGCGGGCGCGGCGGCAGTGAGTGGATCGGAAGGGCAGTGGACGACTCGGGCACCCCAGCCGAAGAGCCGGCGACGGACGGCGAAGCGGCCGGCGAGGCGGCCCATGACCAGGCCGGGCCGGAGGAGGACCCCCTCGCGCTCCGTCTGGAGCAGCTGATCCTCGGCGCCGGCCGGCAGTACACGCCCTTCCAGGCGGCCCGCGCCGCCGACGTCTCCATGGAGCTGGCCGCCCGCTTCTGGCGCGCGATGGGGTTCGCCGACATCGGCCAGGCCAAGGCGCTGACCGAGACGGACGTGATCGCGCTGCGGCGGCTGGCCGGCCTGGTGGAGGCGGGGCTGCTGAGCGAGGCGATGGCGGTGCAGGTGGCGCGGTCCACCGGGCAGACCACCGCGCGGCTGGCCGAGTGGCAGATCGACTCCTTCCTGGAGGGCCTGACCGAGCCGCCCGAGCCGGGCATGACCCGCACCGAGGTGGCCTACCCGCTGGTCGAGCTGCTGCTGCCGGAGCTCCAGGAGTTCCTGGTGTACGTCTGGCGGCGGCAGCTGGCCGCCGCCACCGGCCGGGTGGTGCAGGCGGCCGACGACGAGGAGATGGTCGACCGGCGCCTGGCGGTCGCCTTCGCCGATCTGGTCGGCTTCACCCGGCTGACGCGCCGGCTGGAGGAGGAGGAGCTGGGCGAGCTGGTCGAGGCGTTCGAGACCACCGCCGCCGACCTGGTCGCCGCGCACGGCGGCCGGCTGATCAAGACGCTCGGCGACGAGGTGCTCTACGTCGCCGACGACGCGGGCACCGCGGCCGAGATCGGGCTGCGGCTGATCGAGACCCTGGCCAACGACGCGACGATGCCGGAGCTGCGGGTGGGCATGGCCCTGGGCACGGTCACCACCCGGATGGGCGATGTCTTCGGCAACACGGTCAACCTGGCCAGCCGGCTGACCTCGATAGCGCCCAAGGACACGGTGCTGGTGGACGGCGCGCTGCGCGCCGAACTGGTGGCCGCGGGGGAGGCGCCGGAGTCGGAGAAGGAGACGGACGCCGGCGCTTCGTACCGCTTCGCGCTCCGCCCCCTCTACCGGCGCCCGGTACGCGGCCTCGGCGTCATCGAGCCCTGGCTGCTGACCCGCCGCACTCCCGGTTCCTGACCGCCTCACCCCGGTTTCCGGCCGCCTCCCTGCCGCTCGCCCCTGACCCGCCGGGCGGGGCGGATGGCATGATGCGCCCGTACACCAGTGAGCGATCGTTAACCGGAAGGGCTGCGTGGACGACGTGAGCGAGGGCGTGAGCATGGGCGAGGAGCGGTTCGGCGAGTGGGTGGCGGTGCGGCGGGAGCCGGACGGGCACGTCGCCGAGCTGGTGCTGGACCGGCCGAAGGCGATGAACGCCGTCTCCACCGAGATGGCCCGGAACATCGGCGACGCCTGCGCCGCGCTCGCCGCGGACCGGCGGGTGCGCGCCGTGGTGCTCTCCTCCACCCACGAGCGGGCGTTCTGCGTGGGCGCCGACCTGAAGGAGCGCAACTCCTTCAGCGACGCCGACCTGTCCCGGCAGCGGCCGTACGCCCGCGCCGCCTACACCGGGGTGCTGGAGCTGCCGGTGCCGACGATCGCGGCCGTGCACGGGTTCGCGCTCGGCGGCGGCTTCGAGCTGGCCCTGTCCTGCGACCTGATCGTCGCCGACCCCACCGCGGTGGTCGGCCTGCCGGAAGTGTCGGTCGGGGTGATCCCCGGGGGCGGCGGCACCCAGCTCCTGCCGCGCCGGGTGGGCGCGGCCCGCGCCGCCGAGCTGATCTTCACCGCGCGCAGGGTGGAGGCAGGGGAGGCCCGTGAGCTGGGCCTGGTCGACCTCCTCGCGGCCCGCGGCGAGGACCGCGCCGAGGCGCTGGAGCTGGCCCGGCGCATCGCCGCCAACTCCCCGGTGGGCCTGCGGGCGGCCAAGCGAGCGCTGCGCACCGGATGGGGGATGGACCTGCGCGCCGGTCTGGAGGTCGAGGACGCGGCCTGGCGGTCGGTGGCGTTCTCCGGCGACCGGGCCGAGGGCGTGGCCGCCTTCAACGAGAAGCGGGCCCCGCGCTGGCCGGGGGAGTGACCCGGGGCTGAGCGGGCACGAGCCCGGTGAGCCGGAGCGGGCCGGTGCGAGCCGGTCGGCGACCCGGAGTGAAGGCCCATAACCTGGGTCGTGTGGATCGGGTACGGCATGGGTGACGACGCGCGGCTGAGGACCGTGGTGGGGCTGGCGCAGGAGATGGCCGCCGCCCACACCCTGCGCGACGTCGCCCGCACCGCCGCCGAGGGCGCGCGGGCCGCGCTGGGCGGCTCCTTCGCGGCCCTGTCCGTCTGGGAGCGCGAGCGCGGCCTGCTGCGGGTGCTGGTCAACACCGGCGAGCGGCGCGGGGACGAGGAGGAGTTCCCCGAGGACGAGACGTACCCGGTCCACGACTTCCCCGAGATCACCGGTCTGCGCCGGGGCGGCGGCCCGGGGGCCGGGACGCGCGCCTGGGTGGAGACGGCCGACGGAGGGGAGCGGGTGTCCCGGTACGGCCCCGGGGCGCCCCAGGAGGGCCGGTCCCCGGCGCTGCGCCGGCGGGGGCGCGGCTGCTGCGTGGTTGCCCCGGTCGTGGTGGACGGGCGGGCGTGGGGCGAGCTGTACGTGGCGCGCGAGCCCGGCCGGCCGGTCTTCGACCGGGCCGACGCGGACTTCGCCGAGGCGCTGGCGTCGGTGATCGCGGCCGGGATCGCCCAGACCGAGCGGCTGGAGGAGGTGCGCCGGCTGGCCTTCACCGACCCCCTCACCGGTCTGGCGAACCGCCGGGCGGTGGATGTGCGGTTGGAGGAGGCTCTGGAGCGGCACCGAGCGGACGGGACGGTGGTCAGCCTGCTGGTCTGCGACGTCAACGGGCTCAAGGGGGTCAACGACGTGCTGGGCCACGAGGCGGGCGACCGGCTGCTGGAACGTTTCGCCTCGGTGCTGTCCCTGTGCGGCGCGATGCTCCCGGACACGCTGGCCGCCCGGCTGGGCGGGGACGAGTTCTGCCTGCTGGCGGTGGGGCCGCCGGCCGACGAGGTGGTCCGGGTGGCGGACGAGGTGTGCCGCCGGGCGGCGGAGCTGGAGACGGGGCAGGGGGTGGCCTGCGGGGTCGCCTCGACGGGCGATCCGATAGGCCCGGTCCGCTCGGCCCGCCGGCTGTTCCGCCTCGCCGACGCCGCCCAGTACCGGGCCAAGGCCGCCCGTACCGACAAGCCGGTGGTGGCCGGGCGCGAGGGCGGCGGGGAGACCGGTGCGGCCGGACGGGCGGAGGGCCCCGAGTACACCGGGGACGCCGTGGTCCGCCTGGCCGACCAGGCCGAGCAGGGGCGGATCGGGGCCCGGGGCGACCGCCGACGGCTGCGCGGCCTGGACGTGTGAGGGCTCGGGGCGCGGGCCCGGGGGCGTACGCGGGCCCGGCGCGGAACCCGCGCGGGCCGGGCACGGCCCCGGCAGGGTCGTGACAGAACTCGATTCACTCTTTAGTGTTCCTGAATATGGATATGCAGAACCGTGTGGTGATCGGCTCCTCCGGCACCACCGCCGAGGACGTCGTAGCCGTCGCCCGCGGCCTGGCCCGCGTCGAACTGTCCGACGAGGCGCTGGCCGCCCTCGCCGCCGCCCGCCGGGTCGTCGACGACCTGGCCGCGTCCCCCGACCCCGTCTACGGCGTCTCCACCGGCTTCGGCGCCCTGGCCGTCCGCCACATCCCCGCCGAACTGCGCGTACGGCTCCAGCGCAACATCGTCCGCTCGCACGCCGCCGGCATGGGACCGCGCGTGGAGCGCGAGGTGGTGCGGGCGCTGATGTTCCTGCGGCTGAAGACCCTGGCCTCGGGCCGCACCGGGGTGCGGCCCGAGGTGGCCCGCGCCATGGCGGACCTGCTCAACGCGCGCATCACCCCCGTCGTCCACGAGTACGGCTCGCTCGGCTGCTCCGGCGACCTGGCGCCCCTGTCGCACTGTGCGCTGGCCCTGATGGGCGAGGGGGACGCCGAGGGCCCCGACGGGCGGGTGCGGCCGGTGGCCGAGCTGCTGGCCGAGCACGGACTGGCCCCCGTCGAGCTGCGGGAGAAGGAGGGGCTGGCCCTCCTCAACGGCACCGACGGCATGCTCGGCATGCTGGTGATGGCCTGCGACGACCTCGCCCGGCTGCTGACCTGCGCCGACATCACCGCCGCCCTCACCCTGGAGGCGCTGCTGGGCACCGAGCGGGTGCTCGCGCCCGAGCTGCACGCCGTCCGCCCGCACCCCGGCCAGGCCGCCTCCGCCGCCAACATGCTCAAGGTCCTGGCCGGCTCGGAGCTCACCGGCCACCACCAGGACGACGCCCCGCGCGTCCAGGACGCCTACTCGGTGCGCTGCGCCCCCCAGGTCGCGGGCGCCGGGCGCGACACCCTGGCGCACGCCCGCACCGTCGCCGAGCGGGAGCTGGCCGCGGCCGTGGACAACCCGGTGGTGCTCCCCGAGGCGGGCCGGGTGGAGTCCAACGGCAACTTCCACGGCGCACCGGTCGCCTACGTACTGGACTTCCTCGCCATCGCCGCGGCCGATCTGGCCTCCATCGCCGAGCGCCGTACCGACCGGCTGCTGGACCGCAACCGCAGCCACGGGCTGCCGCCCTTCCTGGCGGGTGACGCGGGCGTGGACTCGGGGCTGATGATCGCCCAGTACACCCAGGCCGCCCTGGTGAGCGAGATGAAGCGGCTGGCGGTCCCGGCCTCGGTGGACTCGATCCCGTCCTCGGCGATGCAGGAGGACCACGTGTCGATGGGCTGGTCGGCCGCCCGCAAGCTGCGCACCGCCGTCGACGGGCTGACCAGGGTGGTGGCCGTGGAGCTGTGCGCGGCCGCCCGCGCGGTCGAGCTGCGCGCGGCGGACGGGCTGACCCCCTCACCCGCCGCCTCGGCGGTGGTGGCCGCGGCGCGCGAGGCCGGGGTGCGGGGCCCGGGGGAAGATCGTTATCTGGCGCCGGAGTTGGCGGCGGCGGAGGCGTTCGTCCGCACGGGAGGGCTGGTGGCGGCGGCCGAGACCGTCACCGGGCCGCTGGCGTGAGACCCTCGCGGCCGGCCCGGACGCGGGCGTTGACCAGCAGGGCGGCGCCCGCGCCGAGGAAGCCGAGGCCGCCGACGAGGTAGGGCGTGCTGTCGAAGGTGCCGGTGTCGGCCAGCACCACCTCGCCCCCGGAACCGGTCAGGGTCTGAGTCCGGGGCTGGGTCTGGACCTGTGTCCGCGGGGCGGTGGTCCCGGCCGGCTCGCCGTCGCCGGTGGCGTTCGCGGACGGTACGAACCACAGACCGCACAGGAGGCCGCCCGCGACGGCGGCGGTCACCAGCGGTCGACGGTGTGCTCGCACGGAAGAGCCCCCTCGGTGCAGCGGATCGGCGGTGCTGGGACCGATGCTAACGACGACAGGGGTGCGGCGTGAAGGGCGGCCGGCACCCGCGTTCTCCACGCCCCGGCCGCCTTGTGCGAAATCGGTCACATTGCCACATAAGCGCCGTGACAGGAGGAATGCGCTGTGATGTGATCGGGTGTCACGGGCGGACGGATCTGCCGGTAACGATCCGGAACCGCGGGGGAATTCCCGCCCGCCGGTGCAACCCCTGGTGACCGGAGGGTGTCTTACCCCACAGTCTTACCCTGGGTGGAACGAGTCACAGTTCCCTCGCGTTCTCGTATGTGCGGCCGTGGGGTGGACGTCCCGCTTCGCCCGTACCGGACGGCGTGGGACGCGGAACGGGGAGCCAGAGGTTCGTAAGCGGATGGAGAAGCGTGTGATGAGGGACGGCAAGCGCCGCAGGAGCGTCGTGGCGGCGGCCGCGCTGCTCAGTGGAGTGCTCACACTGTCGGCGTGCGGGGGTGAGAGCGGCAGCACCGGCGGGTCCGAGGCCGACTCCGCGAAGAAGCCGGAGAAGGAGCAGGCCCAGGTGGACAAGGCGGCGGCGGAGAAGGCCTCCGACGCCCGAATAGTCATCACACCCAAGGACGGCGCGGACAACGCCAGCATCCACGCGGCCAAGGTGGGGGTGAAGGGCGGCAAGCTCACCTCGGTGACCATGAAGGCCGTCGCGACGGGCCAGGAGGTCGAGGGCACCCTCGCGGCCGACGGCAGCGGCTGGAAGCCCAATGGTCAGCTGGAGCGCGCCACCCGGTACACGATCTCCGCCGAGGCCGAGGACTCCGAGGGCCGCAAGGCGCTGGAGAACGCCACCTTCACCACGGTCTCGCCCGACAACAGCTTCATCGGCTACTTCACGCCCGAGGACGGCTCGACCGTCGGCGTCGGCATGCCCGTCTCCCTCAACTTCGACAAGGGCATCACCAACAAGAAGGAAGTCCAGGCCGCGATCGAGGTCAACACCACCGGCGGCCAGGAGGTCGTGGGCCACTGGTTCAGCGACACCCGCCTGGACTTCCGCCCCAAGGACTACTGGAAGTCCGGCTCCAAGGTCACCGTCGACCTCAACCTCGACGGCGTCGAGGGCGCCGACGGCGTCACCGGCGTCCAGGACAAGAGCTTCAGCTTCACCGTCGGCCGCTCCCAGGTCAGCACGGTCGACGTGAAGACCAAGACCATGGAGGTCGTCCGGGACGGCAAGACCGTCAAGACCTTCAAGATCTCCGCGGGCGCGCCCGAGACCCCGACCTACAACGGTCAGATGGTGATCTCCGAGAAGTACAAGGAGACCCGGATGAACGGCGCGACCGTCGGCTTCACCGACGACGACGGCAAGGGCGAGTACGACATCCCCGACGTGCCGCACGCCATGCGCCTGTCGACCTCCGGCACCTTCATCCACGGCAACTACTGGGGCGCCGACTCGGTCTTCGGCAACGTCAACACCAGCCACGGCTGCGTCGGGCTGAACGACGTCCAGGGCGCGAACGACCCCGGTCAGGACGGCGCCTGGTTCTTCGACAACTCGCTCCTGGGCGACGTGGTCATAGTCAAGAACTCGCCCGACAAGCAGATCACCCCGGACAACGGCCTCAACGGCTGGAACATGTCCTGGGAGGACTGGAAGGCCGGATCCGCCCTCTGATCCCCCGGCCTCCGGCAAGGGCCACTGACGGCCCGCCGACCGCGCCCGCCGCACCTTCGGCACACCTCCCGGAAGGCGGCGGGGAACGGCGAACCACGCCGCTCCCCGCCGCCTTCCGCCGTTCTTCCGTGGAACCGGGGAAACACGGACGGGCCGGAGATGAACCGGACCGGCCCCGGAAGCGTCCTCATCATCGCGAGAGCCGGAAGCGACCCGCTTCTGCCCCGGACCGAGGGGAACCGATGCGGCGTCACACCCAGAACACCTGTCCCATACGAGGCCGTATGGTGCGGGCGTCACGGCCTCCCGCAGACTGATCGCGCAGGGGGGCCGCAGGGGTCCCCCGCGCACGGTGATGACCTCACCAGGGGGAGAATTGACACAACGGAAGAGAGCGGGCGCCGCCGCGATAGCCACCGCCGTGGCCGTCGCACTGACGATGGGGCTGACCACCGCATCGTCCGCCGCCCCGAGGACCGGCCCGGACGCCGCGCCGGAGACCGCACCGAGGACCGGGCCCGGAACGGGGGCGTTCCAGGCGGGCCCGCCACAGGAAACCGACCGGACCGAGCGCGGCCGGCGCTCCGTCACCCTCGTCACCGGCGACCGGGTCGTGCTGGACCGGCACGGCAGGGTCACCTCGGTGATCCGCGCCGAAGGACGCGAGGACGTACCCGTCCGGATCGTCCGCACCGGGGACCACACCTATGTGATCCCGCAGGACGTCACCCGGCTCATCGCCGAACGCAGGCTCGACCGGCGGCTGTTCGACGTCACCGAACTCAGCCGCGAGCAGTACCGCGACAGGACCGGCACCGACGTACCGGTCATCGTCACCTACCGCGGCGCGAAGCCCGCGGCCAGGGCCGAACTCCACGCCGAGGCCGAACCGACCGTGCGCGCCGCCTTCCGGTCGGTCAACGGCGAGGCACTGGCCGTCGCCGGGGACCGCGCCGCGGACGCCTGGAAGGCCCTGACCCGCCCGGCCGGGGCGGGGCAGCTCGCGGCGGCGCCCGGAGTCGCCACCGTCTCCCTCGACGGCGTCCGCAAGGCGGCGCTCGACAAGAGCACCGCGCAGATCGGCGCCCCGGCGGCATGGAAGGCCGGCTACGACGGCAAGGGCGTCACCATCGCCGTCCTCGACACCGGCATCGACGCCGCCCACCCCGACTTCGCCGGGCGGATAGCCGCGGAGAAGAACTTCACCGACTCGAAGGACACCAAGGACCGCTACGGGCACGGCACCCACGTCGCGTCCATCGCGGCCGGATCCGGCGCGAAGTCCAAGGGCCGGTACAAGGGAGTGGCCCCCGGCGCGAAACTGCTCAACGCCAAGGTCCTCGACGACGACGGCTACGGCAGCGACTCCGAGATCATCGCCGGGATGGAGTGGGCCGTCGCACAGGGCGCCGGGGTGATCAACCTCAGCCTCGGCGGCGGCGACACCCCCGAGATCGACCCGATGGAGGACGCCGTCAACCGGCTGTCGCGGGACAGCGGCGCACTCTTCGTCATCGCGGCCGGCAACGAGGGCCCCTACGCCTCCAGCATCGCCAGCCCCGGCAGCGCGGAAGCCGCGCTGACCGTCGGCGCCGTGGACAAGCAGGACGCCCTCGCCGAGTTCTCCTCCATCGGCCCGCGCATCGGGGACGGCGCGGTCAAGCCCGACCTGACCGCCCCCGGCGTGGACATCGGCGCCGCGGCCGCCAAGGGCAGCATCATCGAGCGGGAGGGCGACCCGGTCGCCGACGGCTACGTCTCCATCTCCGGCACCTCCATGGCCACCCCGCACGTCGCCGGCGCGGCCGCGCTGCTGGCCCAGCGGCACCCCGACTGGACCGGCGAGCGGATCAAGGGCGCGCTGACGGCCTCCACCAAGCCCGGCAAGGGCTACACCGCCTTCCAGCAGGGTTCCGGCCGGGCGGATGTGAACAAGGCGCTCAAGCAGACGATCGTCGCCGAGCCGGTGTCGATCGGCTTCGGCACCGCCCAGTGGCCGCACGGCGACGACGAGCCGGTCACCAAGGACATCACCTACCGCAACCTGGGCACCGAGGACGTCACCCTCTCGCTGACCGCCACCGGCACCGACCCCCGGGGCAAGCCGGCGCCCAAGGGCATGTTCACCCTGGCCGCCGACGAGGTCACCGTCCCCGCGGGCGGCACGGCGTCCGTCGGCATCACCGCCGACACCCGGCTCGGCGGCAACGTGAACGGCGGCTACAGCGTGACGGTCACCGCGACCGGCGGCGGCCAGAGCGTCCGTACCGCGGGCGCCGTCGACCGCGAGGTGGAGTCCTACGACCTGACCGTGCGCACCCTCGGCCGCGACGGCAGGACGGCTCCCCTGTGGAGCAGCATGCTCGTCGGCTACCGGGTCGACGTCTTCAGGGGCCTGACGGGCGAGGACGGCACCACCACCGTCCGCGTCCCCAAGGGCACCTACGCCCTGTCCACCGACATCGCCCTGCCCGGCAGCACCGAGGAGGACTACCGGGGCAGCGACTGGCTCGTGGCCCCGGCGGTCCGGCTCACCAAGGACACCACCGTCACCTTCGACGCCCGCAAGGCCAAGGAGGTGAGGATGACGGTGCACGACCGCAAGGCGAAGCAGACCGGCCAGTCCGTCGAGTACACCGGCATCCTCGGCGACGAAGGCTACGTCGGCCTCTACGGCGGCATGGTGGGCGACGGGCAGAGCATGCGCACCGCGCAGGTCGGCGGCACGGGGGACGTCGAGGTCACCTCGGCCGCCACCGCCGTGTGGACCCGCGGGAACACCGAGTACAACACCTTCCACGTCCGCAAGGACGGCTTCTACACCGGCCTGAGGACACACACCGAGAAGTCCCAGATGGCCAGGCTGAAGGTCCGGCAGGGCGCCTCGGCCCCCGGCCGCACCGGCATGCTGTCCACCGTGCCCTCCGCCGTGGGCTCCTTCTTCGGAACCGAGCGCGGACTCCCGCGCACCACCACGGTCTACGTCAAGGCCAAGGGCACCCGGTGGTCGCAGTACTTCACACAGCTCGGCCCCGAGGGCGACTTCGAGGCCGACTACTACGCCGACGAACGGAAGTTCACCGCCGGCAAGACCTACCACCGCACCTTCAACAACGCCGTCTTCGGCCCCCACCTGGGCGAGTACGGCGGCATCTTCCGTGACGGCGACGACCTCTACGGCATGCTGAACCCGCTCACGGACGGCGCCGGCCACCACGGCGACGTCGCCTACGACTCGGCGCGGACGACCCTGTACCGCAACGGCAAGAAGTACGCCGAGGAGAAGGAGATCTTCGACTACACCGGCTTCACCCTCCCGAAGGGCAAGGCGGAGTACAAGCTGGTCACCACCCTCAGTCGGGCCAAGACCTCCCGGCTGAGCACCAGGGTGAGCGCCACCCACACCTTCACCTCGGCCCGCACCTCCCAGGAGACCCGCCTGGCGGCGACGACCGTGCGCTTCACGCCGAAGCTGGCCCTGGACGGCACGGCCAAGGCGATGACCACCATGCCGGTACCGGTCACCGTCCAGGGGGCGGCCGCCGGAAGGAACCTGAAGTCGCTGACCGTCCACGTCTCCTTCGACGGCGGCAAGAGCTGGAAGAAGACCACCGTCAAGAAGGGGAAGATCACCTTCAAAAACCCCGGCAGGAAGGGCACTGTCTCCTTCAGGGCGAAGGTGAAGGACGTCAAGGGCAACACCCTGTCCCAGACGATCGTCAACGCCTACCGCACCAGGTGACACCCGCGGTCACACGGGCGACACCGGGTCCGTGAGCCACCGAAGGCACCGGGGCCGTCGGCGCCCCACCAGTGACGGCACGGCCCGCCGGAGCGACCGCTCCGGCGGGCCGTGCCGCGTCACAGGGGAGGCGGGCGGGGCGGACGGGACGGGAGATGCGGGCGGTGCCGCGACACGCGACCGTTCCGCCCGGAAAGACACGTAAAGCGGCATAGGACCGCTCCTGGTGGAAACCCGTATCCGAGTACGGGGGAGTACGCAGCATGTACCGAGGACCCGAGCTGCCGAAAGGACGTGGCAGAAGTGAAGGTCGCCTTTCTCGTCGCCCCCGAGGGCGTGGAGCAGGTAGAGCTGACCGAACCGTGGCAGGCCGTGATCGACGCCGGGGGCACCCCGAGCCTGCTGTCCACCACCGGCGGGCGGATCCAGGCGTTCAACCACCTCGACAAGGCCGACACCTTCGAGGTGGACGAGCAGGTCGGCCGGGCCGCGGTCGAGGACTACGACGGGCTGGTGCTGCCCGGCGGTGTCGCCAACCCCGACTTCCTGCGGATGGACGAGGGCGCCGTCTCCTTCGTCCGGGAGTTCTTCCAGACCGGCAAGCCGGTGGCGGTCATCTGCCACGGCCCGTGGACGCTGATCGAGGCGGACGTGGTGCGCGGCAGGAAGATCACCTCCTGGCCGAGCCTGGAGACGGACCTGCGCAACGCCGGCGCCAACTGGGTCGACGAGCAGGTCTCCGTCTGCACCGACGGACCGAACACCCTGGTCAGCAGCCGCAAGCCGGACGACCTCAAGGCGTTCAACCAGGCGTTCGTGCGCGAGTTCCAGACCGTCTCGGCCTGACCCCGCCACGCCGCTTTCCGGCCCCACCCGACCCGCTGTGGGCCGCCCGCCACGCGCGGGCGGCCCACACGCGCGTCCCGGCCCCGGACGCCCGGCGGTCAGGCGCCGGTGGTGTACGCGTCCCTGGCCAGCTCACCCAGGTACTCGCCCAGCGGCTGGTGGGTCGGGGGGAAGTGCGGCCCGCTGCCGTCCTTGGGCACGACCACCACGCGGACGAAGGGCGCCAGCGCCATGTTCCCGGTGTCGATGTGCTCCTGCGAGTCGAACCGCACCGCCCACGCCACCGGATGCTCCTGCGTCAGCCCGTCCTGCACGACGATCGTGAACTCCCCTTCGGGGAAAGCCTCGTCGAGGAACCGGCGGGCGGAGTCGATGGCCTCATCCCGTGAGAGCACTGGAAGTCTCCTTGGTATCGCTCAGAACCTTCGGGGAACCGGCGGACCCCGGCGCTCGGACGGCGTGAACCCGCTTCCGGACGACCGCACCGCCATGACTGGGCGCAGCATAGGACGATACGACCGGTCCGCGCCCCCCGCCCGGTCCGTAGCACGTCGGGCACTTCCCGCAGGGCGCGGGCGAAGACCGTTCGCGGGCGGGGCTGCGGCAGGCTGCGATCCCTTCTTAGACTCCAAGTAGTGCGACAGGAACGGCAACTTGGGGGATCCGTATGGCGATTGAAAGGGTGTCGATCATCGGCGCGGCACAACCCGCCAAAGCGGAGGAGGCCCGGCTGGCCGACCTGGGACTGAGGGAACGGGCCGACCTGCAGAAGTGGATCATCGCCGACCCCTCCCTCGTCGAGCCGGGCCTGCTCATCCTGACCGAGGAGTACGACAAGTGGGCCACACAGGGCGGGGACAGGGTCCGCGATCGGCTGGACCTGCTGGCCCTCGACTCCGAGGGGCACCTCGTCGTCATCGAGCTCAAACGTGACGACGCCCCGGACGACGTACACCTGCAGGCCATCACCTACGCGGCCATGGTGTCCCGCTTCACCGAGGAGGACCTCGCCCGCATCCACGCGGACTTCCTGCGGCGCTCCGGCGAGGAGCACGACATCCCGAAAGCCCTGCAGGCCATCCGGGCGCACTGCGGCGACGAACTGGACGCCGCACTGCTCAAGCAGCCCCGGATCGTGCTGGTCGCCCGCTCCTTCCCGAAGCAGGTGACCTCGTCGGCCGTGTGGCTGAACGAGATGGGGATCGACGTCAAGCTGGTCCAGTTCCGGCTCTGGGCGAACGAGGGGACACACGTGATGACGACCTCGGTGCTCTACCCGGTGCCGGGGCTGGAGGAGTTCACCGTGGTCCCCGCCCGCGCCGAGAAGGCCGAGACGGCCCAGCGCGCCGCGAACAGCACCCGCAACCGCAAGGCGGTGCTGCGCATCATCGACAACGGCTCGGTCCAGCCCGGCCAGACGCTCCGTTTCCGCGCCTTTCCGGAGTCCATGGCCTGGGACAACAACGAGATCGAGAGGTGGGTCGCCGAGGACCCCAGGCGCGGCCGCGCCACCTGGACCGGCGACCGCGGCCGCCCCCTGCGGTGGGAGTACGACGGGCAGTGCTACGCACCGACGTCGCTTGTGAAGGAGATGGTCGAGCAGCTGACAGGGAACCGGCCCGGCTACGCCTCCGGACCCAGGTACTGGCTGGACTCCGAGGGGCGGGACCTGGCCGAACTGGCCGACCTCCCCGGCGACACCGCCCCCGACGCTCCATGAGCGCCGACACTCCCGAGCACCAGAACGCCACGCCCGTGGAAACGGACTACACGGCCGCGTCAAGGTGCCCACCTCCGGTCTGCCCGGAGTGCGGCCGGCCCATGAGGTCCGGCGGCTCCGTGCTCTCCGGGCGGCAGGACGACGGCTGGCGAGCCTGCCGGTCGCTGTGGAGCTGTGCCGGCCGGCACCTGTGGTGGAAATGGGCCGACCGGCCGGACGAGCCGCTGGAAGCGTGCCCGTTGCCGGAACTGTTCCGCTGACACCAGCGGACGCCGACAACCGGGAAGAGTTCCAGGGCAAGGCCCTTCCACCGGACCAAGCCCCCCTTTCACCTTCCACCGGTGGTGCTCGCGGCGGTACTCAAACCGCCAGGCCGGGCCGTGCCTACCATCCGGATATGGAGAACAAGGGGCTGGGTTTTCTGGTGGGGCTGGTCGTCGTGGGAACGCTCGGCTGGGCGCTCGCGGGCTCGGTGTACCTCGGCTGTGGGGAATCGGTCCGAGGGTGCTCCGTCCCCGACGGCGGCAGCTGGTACTTCGCAGCGATGATGACGATGCCGTAGCTCCTGACGTTCTTCGGTAACGCAGTCATCCGTGACGACGACTGGCGTCCGTCACTTGGCATAACAGCCGGGGCCGCCGCGGGCATCGCCTTCGCCCTGTCCAAGGACTCATGGTCATCGCGCATGTGGATCCTGGCCGCAGCACTCATGGTCATCGCGATCGGTACACCTCTGACGCTGTGGTACCGGGGGCGCAGCCGGCAGCCCTCGTGAACGAGGAGAGCCGGACCGGGGCGCGCTCGTCGCCATGGGACCGCCCGACACGTCCCCCGCGCGAGACGGAGGATGTATGACCGGATCCTGCGTCCACCGTCCGTTGCCGGCAGTCGCCCGAACGAGTGGCGGAGGACCCGGACGGGGCCGTCAGCCCTCGGCCTTGGCCACGCCGACCGGGCAGGCGACGCCCGTGCCGCCGATGCCGCAGTAGCCGCCGGGGTTCTTGTCCAGGTACTGCTGGTGGTAGGCCTCGGCAGGGTAGAAGGGGCCGGCGGGGAGGATCTCCGTGGTGATCTCGCCGTAGCCCGAGGAGGCCAGGACGGTCTGGTAGGAGTCGCGGGAGGCCTTCGCCGCGGCCTCCTGCTCGGCGGAGTGGGTGTAGATCGCCGAGCGGTACTGGGTGCCCACGTCGTTGCCCTGGCGGAAGCCCTGGGTGGGGTCGTGGGACTCCCAGAAGACCCGCAGCAGCTCCTCGTAGGTGACCTTGGACGGGTCGAAGACGACGCGGACGGCCTCGGTGTGCCCGGTCAGGCCCGAGCAGACCTCCTCGTACGTCGGGTTCTCGGTGTGGCCGCCCTGGTAGCCCGCCAGGGTGGTCCACACCCCTTCGGTCTGCCAGAACTTCCGCTCCGCGCCCCAGAAGCAGCCCAGGCCGAAGTCGGCGGTCTCCAGCCCCTCCGGGTAGGGGCCCAGCAGCGGGTTGCCCAGGACGGTGTGGGTTCCGGGGACGGTGTAGGGACGCTCCGGGCGGCCCTTGAGGGCCTCCTCCGCCGTGGGGAGGGACTTCTTGAAGTGGCCGAACAGCATGCTCAACTCTCCTCGTGGCCTCGGTGGGCCCGATGGGGCCCGGTGCCGCCTGGGGCGGGCGTACGCCGTGTGCCGTACGCCGCCCCCACGTCTCAGTGCGCCGGCGGGGTGTGCGCCGCGTCGCCGCCCAGGCTCTCGTAGCCGGCGACCGCCAGGGCGCGGTACGCCGAGTACTCCGCCACCGGGTCGCCGCCGTCGACCCAGGGCAGCGCACCGACATAACCATCCACGGCCCGCACCTGTTCCAGGGCCTGCGCGTACCGCTCGGCGCGCACCAGGAAGCACAGCAGCAGATGGCGCACGTGCGGGGCGACGGGGTGGCCGGCGGGCGCGTGGTGCAGGGCGTAGCGCGCGCCCTCGATGGCCTGTTCCACCACCGCGCTGCGGTAGAGGCCGCTGACCATGTTGGCCTCCGGCAGGTGGTCGTAGACCGCGAAGAGCGGCAGGGCCGGCAGCAGGCTGCCCTCGGGTGCCTCGCCCGCGGCGCGCTGCGCGAAGGCGTAGGCGTCCTCCTTGGAACCGTGGCCCTTGGCGGACCAGTACGGCAGCGCCACCAGGTGCGCGCCCATGTGGTGCGGTGCGCGCCTGCGCACCTCCTCCCAGCACTCCTCGAACTCGGGGCGGCGCACGCCCAGGGCGCGGGCGGCGAACAGGTCGGTGATGTACGCGGTGGGGTCGGCCGGGGCGAGCCGGATCGCCTCGCGGGCGATCTCGCGGGCCTCCTCCAGGATGATCCGCCGGTCGGCCGAGCCGGTGTCGCCCAGCGCCTGCCAGACCAGGAACTGCGCGTACACCTGCGCGCAGGCCGCGTCGCGCGGGGAGGCGGTGCGCCAGTTCCGCAGCCAGCGCGCGTCCGCGACGGGCGCGGGGGCCGGCTGCTCCTTGGTGAGGGAGGGGGGCTGGTCCGCCGGGGGAGTCTGCTCCGCGGGGGGCGCGGAGGTGGTGCGCGAGCGCGCCAGCTCCACGGCCGCGGCGCCCGCCAGGGACTGCACGCGCTGCCAGCGCAGCTCCCAGTCGTCGCCGGTCAGCGCGAGCAGCCGGGCGACGGGCTGCCAGTCCTGGGTCCGCTGGGTCTCCTCCAGCGCCTCGATCAGCTCCGGGTCGGGGCCGGGCAGCCGTACGTCGAGCCGCTCGGGCGGTACGAGGCCGTAGCGGTCCGGATCGCCGGCGGCCCGGACGCCGGGGGATCCCCCGGAACCGGTCAGCTCCCGGCGGCGGCGGATCGCGGGCACGATCAGCAGGCCGACGACGGCGGCGGTGGCGATGAGGAACAGCAGGGCTTCCATGCCTCCACCGTACGGCCCGCGGGGCTAGGCTCGTGGCCATGAGTGACCAGCACGCAGCACGGGACGAGGCGCGGGACGCGGAGCAGAACGCGGCGCGTACCCCGGCGCAGCACTTCGAGACCCTCGCCATCCACGCCGGGCAGGAGCCCGACGCCGCCACCGGGGCGGTGGTGCCGCCGATCCACCAGGTCTCCACGTTCAAACAGGACGGGGTGGGGGGCCTGCGCGGCGGTTACGAGTACAGCCGCAGCGCCAACCCGACCCGCACCGCGCTGGAGGAGAACCTCGCGGCGCTGGAGGGCGGGCGGCGCGGGCTGGCCTTCGCCTCCGGGCTGGCCGCCGAGGACTGCCTGCTGAGGACCCTGCTCACCCCCGGCGATCACGTCGTCATCCCCAACGACGCCTACGGCGGCACCTTCCGGCTGTTCGCGAAGGTCGCCGAGCGGTGGGGCGTGGAGTGGGACGTGGCGGACTCCTCCGACCCGGCGGCCGTGCGCGCCGCGCTGCGCCCGCGCACGAAGGCGGTGTGGGTGGAGACCCCGTCCAACCCGCTGCTGGGCATCGCCGACATCGCGGCGCTGGCCGACGTGGCCCGTACGGCGGGCGCCCGTCTGGTGGTGGACAACACCTTCGCCAGCCCCTATCTGCAGCAGCCGCTGGCACTCGGCGCGGACGTGGTGGTGCACTCCACGACCAAGTACATGGGCGGCCACTCCGACGTGGTCGGCGGCGCGCTGATCACCGCCGACACCGCGCTGGGCGAGGAGCTGGCCTTCCACCAGAACGCGATGGGCGCCATCGCCGGGCCGTTCGACTCCTGGCTGGTGATGCGCGGCGTCAAGACGCTGGCGGTGCGCATGGACCGGCACTGCGCCAACGCCGCGCGGGTCGTCGAACTGCTCGTCTCCCACCCGAAGGTCGTCCAGGTGTACTACCCGGGGCTGGAGACGCACCCCGGGCACGAGGTGGCGGCCAAGCAGATGCGCGACTTCGGCGGCATGGTCTCCTTCCGGGTCGCCGGGGGCGAGGAGGCGGCGGTCGAGGTGTGCGACCGGGCGGAGCTGTTCACGCTCGGGGAGTCGCTGGGCGGGGTGGAGTCCCTGATCGAGCACCCGGGCCGGATGACACACGCCTCGGCGGCGGGCTCGGCGCTGGAGGTGCCCTCGGACCTGGTGCGGCTGTCGGTGGGCATCGAGGCGGCCGACGATCTGGTGGCGGACCTGGCGCGGGCGCTGGGCTGAGCCCGGGCGGGCCCGGGCCAGCCCGGGCCGTACGGAACATCGGCGGGGATCGCGGCGGGGGCCGCGGTCCCCGCCGCCTTGCGCGGGGCGGCGTGGGGCAGGCACCCCGGTGTCACCGCCGCGTCTCCCCGGTGCGCCGGCAGTGAGCGCAGTAGCGGGCCTGCGGGACGATCTCCAGCACGCGCGGGGGGATGGGGCGGGAGCACAGCAGGCAGTGGCCGTAGCCGCCCCGGTCCATCCGCTCCAGAGCGGCCTCCACGTCGGCCAGGACCATCCGGGCGGACTCCGCGAGCCGGGCGTCGATCTCGGCGAGTTCGGCGGTCGTGGCGGTGGTGGTGTTCGCGGTGGTCCCGGCCCGCGCCGCCTCGGCCCGCGCCGTCCCGGGACGGGGTAGGCCGAACCCCCTCAGCTGGTCGAGGCGGAAGCGGCGCTGCTCCTCCAGGTCCTCGCGCAGCGCGGCCAGTTCCCGGTGGGTGAGGGTGGCGTCGTGGACGCCGGTGGCCTGGTCGTTCATGGGTCACGTCCTCGTGCGGGCGCGGGTGGTGCGTGAGTGGTACGCGGGGCGGGCGTCGCGGCGGGGGCGCGGGTGTGCGGTGTACGCGCCCCGCCCCCGTTCCGTCAGCCGGACACGCCGTCAGGCGGAGCGCTGCTGGCAGCCGACGCAGCGGCTCGCGTACGGCAGGATCTCCAGCCGCTCGGCCGGGATGGCGCTGCCGCAGCCCTCGCAGACCCCGTAGGTGCCGTTCTCCAGCCGGGCCAGCGCCAGGTCGATCTCCGCCAGCACCCGGCGGACGGAGTCCGTCTGGACGGCCAGCAGGTCCGCGGACGCCTGGTCCGCGGCCTCCTCGACGGCGTCGAGCTGGGAGAGGCGGGAGTCGCGTTCGTGCTCCAGGCGCAGACGCACTTCGTGCGCCGGGAGGCGTTCGGGAGGGTCCGCGGAGCGGGCCGCGTCGATCGTCATCGCGGTCGTGTTCCTTCCGGGCCGAGGGAGACCGATGGCATACGGGAGGGCGCGCGGCCCGTCCCGGGGGGGGAGGGTCCACGCGCCCCTGCGCTTCCACCATGGACGGCGCGGTGCCCGCGGTCCATCGGTGGCGTCACCCATTCGGGGGTGGGGGCGGGGTGTATGCGCCGGGTGGGGGAGGGGGCCCGGCCCCGGACGGGATGGCCCGCGCCACCGATCGACCGCGGCGGCCCCGCCGGGGCAGGCTGGCGGGGAAAGGGCCGGGTGATACCGGCCGGACCGCGCCGGTGGCGGATAGTGGTGGGGACGCAGGTGATCGAGGAGGACGTGCACGCCGTGTCCCTGTTCTGGCGAATCTTCGCCCTCAACGCCCTGGTGCTCGGCGCGGCCACGGCGCTGCTGCTGTGGGCGCCGGTGACCGTCTCGGTGCCGGTGCTGCTCACCGAGGCCGTCGTACTGGTCACCGGCCTGGCCGTGATGCTGGTGGCCAACGCCGCCCTGTTGCGCGTCGGCCTGGCGCCGCTGGAGCGGCTGACCCGGCTGATGACCCGGGTCGACCTGCTCAGGCCGGGGCACCGGCTGCCGGTGTCCGGGCACGGCGGGGTGGCCGATCTGATCCGCACCTTCAACGACATGCTCGACCGGCTGGAGGCCGAGCGGGCCGCCAGCAGCGCCCGGGTGCTGTCCGCGCAGGAGGCCGAGCGCCGCCGTATCGCCCAGGAGCTCCACGACGAGGTCGGCCAGAGCATGACGGCCGTGCTGCTGGAGCTGAAGCGGGCGGCCGACCGCACCCCGGACGAGGAGCTGCGCGCCGAGCTCCGGCACGCCCAGGAGACCACCCGCGGCAGCCTGGACGAGGTGCGGCGGCTGGCGCGCAGGCTGCGCCCGGGCGTACTGGAGGACCTCGGCCTGGTCAGCGCCCTCACCGCGCTGGCCGCCGACTACTCCACCCACACCGGGCTGACGGTGCGCCGCCGCTTCGACGGCGGGCTGCCGCCGCTGGACGGCGAGCGGGAGCTGGTCCTGTACCGCGTCGCCCAGGAGAGCCTGACCAACGTCGCCCGCCACGCCGAGGCCGGCAGCGTCGAGCTGCGGCTGCGCCGCACCGCCGGCGGCGTGGTGCTGAGCGTGTGCGACGACGGCCGGGGCATCGGCTCCGCCCGGGAGGGCGCCGGCATCCGCGGCATGCGGGAGCGCGCGCTGCTCGTCGGCGCCGACCTGGACATCGGCCCGGCGCCGGAGGGCGGCACCCGGGTCCGCCTGGCGGTGCCCCTGGACGGCGGGCCCGTACACGGGGCGCCGCAGGCCGGCACGACCACCACCGCACAGGAGGCGGCCGCGTGAACGCGCCCGAGCCCGGCGTCACCCGCATCCTGCTCGCCGACGACCACGCGCTGGTGCGCCGGGGGGTGCGGCTCATCCTCGACGGCGAACCGGACCTGAGCGTCGTCGCCGAGGCCGGGGACGGGGCCGAGGCCGTCGCCGCGGCCCGCGAGCACCCCGTCGACCTGGCCGTCCTCGACGTCGCCATGCCCCGGATGACCGGACTGCAGGCGGCCCGGGAGCTGTCCGCCCGCCATCCCGGCCTGCGCATCCTGATCCTGTCGATGTACGACAACGAGCAGTACCTCTTCGAGGCGCTCAAGGCCGGGGCCTCGGGATACGTGCTGAAGTCGGTGGCCGACCGGGATCTGGTGGAGGCGTGCCGGGCGGCGATGCGCGGCGAGCCGTTCCTCTACCCGGGCGCGGTCACCGCGCTGATCCGCAGCTACCTCGACCGTGTCCGGCAGGGTGAGGACATCCCCGAACGGGTGCTCACCGCACGGGAGGAGGAGGTGCTCAAGCTGGTCGCCGAGGGCCACTCCTCGAAGGAGATCGCCGAGACACTGGTCATCAGCGTCAAGACGGTGGAGAGGCACCGTGCGAACATGCTGCACAAGCTCGGGCTGCGCGACCGCCTGGAACTGACCCGCTACGCGATCCGCGCGGGGCTGATCGAGCCCTGAGCCCGGTTCCGCGCCGGCCGCCGGATACGGAAGGATGCGGGCTGGCACCGGTGGCGCCCCGCCGGCGCCGGCTCCGGGTGCCGGAGGCGGACATCTGAGGAGGAGGCGGCATGGCCCAGCGGACCGCCGTGCTCCGCTCCGCGCCGGCCCAGGTCCTGGCCCTGCTGGCGGCCCTGTCCCTCCTGCTGGGCGCCCCGGCGTCCGCCGTCCCCGTACCGGTCTCGGCGTTCGGCTCCTCGGCGCCCGGCTCCTCCGCGCCAGACTTCTCCGCCCCGGCCGTACCCACCTCCGCCGTGCCCGCCCCGGCCGCACCGCGCACCGCGGGCGCGCACACGGCCGGCGGGCCCTGCGCGGCCGAATGCGACAGCACCCCCATGCTGCACCGGGGCGCCGCGGCCGAACGGCACGCCCCGCACCCCGCGGAAGCGGCCCTGCCGGGGCGGGCCCGCCCCGCCGGGCCCGCCCCGGGCATACGCCCGCCCGCACCCCTGCCGCGCTCCGCCGACCGTCCCCCGTACACCGCACGCCATCCGGGCCGGGCCCCACCACCTCCGCCGGGCAGTTGACGTCATCCGTCGTCCCACCGCCGCGGCCGGCACCCGGCCGCGGCGCCATGCTGGAGGCATACCTTGAAACGCGCCACCGTGGTGCGGGCACTCCTCGCCCTCGCCGTGCTCGCCCTGTCCGTCTACGCCGTGGTCACCTCCTCCCCGCGGCTCGGCCTCGATCTGCGCGGCGGCACCCAGATCGTGCTGGAGACCCGTGACTCGCCCACCACCGAGGCCGACCGCGAGGCCACCGACCGCACCCTGGAGGTGCTGCGCCGCCGCGTCGACGCGCTCGGCGTCGCCGAGCCCGGCATCGCCCGCTCCGGGGACAACCGGATCATCGTCGAGCTGCCCGGTCTGCAGGACCCGCGCGAGGCCGCCGACGTCCTCGGCCGCACCGCACAGCTCACCTTCCACCCCGTACTCGGCGCCGCGGCCGAGGGGGAGGAGGCCGAGGAGGGCGAGCGCGTCCTGCCCGACGCCTCGGGCCAGCGGCTGCGCCTGGGGCCGGCCGAGCTGACCGGCGAGGGGGTGGAGGACGCCGAGGCGGCCATCGACCAGCAGACCGGCGGCGGCTGGTACGTCACCGTCGATCTGCGCGGCGAGGGCGAGGACGCCTGGGCCGAGCTGACCGGACAGGCCGCCTGCTCACCGCCCGGCGACCCCAGGCGGCGCGTGGCGATCGTGCTGGACGAGGAGATCATCTCCGCGCCGCAGGTCGATCCCTCGGTCGCCTGCGAGCGGGGCATCACCGGCGGCTCCACCCAGATCACCGGCGGCTTCTCCCAGGAGGAGGCCAAGGAGCTGGCCCTGCTCATCGACGGCGGCGCCCTGCCGGTGCCGGTGGAGATCATCGAGCAGCGCACCGTCGGCCCCACCCTGGGCGAGGAGGCCATCGAGGCCAGCGCCCGGGCCGCGGTCATCGGCACCGCGCTGACCGCGCTGTTCATCATCGCCGTCTACCGCCTGCTGGGCGCGCTCGCCGCCGTGGCGCTGGCCTGCTACGGGCTCATCTCCTACGCCGCGCTGACCGCGCTCGGAGCCACCCTCACCCTGCCGGGCCTGGCCGGCTTCGTGCTGGCGATCGGCATGGCCGTGGACGCCAACGTGCTGGTCTTCGAACGAGCACGTGAGGAGTACGCCGCCCGCGGCGGCAAGAACCTGTTCAGAGCACTGACGGAGGGCTTCCGCAACGCCTTCAGCGCCATCGCGGACTCCAACGTCACCACGCTGCTGGCCGCCGGGCTGCTGTTCTTCTTCGCCTCCGGACCGGTGCGCGGCTTCGGCGTGACCCTGTCCATCGGTGTGCTCGCCTCCATGGTCAGCGCCCTGCTGATCACCCGGGTGTTCACCGAGTTCGCCGTCTCCCGCGACGCGGTGCGCAGGCGTCCGGGCCTGACCGGCATCGCGGGCGTGGGCCGGGTGCGGGAGTGGATCAACCGCCGCGAGCCGGACCTGATGCGCCGCCGGCGGCGCTGGCTGGCGATCTCGCTGGCCGCCGTCGTCCTGGCCGGCTCGGGCATCGTGGCGCGCGGGCTGGACTTCGGGGTGGAGTTCACCGGCGGGCGGCTGATCGAGTACTCCACCGCCACCCCCGTCGACCCGGAGCGGGCGCGCTCGGCGCTGGCGGAGGCGGGCTTCCCCCGCGCCGTCGTCCAGACCTCGGGGGAGGGCGACCTCTCGGTGCGCACCGAGGAGCTGTCCAACGACGAGGCGGCCGAGGTGGCCGCGACGATCGAGGAGCTGGGCGGGGAGACGGAGAAGGTCCGCGACGAGCTGATCGGACCCAGCCTCGGGGACGAGCTGCGCAGGGGCGCCCTGATCGCCCTCGGAGTCGCACTGGCCGCCCAGATGCTCTACCTGGCGGTCCGCTTCCGCTGGACCTTCTCGGTGGGCGCGGTGCTGGCGATGGTCCACGACGTGCTCATCCTCGTCGGGATCTTCGCCTGGCTCGGCAAGCCGATCGACGGGGTCTTCCTGGCCGCGCTGCTCACCGTGATCGGCTACTCGGTCAACGACTCGGTGGTGGTCTTCGACCGGGTCCGCGAGCTGTGGGCCGCCCGGCGCAGGGAGCCCTTCGCCAGGATCGCGAACTCCGCGATCCTGCAGACGGTGCCCCGCACCGTGAACACCGGCATGGGCGCGCTGTTCATCCTGGCCGCGCTCGCCCTGCTCGGCGGCGACACCCTGACCGACTTCGCCCTCGCGCTGCTGATCGGCATCGTCGTGGGCACCTGGTCCTCGATGTTCACCGCGACGCCCCTGGCCATCGAGCTGGAGGCGCACAGCAGCGCGCCGCCGCCCAGGCCCGCGCGCTCCAGGTCCGCGGCGGCCGCGGGCCGCTTCGGGACGGGGGACGGCCGCAGGCCGGGCGACAGCGGCGCACAGGTCTGACCGGCCGGGCGCCGGCCCCGGTCCCCCCGGGGCCGGCGTGCGGCGTGTGGTGCGGGCCCGGGTGTCCGGCCGTGCGGCCGGTCCGGCGCCGACGGCACGGGACGGGGTCAGGACCGCCCGGTGTCCGAAGCGGGCGACTCCTCGAAGTCGACCCTCCCTATGTGGCGGTTCAGCGACTTCATCAGCATCCAGACGGCCAGCCCCAGCACCGCGAAGACGAGGAAGCCGAGAACGCCGGGCGTCACCTTGTTCTCGTCGAACTCCTTGGCGAGGTCGACGAGGCCGGGGGCCTGGGTGAGGGCGAGATTGGTCGGGCTCATGGCATCAATTGTCGCGGATGCCCGCGAAGAGGTCGTCCTCGGGGAGGGACGTGTCCACCAGGGACTTGGCCAGCTCGTACTCCTCCGTCGGCCAGACCTCCTTCTGGAGCTCCATCGGGACCTTGAACCAGCCGCCGTCGGGGTCGATCTGGGTGGCGTGGGCGATCAGCGCCTTGTCCCGGACCTCGAAGAAGTCCGCGCAGGGCACATAGGTGGTCAGCGTGCGCTCGGGCCGCTGGAACTCCTCCCACCGCTTGAGCCACTCGCCGTAGGGGGACTCCAGGCCGCGCTCCAGCATCGCCTCGTGCAGGGCGAGGGTGCGGGGGCGGTTGAAGCCCTGGTTGTAGTAGAGCTTCAGGGGCTGCCAGGGCTCGCCCGCGTCCGGGTAGCGGTCGGCGTCGCCCGCGGCGTCGAAGGCCGCCATCGTGATCCGGTGGGTCATGATGTGGTCCGGATGCGGATAGCCGCCGTTCTCGTCGTAGGTGGTGACCACGTGCGGCCGGAAGGCGCGGATGCTGCGCACCAGCCGCTCGGCGGCCTCGTCCACGTCCTGGAGCGCGAAGCAGCCCTCCGGCAGCGGCGGCAGCGGGTCGCCCTCGGGAAGACCGGAGTCGACGAAGCCCAGCCACTCCTGCTTCACGCCCAGGATCTCGCGGGCCTCGGCCATCTCCCTGGCCCGCACCTCGTGGATGTGCTCCTCGATGTAGGCGTCGCCCTGGAGCTTCGGATTGAGGATGGAGCCGCGCTCCCCGCCCGTGCAGGTCACGACCAGCACGTCCACCCCCTCGGACACGTACTTCGCCATGGTCGCCGCGCCCTTGCTCGACTCGTCGTCGGGGTGCGCGTGCACGGCCATCAGTCTGAGCTGTTCAGTCAAGGCTCGATCCTCGTTACCTGGTCATGGGAGACGGCTTCTATAGTGACCGAAGCGGCATCCCCTTGTATTCCCGATAGGACCGACAGGACGTGGCGATGAGTTCGGCCGACCCCGTGCGTGCGCAGCTGCCCCAGGGGCGGTACGGGCGCTCGGCGGACGAGCGCTCGGACCGCCGGCTGAAGGCGGCCGGTGCGGTGCTGGGCGCGGCGTTCCTGGCGCTGATCGCCTGGTTCGGGGTGTCCTACGTCACCGGGACGAAGGTCAGCGGCGAGCTGATCAAGTTCGAGATCGTCTCGGACCGCGAGGTGGCCGTCCATCTGGAGGTCCGCAAGGACGAGGGCGTCACCGGCGTGTGCACGGTCAACACCCTCGCGGAGGACGGCGGGGACGTGGGCCGCGCGGACTTCACCTTCGACGGGCCGCACGGCCGCGTCGACGAGGTCGTCACCGTACGCACCACGAAGCGGGCCACCAGCGCCCAGCTGGTCGGCTGTACGACGGCCGGCGGAAACTGACGGTTCCCCCGAGCCCCGAAGGTCCGACCTTCTTCCCTTTTCCGGCGGAATTGTTAGGCTCGTGGTTTCGCCCACCCATGAAGGCGCACCCTTCGGGTAGGGCGTTGCTTTATATCCCGAGAGTACCTACGAGGAGCACCTGTGACCCAGACCAGCGACAACGTCACCTGGCTCACCCAGGAGGCGTACGACCAGCTCAAGGCCGAGCTGGAGTACCTGTCGGGTCCTGCCCGCATCGAGATCGCCAAGAAGATCGAGGCGGCCCGCGAGGAAGGCGACCTCCGCGAGAACGGCGGCTACCACGCGGCCAAGGAGGAGCAGGGCAAGCAGGAGCTGCGGGTACGCCAGCTCACCCAGCTGCTGGAGAACGCCAAGGTCGGCGAGGCTCCGGCGGACGACGGCGTGGTCGAGCCCGGCATGGTGGTCACCGTCGCCTTCGACGGTGACGAGGACGACACGATCACCTTCCTCCTCGCCTCCCGTGAGTACGCCAGCTCGGACATCGAGACCTACTCCCCGCAGTCCCCGCTGGGCCGGGGCGTGAACGGCAAGAAGATCGGCGACGACGCCGAGTACGAGCTGCCCAACGGCAAGATGGCCTCGGTGCGGGTCCTGAACGCCAAGCCGTACCAGGGCTGAGCCCCGAGGGGCGGACGACGCGGCCCCCGGCCGCCACGGAGGGATCCGTGGCGGCCGGGGGCCGTTTCGCGGTCCTCACAGCCATGCTTCGCGTCCGTGCTCGGGCCGCGCTCGCGGGCCGCGAGCACGGCGCGCGGTCAGGCCGCCGAGCGGTACTTGCGCACCGCCAGGGTGCGGAAGACCACGATGATCAGCACCGACCACAGCAGCGAGGCCAGTACCGGGTTCTGCATGGGCCAGGCGTCGGGCGCCTGGTAGCCGGGCGGGAGGTTGCCGAACAGCTCGCGGGCCGCCAGCACGGTCGCGCTGAACGGGTTCCACTCGGCCACGTGCTGCAGGAGCGACGGCATGTTCTCCGAGGGCACGAAAGCGATCGAGATGAAGGTCAGCGGGAACAGCCAGATCAGCCCGCCGGAGGTCGCCGCCTCAGGGGTGCGCACCGACAGACCGATCAGCGCGCCGATCCAGGTGAAGGCGTAGCCCAGCAGGAGCAGCAGGCAGAAGCCCGCCAGCGCCTCGAGGACGCCCTCGTGGGCCCGCCACCCGACGATCGTCGCCACGACGGCCAGCACCACCAGGGTCAGCGCGGTCTGGACGAGGTCGGCCAGGGTGCGGCCGGTCAGGACCGCGCCGCGTGCCATCGGCAGGGAGCGGAAGCGGTCGACGAGGCCCTTGTGCATGTCCTCGGCGATGCCCGCGCCCGCGCCGGCCGTGGCGAAGGTGACGGTCTGGGCGAAGATGCCCGCCATGAGGAACTCGCGGTAGGCGCCGGCGTCCACGCCGGCGCCGGGGATGCTGATCGAGCCGCCGAAGACGTAGCTGAACAGCACCACGAACATGACCGGCTGGATGAGACCGAAGATGACCATCTCCGGGATGCGCATCATCCGCAGCAGGTTGCGCTTGGCGATGGTCAGCGAGTCCGACACGGACTGCCCGATGCCGCCGCCCGCGCGGGGCGCGCGGGTGGCGGGCGCGGAACCGGTGGTGGTGCTCACTTGGCGTTCTCCTTCCGGCCTGCGGCCTTCGCGGCGGACCCGGTGCCCTCGCCGTCCGGGCCGGCGCCGGCCTCCTCGGCGTCGTCCGCCGAGTGGCCGGTCAGCGAGATGAACACGTCGTCCAGGGTCGGGCGGCGCAGGCCCACGTCGTCGATCTCCACGCCGCGGGCGTCCAGCTCCCGGATGGCCTCGGCCAGGAGTTTGGCGCCGCCGACGACCGGGACGGTCAGCCTGCGGGTGTGCTCCTCCACCGCGACCGCGCCCCTGCCCAGGCCCCGCAGGACCTCCTCGGCGGTGCGGATGTCGTCGCGCTCGTGCACGACGACCTCGATGCGCTCGCCGCCGATACGGGCCTTGAGCTCGTCGGAGGTGCCGCGGGCGATGACGCGGCCGTGGTCGACCACGGCGATGTCGTGCGCGAGGCGGTCGGCCTCCTCCAGGTACTGGGTGGTCAGCAGCAGCGTGGTGCCGCCGGCGACAAGCTCCTCGATGACCTCCCACAGCGCCTGGCGGTTGCGCGGGTCCAGACCGGTGGTCGGCTCGTCCATGAACATCACGGGCGGGCTGACGACCAGCGCGGCGGCGAGGTCGAGACGGCGGCGCATGCCGCCGGAGTACGTCTTGGCGGTCCGGTCGGCGGCGTCGGCGAGGTTGAACCGCTCCAGCAGCTCGGCGGCCCGCCGCTTGGCGTCGCGCGCGGACATCTGGTAGAGGCGGGCGACCATCTGGAGGTTCTCACGGCCGGTCAGATACTCGTCGACGGCGGCGAACTGCCCGGACAGGCCGATGGAGCGGCGCACCTCCTGGGGCTGCTCGAGCACGTCGATGCCCGCCACGACCGCGCGGCCGCTGTCGGGCCGCAGCAGTGTGGTCAGCACCCGTACGGTGGTGGTCTTCCCGGCGCCGTTGGGTCCGAGCAGGCCCAGCACGGTGCCTTCGGGGACGTCGAGGTCGACACCGTCCAGAGCCCTGACGTCGCCGAAGGTCTTGACCAGCCCCTCGGCGTGGATGGCACCTGGCATGGAGGTCTCCCATGGGTGTGGGTGGTCGGAAAAGGAAGGAAAAGCCGATAACGCCGATAACGCGGGGAACGCCGAGAACGGCGAAAACCGCGGGAACCGCGCGAAAGCGGCCGCTCCGCACCGAATGCGACGGCACGCGCGGATGCGCGCGGACACACCGGGAGCGCGGCGCGGGTCAGCACTATGCAGCAACGCGATATAACGCGTCAAAAGGTTTACGGCGTGTCCCGCGGACGTGTTCCGCCGACGCGCCGGGCCGGCGTCCCCGTACGCCTCAGCCCGTCACCGTGTAACCGGCCCTGACCAGCGAGGCCTTCACCTCGGCACAGTGCTGCGGACCCTTGGTCTCCAGATGCAGGTCCACCTCCACTTCCGTCAGCCCGAGCCGGGGATCGGTCCGCACATGGCTGACGTCCAGGACGTTGGCGTCCGCCACCGACAGCTCCGCCAGGAGCGCCGCCAGCGCCCCCGGACGGTCGGTCAGCCGCAGCCGCAGCGACAGATAGCGGCCCGCCGCCGCCATGCCGTGCCGCAGCGTGCGCTGCAGCACCAGGGGGTCGACGTTGCCGCCGGAGAGCACGGCCACCACCGGCCCCTCGAAGGCGTCCGGAGCGGACAGCAGCGCCGCCACCGGGCTGGCGCCGGCCGGCTCGACGACGAGCTTGGCCCGCTCCAGGCAGAGCAGCAGCGCGCTGGAGATCGCGTCCTCGCTCACGGTGCGGACCTCGTCGACCATCCTGCCGATGATCTCGAACGGCACGTCCCCGGGCCGCCCGACCATGATCCCGTCGGCCATCGTCGAGACCGACTCCAGGGTCACCGGGCGCCCGGCGGCCAGCGAGGGCGGATAGGCGGCGGCCCCCTCGGCCTGCACCCCGACCACGCGCACGTCCGGCCGCAGCGACTTCACCGCCAGCGCCACCCCGGCCGCCAGCCCACCGCCACCGATGCCGACGACGACCGTGCGGACCTCCGGGCACTGCTCCAGGATCTCCAGCCCGACCGTGCCCTGGCCGGCGACGATGTCGGGGTGGTCGAAGGGGTGGATGAAGACAGCTCCGGTCTCGGCCGCGTACTCCTGCGCCGCCCGCAGCGTCTCGTCCACCACCTGCCCGTGCAGCCGCACCCGGGCGCCGTAGTCACGGGTCGCCGCCACCTTCGGCAGCGCCGCGCCCACCGGCATGAAGACCGTCGACCGGACCCCCAGCAGGGAGGCGGCCAGGGCGACGCCCTGGGCGTGGTTGCCCGCGGAGGCCGCGACGACCCCGTGGGCGCGCTCCTCGGCGGACATCGCGGCTATCCGCACATACGCGCCGCGGACCTTGAAGGACCCGGTGCGCTGGAGGTTCTCGCACTTGAGGTGGACGGGGGAGCCGACCAGTTCACCGAGGTGGCGGCTGCCCTCCAGCGCGGTCGTCCGGGCCACCCCGGAGAGCGTCTTCTGGGCGGCGCGTACGTCGTCGAGGGTGAGTGCCGGCGCGTCGTCGCGGCCGGTGTGCTGGACAGTGCTGGCGACCATGCCGCCAGTCTGGCAGCCCGGCCCGCGGGCGGCTCGCGGGGACTCCGGCCGCCTCCCGGGCCCCCGCGGAGCCCGGGCGGGGGCCGCGCACCGCTGCCCGCCGGGGAGCCGCTCATTCGTACGCTGCCGGTACGGGGCGGGCACGGGACGCGTACTCTGTGGCACACCCTCAGCCCGTCGTACCCCGTATTCACGAAGAAGCGAGCAACCGGCCATGCCCACGCACCCGGACATGACGACCGCCCACCCCCACGACGAAACGAGCGGAGAGAGCGTGCAGGCCAGCATGCCCCCCACCGCAGGCCGCCCGGACCCCGACCAGGCCCGGACCGGCTCCGCCCCCCTCCTCGACCTCGACGCCCTGCAGCACCAGGTGGCCCTCTTCGCGCGCCGCGCGGAGCAGACCCGGCTCGGCGGCGTCGGCCAGGCCCGCAACTCCATGGACCGCGCCGCCTACCTGCTGCTCAACCGGCTGGACCGGGACGGGCCCACGGGCGTCAAGGCGCTCGCCGCGGGCATGGGGATCGACTCCTCGACCGTGACCCGCCAGGTGGCCCCGCTGGTGGAGTCCGGCCTGGTCAAACGCACCTCCCACCCCGACGACGGCCGCGCCGTGGTCCTCCAGCTCTCCCCGCGCGGCGCCGCGCGGCTGGAGCAGGTGCGCGCCTCGCGGCGCGAGCTGATGGAAGTGCTGACGCGGGAGTGGAGCGAGGAGGAGCGGACGGTCTTCTGCGAACTGCTCACCCGCTTCAACCAGGCCCTCTCCGACTTCCAGGCGGAAGGCTCCTGACCGCTCGCCGGCCCTTTTCGCACGAGGCCCGTCCCCGGCGAGACCCCCGGGGGCGGGCCACGGGGAGCGGGCCCCGGTGACGCGGCCGCGACGCGGCGTTCGCCCCGGGGGGACGGGCAGGGGCAGGATGGGGGCATGGTCAACCGACTCGCCGCCGAGACGTCCCCCTACCTCCTCCAGCACGCGGACAACCCCGTCGACTGGTGGCCCTGGTCGCCGGAGGCGTTCGAGGAGGCGAGGCGGCGCGATGTGCCGGTGCTGCTCAGCGTCGGCTACAGCTCCTGCCACTGGTGCCACGTGATGGCGCACGAGTCCTTCGAGGACGGGGCCACCGCCGAGTACCTCAACGCCCACTACGTGTCCGTCAAGGTGGACCGCGAGGAGCGCCCGGACGTCGACGCCGTCTACATGGAGGCGGTCCAGGCCGCCACCGGGCAGGGCGGCTGGCCCATGACCGTCTTCCTGACGCCGGACGGCGAACCGTTCTACTTCGGCACCTACTTCCCGCCCGAGCCCCGGCACGGGATGCCCTCCTTCCGCCAGGTACTGGAAGGGGTGCGCGCCGCCTGGACCGACCGGCGCGAGGAGGTCGCCGAGGTGGCCGGGCGGATCGTGGAGGATCTGGCGGGTCGGAGCATCGGCTACGGCGGCGGGGACGCCCCGCGCCCGCCCCGGCCGGAGGAACTGGGCTCCGCGCTGCTCGCGCTGACCCGCGAGTTCGACGCGCGGCACGGCGGCTTCGGCGGCGCGCCGAAGTTCCCGCCGTCGATGGTGCTGGAGTTCCTGCTGCGCCACCACGCCCGCACCGGCTCCGAGGGCGCGCTGCAGATGGTGAAGGCGACCTGCGAGGCGATGGCGCGCGGCGGCCTCTACGACCAGCTCGGCGGAGGCTTCGCCCGCTACTCGGTGGACGCCGCGTGGACGGTGCCCCACTTCGAGAAGATGCTCTACGACAACGCGCTGCTGTGCCGGGTGTACGCGCACCTGTGGCGCGCCACCGGCAGCGAGCGGGCGCGGCGGGTCGCGCTGGGGACGGCCGACTTCATGGTCCGTGAACTGCGCACCCCCCAAGGAGCCTTCGCCTCCGCGCTGGACGCCGACAGCGACGACGGCACCGGGCGGCACCGGGAGGGCGCGTACTACGTCTGGACGCCCGCCGAGCTGCGCGAGGTCCTCGGAGAGGAGGACGCGGGGCTGGCCGCCGCCCACTTCGGAGTGACGCAGGAGGGCACCTTCGAGGAGGGTGCCTCCGTCCTGCGGCTCCCGGACACCGACGGCCCCGTGGACGCCGGACGGATCGAGTCGGTGCGCCGCGGGCTGCTGGACGCCCGGTCCGCGCGTCCGCGTCCCGGCCGGGACGACAAGGCCGTCGCCGCCTGGAACGGGCTGGCGATCGCCGCGCTCGCCGAGACCGGCGCCTACTTCGACCGCCCCGATCTGGTGGAGGCGGCCACCGCCGCCGCCGACCTGCTGGTCGCCGTCCACCTCGACACGGGCGGACGTCTGGCGCGCACCTCCCGCGACGGCGCCGCGGGCTCCGGCGCCGGGGTGCTGGAGGACTACGGCGACGTGGCCGAGGGCTTCCTCGCCCTGTACTCGGTGACCGGCGAGAGCTGCTGGCTGGAGCTGGCCGGCACCCTGCTGGAGACCGTGCTGACGCGCTTCGCCGCCGCCGACGGCACCCTGTACGACACCGCCGACGACGCCGAGCGGCTCATCCGCCGCCCCCAGGACCCCACCGACAACGCCGCGCCCTCGGGCTGGACGGCCGCCGCCGCGGCCCTGCTGTCGTACGCCGCCCACACCGGCTCCTCCCGCCACCGCGAGGCCGCCGAGCGGGCGCTGGGCGTGGTGACGGCGCTGGCCCCGCGTGTGCCGCGCTTCATCGGCTGGGGGCTGGCCGCCGCCGAGGCGGCGCTGGACGGGCCGCGCGAGATCGCGGTGGTCGGCCCGGCGGGCGATCCGGCCACCGCCGCGCTGCACCGCACGGCCCTGCTGGCCACCGCGCCCGGGGCGGTGGTGGCCGTGGGCGAGCCCTCGGCGGACGGCGGCCGGGGCACGGGCGGTGGCGCGGACGAGGAGACGCCCGCGCTGCTGCGCGGCCGGCCGCTGCTGGACGGCCGCCCGGCCGCGTACGTCTGCCGGCACTTCGCGTGCGACGCCCCCACGGCCGATCCGGAGCGGCTGGCGCGGACGGTGGGGGCGCCCGCCGGGGCGTGAGGTGGTGCGGGCGGGCGGCGGTTTCCCGCCGCCCGCCATGCCTTCCGCCGCACCGCCCGTGCGTCACCCGCGCACCGCCCGTGCGTCACCCACGTGGGGAAAAACACGGAGCGCCCGGCCCGGGGTGTCCGTACAGTGGCGGACATGCAGGTGATCCAGTCGACGAAACTCGCCAATGTCTGCTACGAGATCCGGGGCCCGGTTCTCGAGGAGGCCATGCGGCTGGAGGCGGCGGGTCACCGCATCCTCAAGCTCAACACCGGCAATCCCGCGCCCTTCGGCTTCGAGTGCCCGCCGGAGATCCTCGAGGACATGCTGCGCAACGTCGGGTCGGCGCACGGCTACGGCGACGCCAAGGGGCTGCTGGCGGCCCGGCGCGCGGTGATGCAGTACTACCAGACCAAGGGCATCGAGCTGGACGTCGAGGACGTCTACATCGGCAACGGCGTCTCCGAGCTGATCCAGATGTCGATGCAGGCCCTGCTGGACGACGGCGACGAGGTGCTGGTGCCGGCGCCGGACTACCCGCTGTGGACGGCCTCGGTCTCGCTGTCGGGTGGCACGGCCGTGCACTACCGCTGCGACGAGCAGTCCGACTGGATGCCGGATCTGGCCGACATCGAGAGCAAGGTGACCGACCGCACCAAGGCGATCGTCATCATCAACCCGAACAACCCCACCGGCGCCGTCTACGGCGAGGAGGTGCTGCGCGGCCTGACGGACATCGCACGCCGCCACGGCCTGATCGTCTACTCCGACGAGATCTACGACAAGATCCTCTACGACGGAGCCACCCACACCCCCACCGCCGCCGTCGCCCCCGACCTGCTGACCGTCACCTTCAACGGTCTGTCCAAGTCCTACCGGGTGGCCGGGTACCGCTGCGGGTGGATGGCCGTCTGCGGGCCGAAGACGCACGCCGCCAGCTACATAGAGGGTCTGACGATCCTGGCGAACATGCGGCTGTGCGCCAACATGCCGTCCCAGTACGCGGTGGCCACCGCGCTGGGCGGGCGGCAGTCGATCAACGATCTGGTGCTGCCGGGCGGGCGGCTGCTGGCTCAGCGCGACACCGCGTACGAGCTGCTGACGTCCATCCCGGGCGTGACGTGTGTGAAGCCGAAGGGGGCGCTGTACCTCTTCCCGCGGCTGGACCCCCAGGTCTACAAGATCAAGGACGACCGGCAGATGGTCCTCGACCTGCTGCGGGCGGAGAAGATCATGGTCGTCCACGGTACGGGCTTCAACTGGCCCGAGCCGGACCACTTCCGCATCGTCACGCTGCCTCCGGCGCAGGATCTGGCGGACGCGGTGCAGCGGATCGGGAAGTTCCTGGACGGCTACGGCCAGCACTGAGGCAGCACCGGGGCGGCTCCGGCAGGGGGCCGAGAAGCCGCCCGCGCCCGGTGGGCGGTACGGGGTGACCGGAGTCCGGACGGACGGGAAAGGCCTGGCGGGAGCGGGTGAGGGCGCTCGGAAAGTCTCTGCATCCGCGACAACTTTAGACAGAGTCCAAGTTAAGATGGCCTCCTGCATCAGCCAGGAGGCCATCCCATGTACGAACCGATTCGCACGCCGTCGGTCCACACCATGGCCGATCCGGCCAGGACCGAGGGGCCCCTCCCGCGCCGCTCCCGCGAGGAGGAGCTGGACAACAGGCTCGCCGGCCACCTCACCGCGCTGCTGACCGTGACCGACGAACTCCGTGCCCACACCCCGGACGCGGAGCTGGACGACGCCGCGCGGCGGCTCGACGCCCAGGTCACCCGGTTGTGCGCGGGACGCGCCCCGCTGCGGGCCGAGCCGTCCGCCGCCGGGGCCGACACCTCCCGCGTCGCGGCCCTCCACCAGCGGGCCCACACGCTCGCCGGGCAGGCGCTGGTCGTGGCCACCTCCCGCTCGGACGCGGCGGCCGCGACCCTGGCCGCCGAGCGGATGGAGGCCCACGCCCGGGCGCTCGGCCTGGCCGAGGTCGGCTGACCGGCGCCGGCCGGGGGCGGTAAGTCCACGGAGTCCGCGGGCCCCGTCCCGGCATCCTGTGCCGGGACGGGGCCCGCGGACTCTCGTGTGGCGGCCCGGCCGGTCGGCCGACCGCTCAGCCCAGGCGCTCGACCAGGGCGTGGTACTCGTCCCACATCTCCTTCGGGGTGTGGTCGCCGAAGGTGTTCAGGTGCTCGGGGATGAGAGCGGCCTCCTCGCGCCAGACCTTCTCGTCCACCTTCAGCAGGAACTCCAGGTCCGCCTCGGGCAGCGCCAGGCCGTCGGTGTCCAGGGCGCTCTTGGCCGGGACGACGCCGATGGGCGTCTCGACACCCTCCGCCTCGCCGTTCAGGCGGCCGACGATCCACTTGAGCACCCGGCTGTTCTCGCCGAAGCCCGGCCACACGAACCGGCCGCCGTCGTCCTTGCGGAACCAGTTGACGTAGTAGATCCTCGGCAGCTTCGCCGGGTCCGCCTTGGCGCCGACCTCCAGCCAGTGGCCCATGTAGTCGCCCATGTTGTAGCCGCAGAACGGCAGCATGGCGAACGGGTCGCGGCGCAGCTCGCCGACCCTGCCCTCGGCCGCGGCGGTCTTCTCCGAGGCCACGTTGGCGCCGAGGAAGACACCGTGCTGCCAGTCGAAGGACTCCGTCACCAGCGGCACCGCGCTGGCGCGGCGTCCGCCGAAGAGGATCGCCGAGATCGGCACGCCCCTGGGGTCCTCCCACTCCGGCGCGATGATCGGGCACTGCGAGGCGGGCACGGTGAAGCGGGCGTTGGGGTGCGCGGCCGGGGTGTCGGAGGAGGGCGTCCAGTCGTCGCCCCGCCAGTCGGTCAGGTGGGCCGGGGGCTCCTCGGTCATGCCCTCCCACCACACGTCGCCGTCGTCGGTGAGCGCGACGTTGGTGAAGATCGCGTTGCCCCACAGGGTCTTCATCGCGTTGGCGTTGGTGTGCTCGCCGGTGCCGGGCGCCACGCCGAAGAAGCCGGCCTCGGGGTTGATCGCGTAGAGGCGGCCGTCCTCGCCGAAGCGCATCCAGGCGATGTCGTCGCCGATCGTCTCGACCGTCCAGCCCGGGATCGTCGGCTCCAGCATCGCCAGGTTGGTCTTGCCGCAGGCGCTGGGGAAGGCGGCGGCGACGTACTTGGGCTCGCCCGCCCGTCGCCCACCACCACCCTTGGACGAGGACCTTCGGTTCGCCCCCTCGTCGGGCGGCGTCAGCTTGAGGATCAGCATGTGCTCGGCGAGCCAGCCCTCGTCGCGCGCCATCACCGAGGCGATGCGCAGCGCGTAGCACTTCTTTCCCAGCAGCGCGTTGCCGCCGTAGCCCGAGCCGTAGGACCAGATCTCACGGGTCTCGGGGAAGTGGGAGATGTACTTGGTGGAGTTGCACGGCCAGGGGACGTCCTCCTGGCCCGGCTCGAGCGGGGCGCCGACGGTGTGGACGGCCCTGACGAACCTCCCGTCCTCGCCCAGCTCCTCCAGCACGGCGCTGCCCATGCGGGTCATCGTCCGCATGGAGACGGCCACGTACGCGGAGTCGGTGATCTCCACGCCCAGCGCGGAGAGCGGGGAGCCCAGCGGGCCCATGCAGAAGGGGACGACGTACATCGTCCGGCCGCGCATCGAGCCGCGGAAGATCCCGCCCTCGCCACCGGACCCGGTGAAGACCTCTCGCATCCTCGCGGGGTCCATCCAGTGGTTGGTGGGACCCGCGTCCTCCTCCTTCTCGGAGCAGATGAAGGTGCGGTCCTCCACGCGCGCCACGTCGGAGGGGTCGGAGGCGGCGTAGTAGGAGTTGGGGCGCTTGACCGGGTCGAGCTTGGTGAAGGTGCCCTTGGCGACCAGCTCCTCGCAGAGCCTGTCGTACTCCGCCTCCGAGCCGTCGCACCAGACGACGCGGTCGGGCTGGGTGAGGGCCGCGATCTCGTCGACCCAGGCGATCAGCTCCTGGTGACGGGTGGGGGTGGTGTTGCCGGGAGCCGCAGTACTGCGCGCCACAATCGCTCCAGATGTCGAGGGTTTCGTGCCGGATACCGCACGTGTATCCGTTTTGTTCATCCGTACTTCAGACTCGGCCCCGTGGGGGCTGCGACCCGGATGCTGCGGCGTTGCTCATCCGGTGCCGACCACGCTCATTTGATATTCCGCCTTCGGGGCGATTCTGTCCAGACGGCCGTATGGTGAGCATGGCCACGCGGCGGTGAAACCTACGGTCACGTAGGTACGATGAGACGTATGACCGCCGCAGTGCCCGAATCCCCAAGGACTCTGCCCGCCGAGGACCGCGACGGCCGTGGGGACCGCCAGGACCACGGGGCCGAGAGGTCCGCTCACTCCGTCCACCCCGTCAAGCCCCGTCTGCGGGGCTGGCTGCACGCCGGGATGTTCCCGGCCGTGCTGATCTCGGGGATCTTCCTGACCGCCCTGGCGCAGACCCCGCGCGGCCGCCTGGCCTGCGCGGTCTACACGCTGACCGCCTGTCTGCTGTTCGGCGTAAGCGCCCTGTACCACCGCGGGAACTGGGGCCCGCGCGCCAACGCGGTGCTCCGCCGCCTCGACCACGCGAACATCTTCCTGATCATCGCGGGCACCTACACGCCCCTGACGCTCCTGCTCGTCCCCGGAGGCCGCGGCCAGTTGCTGCTGTGGGGCATCTGGGCCGCCGCCGTCGCGGGCATCGCCTTCCGCGTCTTCTGGGTCGGCGCGCCGCGCTGGCTCTACACCCCCTGCTACATCGCGATGGGCTGGGCCGCGGTGTTCTTCCTGCCCGACTTCCTGCGCGCGGGCGGCGTCGCCGTCCTGGTGTGCGTGGTCGTCGGCGGCCTCCTCTACAGCGTGGGCGGGCTCGTCTACGGCATCAAGCGGCCGAACCCCTCACCGCGCTGGTTCGGCTTCCACGAGGTCTTCCACTCCCTCACCCTGGCCGCCTTCGCCGTCCACTACGTGGGGATCTCCCTGGTGGCCTACAACGCGGCCTGACACACGGCCGGTTCTCCGGTGCCGTTCCCCGGCCCCGGCCGGGGGTCAGCCGCCGCGCCGCACCGAGCGGCCGGCGAGCACACCGGTGCGGCGGCCGTCCTCGACGGCGAACCGGCCGCCGACCAGCACATGGGGGATGCCCCGCGGCGGGGTGCGCGGTGCCTCGAACGTCGCCCCCGCCGCCACCGTCTCCGGATCGAACAGCACCAGATCGGCGTGGTACCCCTCGCGCACCAGCCCCCGGTCCGGCAGCCGCAGCCGGGCGGCCGGCCGCCCGGTCAGATGAGCCACGCACTCCTCCAGCGACAGCACGCCCAGCTCGCGCACATAGCGGCCCAGGTAGTGCGGGAAGGTGCCCCACGCCCGCGGATGGGGCCGACCGCCGACGAGGATGCCGTCGCTGCCACCGGTGTGGGCGCGGTGCCGCATGATCGCCCGCACGTTCTCCTCGTGCCCGACGTGCTGGAGGACGGTGGTGCCCAGCCGGTCCTGAAGCAGCAGCCGCCGCGCCACCGCGAACGGCTCCTCGCCGCGCACGGCCGCCGACCGCGCGACCGTACGGCCCACGTACCCGGCCAGAGTGGCGTCCGCCACCCCGGAGACCTCCACGGTGTCCCAGTCGACCGGCACCCCGTGGCAGCCGTCCGAGCCCTCGGCCTCCATGGCGTACCGGATCCGGGCGCAGGCGGCCGGGTCCCGCAGCCGGGCCAGGGTCGCCTCGGGGCCGCCCTCGGCCGCCCAGCTCGGCAGCAGCGCGGCCAGGGTGGTGCAGCCGGGCAGGTAGGGATAGCTGTCCAGCGTCAGGTCCACGCCCCCGTCCAGGGCCGCGTCCAGCAGGGCCAGCAGCTCGGGGGCGCGGCCGGCGTTGACGGAGAAGTTCACGGTGGCGTGCGCCAGGTGCAGGGCGCACCCCGAGGCGCGGGAGACCTCGATCATCTGCGCGTACGCCTCCAGCGCGCCGACGCCGTAGGAGCGGTGGTGGGGGCAGTGGTAGCCGCCGTAGGAGGCCACCACCCGGCACAGCTCGGTCAGCTCGGAGTCCGGGGCGTACATCCCGGGGGTGTAGGTCAGGCCGGAGGACATCCCCACCGCGCCCTGCTCCAGGCCCTCGGCCACCAGGCGCCGCATCCTGCCCAGCTCCTCCTCGGTGGCGGGCCGGTCCTCCCAGCCGACCACCATCGCCCGCACCGTGCCGTGGGGGACGAGGTAGGCGGCGTTGACGGCGGTGCCGCGGTCGAGCCGGTCCAGGTACTCCCCGACGGTCCGCCAGTCGAAGCCGACGTCCGAGCCGTCCCCGTTCCAGCCGGTGATCGCCTGCCGCACCCGCGCCAGGGTTCGGTCGTCCACCGGCGCGTACGACAGGCCGTCCTGCCCGAGCACCTCCAGCGTCACGCCCTGGGCCACCTTGGCGGTGTGGGCGGGGTCGCGCAGCAGCGCCAGGTCGCTGTGGGCGTGCATGTCGATGAAGCCGGGCGCGAGGACGAGGCCGTCCGCCTCCAGCACGCGCCGCGCGCCGGGGCGCGGTCCGGGATCCCCCTCGCGGTGGACCACGGCGATCCGGCCGCCGTCGACACCGACGTCGGCCCGGCGGGCGGGGGCTGGGGTGCCGTCGGCGACGCGCGCGCCGCGCAGGACGAGTTCCACGGCGGACTCCGGTTCCGTTCGGGGACAGGGACAGGGACAGGGGCGGGGGAGGGGATCAGAAGAAGGTGCGGACGAAGTCGGTGACGGTGCCGTCGTCCTCGGCGACCGGGATGAGCTGCCACCGGTCGAAGACCGTGCACGGATGCGACAGGCCCAGCGCCACCCAGTCGCCCACCTCCAGCTCCGCGTCCGGCGCGAGGCGGAGGAACGCGTGCTGGTCGGCCAGCTTCACCACCTCCATCCCCTCCGCGCCCCGCTCGGCGCCGCCGGCGCTGCGGACGGCCACCGGCTGGGGCAGGCCCAGGTCGTAGGAGGCGTCGCGCTTGCCCGCGTTGAGGAACGCCAGACGCGGCTCGGGCCGGGAGACCACCTGCGCCCACAGCCGGAACGCCGGCAGCAGCGAGCCCTGCCCGGGGACGCGGTTGAACGGGGTCGCGCGGCGGTAGTGGCCGTCGTCGTGCGAGACGTACGCGCCCGAGCGCAGCAGCCTCAGCACCGGGCGCGACAGCTTCGGCACGCGTCCGAAGGCCTCGGCCACCACGTCGAACCAGGCGCTGCCGCCCGCGCTCACCACGATCTCCTCCTCCGGGCCCAGGGCGGCGAAGTGGCCCGCCGCGTCCAGGGCGGCGGCCAGCGCGACCAGATCCTCCAGCCAGGCCCGCACCCGCGCGGCGTCGGCGTCCGGCACCTCGCCCTCGTAACCGGCGACACCGGCCAGCCGCAGCGAGGCCGCCTCGGCCACCGCCCGCGCCACCCGGGCCGCCTCCTCGGCGGTGCGCACACCGGTACGGCCGCCCGCCACGCCCAGTTCGACGACGACGTCCAGGGGGCGGGGGGCGGAGCAGGCGCCGAGGACGGGGGCCAGGGCGGCGTCCATCAGCTCCACGCCGCGCACCGAGTCCACGTAGCAGACGATCTCCGCCTCCGGATCCGCCGCGAGCTCGGCGGCGATCCAGCGCAGCGCGGCGGCGTCCACCACCTCGTTGGCCAGGAAGATCCGGCGCACCCCGAAGGCCCGGCACACGCGCGCCTGGGAGGGCACCGCGACCGTGATGCCCCAGGCGCCGTGGTCGAGCTGGCGCCGGAACAGCCGCGGGGACATCGAGGTCTTGCCGTGCGGGGCGAAGGCGAGGCCGTGCCGGGCGGCGAAGGCACCCAGCTGCCGCAGATTGTGCTCCAGCGCCCCGGCGGCCAGCGTCAGCACCGGGGTGGTGAAGCCGCCGGTGAACAGCGGGCGCCGCTGGTCCGCCAGTTCGCCCACGGTCAGTCCGGCCGCGTCCGGGGGCAGCCCCTTGAAGCGGTGGTCGACGACCTCGTCGGCGAGACGGGCGACGGGGTCCGCGGGCCCGGGCCCGCCGGTGTGCCGGGGGTTTCCGGGCTGCCGGATGTGCTCGGGGTGCCCCGGGCGGTCGGGGTGCTCGGCGTGCTCGGCGTGCTCGTCGGCCATGGTGAACTCCGGACTCCGGGGCGAACCCCGGGAGGGTGATTGCGATATGTGCAACACTTATTGCGCATAGTGCTCGTTGCTGTCTAGCATCCCCGCGAACGCCCGGTCAACGGACGGCCGGGACGGAAGAGGGGGAGGGGAGGGCGACCGTGACAGTGCCTCCCGTGGCCCCCGCGCCTTCCGAGGCATCCGGCACCCGCGCCGGGGCCGCCTTCGACGTGGTCTGCCTGGGGGAGACCATGGCGGCCTTCCGGCCCGCCGGCCCCGGCCGGCTCGCAGACTCCCCGGTCTTCGTCCGCGGCGTCGGCGGCGCCGAGTCCAACACCGCCTGCCTGCTCGCCCGCGCCGGGCACCGGGTCCGCTGGATCGGGCGCGTGGGCACGGACGGCTTCGGCGACCACGTACTGGCCGAGATCGCCGCACACGGCGTGGACGTCTCCGCGGCGCGCCGTGACCCCGACCGCCCCACCGGCGTCTACTTCCGCACCGGCGGCGAGCGCTCCACCACCGGCGAGCGGCCCGCCGACCCGGCCCTGGCCGAGGTGCTCTACCACCGCGCCGGATCGGCCGCCTCCGCGATGTCCCCGGACACCGTCGACCGCGCCGCCGCCGAATCCGGCCGTATCCTCCACCTCAGCGGCATCACGGCGGCCCTGTCCGACGGCTGCCTGGCGCTGCTGTACGAGCTGACCGGGCCCAGGCCCGGGCGGCCGCTGCTCTCCTTCGACGTCAACTACCGGGTGGGGCTGTGGAAGGGCCGGGATCCGGCCGTCCTGCTCGACCTCGCCCGCCGCTGCGACCTGGTCTTCACCGGCACGGACGAGGCGCGGGCCGCCTGGGGCACGGCGGACCCGGCCGCCCTGCGCGAACTGCTGCCGGAACCGTCCGTGCTCGTCGTCAAGGACGGCGGGCGGGGCGCGACGGCCCACACCGCGGCGGGTACCCATCATGTGCCCGCCCTGTCGGTGGAGACGGCCGACCCCGTCGGTGCCGGGGACGCCTTCGCCGCAGGATTCCTCTCCGCCACCCTGCGCGGACTGCCCCCGCGGGCGCGGCTGCGGCACGGCCATCTGGCCGCCGCCGCCGCGCTCACCTGCCCGGGCGACCTCGCCGAGCCGCCCGGCCGGGCCCTGGCCGACCGGCTGGCCGCGCTCGACGACACCGCCTGGGGCGGACTGCGGCTCACCCCCGGCTGGACCACACGGAAGGCGTGAGACAGATGAGCCAGACCGTCGACCGGGCGCTGAGCATCCTCCCCCTGCTCGCGCGCGGACCGGCAGGCCTCGAACAGGTCGCCCGGCACCTGGACGTCCACAAGTCCACCGCCCTGCGGCTGCTGCGCACCCTGCACGAGCACGGCATGGTCCACCGCCAGGCCGACCAGCGCTACCGCCTGGGGGCGCGGCTGATCGCGCTGGCCCAGGAGGCCGTGGAGAACATCGACGTGCGCGCCGTCGCCCACCCGTACCTGACCGAGCTGAACGAGGCGTGCGGGCACACCGTCCACCTGGCGGTGCGGCAGGAGGACGAGGTCCTCTACATCGACAAGGTCGAGAGCCGCTACCCGGTGCGGATGTACTCGCGCATCGGCAGACCGGTGGCGGTCACCGTCGCCGCGGTCGCCAAGGTCATCCTCGCCGACCTGCCCGAGGCCGAGCGGCGCGCGCTCGCCGAACGCCTGGACTACCCCCGCCACACCCCCCGCTCCACGCCCGGACCGGACGCCTTCCTGAAGGAGCTGGCCCGGGTGCGCGAGCAGGGCTGGGCCACCGACCTGGGCGGTCACGAGGAGACGGTCAACTGCGTCGCGGCCCCCGTGCGCGGCGCGGACGGCCGGGTCGCCGCCGCGCTGTCGGTCTCCGCGCCCGCCGCCGTCGCGGGCGCCGACGAACTCATGCGCCTGCTGCCCCTGGTGCGGCGCACGGCCGACGCCGTCAGCGCCGAGTACTCGGGCAGACCGCCCGCCCCCTGATCCCGTGAGACCCCGCCCCACCGGAAGGAAGACCGTGAGCGACACTCCCGCGAAGACCCCTGCCGATGCCCCGGCCGGCACCCAGGCCGGCACTTCTGCCAAGACCGCGTTCACCCCGCCGTCCCACACCGCCCCGCCCGCCCGCTTCTCGCACGGCGTGCGCAAGGGGAACATCCTCCAGGTGGCCGGACAGGTCGGCTTCCTGCCGGCCGTCCCCGGGCAGCCGCCCACCCCGGCGGGACCGGGCCTGCGCGAGCAGACCCTCCAGACCCTCGCCAACGTGGAGGCGGTCCTGAGGGAGGGCGGGGCGAGCTGGGAGGACGTGGTGATGGTCCGTGTCTACCTCACCGACACCGGCCACTTCGCCGAGTTCAACGAGATCTACGACGAGTACCTCGCCGGTACGGCGGGTCTCACCGGTCCCCCGGCGGCACGGACGACCGTCTACGTCGGCCTGCCCGCCGGGCTGCTGGTCGAGATCGACGCCATGGCCGTCCTGGACTGACGCCCGGGCGGCCTCCGGGGGCTCGCCCGGGCTCCCGCGCGCCCGCGCGTGCCGGTACGCCCTCTTGTGCCGTCCGGCGGTGCGCTGTTGTATGCGCCACGCCGGTTGCGGGGACGAGAGCGGAGGGCGTACATGGCCAGTACGGGCGAGAAGGGCGCGGCGGACGGAGCGGACGGCACGGGTGCGGCGGAACGGCCCGGAAGCGGGGCGGAGGCCGTCGCGGAGACCGCCGCGGCCCCGGCCGAACGGAAGGCGAGCTGGCGGCTGGTCGGCCCCGGCATCGTGGTGGCGGCCACCGGCGTCGGCGCCGGAGACCTGGTGGCCACCCTCGTCGCCGGCAGCAGGTTCGGCTACACCCTGCTGTGGGCGGCCGTCGTCGGCTGTCTGGTGAAGATCGCGCTGGCGGAGGCGACCGGCCGCTGGCACCTGGCCACCGGCCGGACGATCTTCGACGGCTGGCGCGGCCTGGGCGCGTGGACCACCGTCTACTTCGCGGTCTACGTCACGGTCTGGGGCTTCGTCTACGGCGCCGCCGCCATGTCCTCCAGCGCGCTGCCGCTGGTCGCGCTCTTCCCCGGCTTCCTGGAACTGAGGACGTGGGCGATCCTGTGCGGGCTGGCGGGGCTGGCGTTCGTCTGGTTCAACCGCTACGCGATCGTCGAGAAGATCATGATGGTCTTCGTCGGCGTGATGTTCGTGGTCGTCCTCTACGTCGCGGTCCGCGTCACCCCGCACCTCGGTGACGCCGTCGCCGGGCTGCTGCCGGTGCTGCCGGACGGCTCGCTGCTCTACACCCTCGGCCTGGTCGGCGGCGTCGGCGGGACGATCACCATGGCCGCGTACGGCTACTGGGTCAACGCCAAGGGGTGGACCGACAGCGGCTGGATGCGGATGATGCGGCTGGACAACCGGGTCGCGTACCTGACCACCGGCGTCTTCGTGGTGGCGATGCTGATCGTCGGCGCCGAGCTGCTGCACGCCGCCGGCACCGCCGTCGGCTCCGGCGACCAGGGGCTGCTGGACCTGGGCCGGATCCTGGAGGAACGCTTCGGGGCCGTCACCGCCAAGCTCTTCCTGGTCGGCTTCCTCGCCGCCTCCTTCTCCTCTCTCGTGGGCGTCTGGCACGGCGTCAGCCTGCTGTTCGCCGACTTCGTGGAGCGTACGCGCGCGGCACGGGCGCAGGGCACCGGCGGAGAGCCCCCCGTCCTGGAGGTCGCGCGCGGGCAGCGCGAGCGCTCCGGGCCGTTCCGCGGCTACCTGCTGTGGCTGACGTTCCCGCCGATGGGCCTGCTGTGGCTGGACAAGCCCTTCGGGCTGGTCATCGTCTACGGCGTGCTGGGCGCCTTCTTCATGCCCTTCCTCGCCGGGACCCTGCTGTGGCTGCTCAACTCCGGCCGCACTCCGCGTCAGTGGCGCAACGGGCCGCTGAGCAACGCGATGCTGGCGGCCGCCGGGCTGCTCTTCGTCGTGCTGTGCGTCCAGCAGGTGCGCGAACTGCTCTGGTGACCGCCCCGCCGGTCGCCCGTACGGGAACGGCGCGGGTCCCGGTCCGCGGTGGACGCGGACCGGGACCCTTCCTCGCCGTGCCGGTGTTCCGACGCCGGTGCTACGGCAGCGCGTGGACGTGCGGGCCGACGGTGTCCGACCACCGGTTGCCGTTGAGCGCGTCCCAGTTGGTGGACCAGGTCATGGCGCCGCGGATGCCCGGGTAGGTCCGCGCGGGCTTGAACGAGCCGCAGTTCACTCCCCTGGCCAGGCAGTCCAGGGCGGCGTTCACCACGGAGGGGTCCACGTAGCCGGAGCCCGCGCCGCGTGTGGACGCGGGGGTGCCCAGGCCGACCTGGGAGGGGTCGAGGCCGCCTTCGAGCTGGATGCAGGCGAGCGCGGTGAGGAAGTCCACCGAGCCCTGCGAGTACACCTTGTTGTCGCAGCCCATCATCGAACCGCTGTTGTAGTACTGCATGTTGACGACCGTGAGGATGTCCTTCACGTTCAGCGCCAGCTTGAAGTACTCCGTGGACGTGGACTGCATGTCGATGGTCTGCGGGGCCATCGTGAGCACCATGGAGGGCCCGGCCTTCGCCGACAGCGAGCGCAGAGCCTGCGTCAGCCAGGTGGAGTTGATGCCGTGCTCCAGGTCGATGTCCACGCCGTCGAAGCCGTACTCCCGCATCAGGCGGTGGGTGCTGTCGGCGAAGCGCGTGGCGGAGGCGGAGTCGTTGACGATGACGTTGCCCTTCTCACCGCCCACCGAGATGATCACCTTCTTCCCGGCGGCCTGCTTGGCGGCGATGTCGTTCTTGAACTCCTGGACGGAGGAGTAGCCGAGCGCAGGGTCGAGGTTGAAGGTGATCTCGCCCGTCCTGGCCGTGGAGTCGGCGAAGGAGACGGCGATGATGTCGTACTGGTCCTGCACCTCGCGCAGCTTCTGCACCCGCGCGCCGTTGTCGAAGTTCTGCCAGTAGCCGGTCAGCGCGTGCTTGGGGACGCCGGTGCCGGGGTTGCCGCCGTCGTCGCCCCCGGGGCGGGTGGTGGCGGTGACGGGGGCGGACTTGGCCGACTCGCCGGCGCCGTTGACGGCGCTGACGCGGAACTCGTAGGAGGTGGCGGCCGCCAGGCCGGTGACGGTGGCCGAGGTGCCCTGCACCGACAGCGCCTTGGTCCCGTTCCGGTAGACGGTGTAGCCGGTGGCGCCGTCGACGGCGTTCCAGTTCAGGGTGACCGAGGAGGAGGTGGTGGCGCCGACGGCGGGTGTGCCGGGCGTGGCCGGGGGCTGGGGGTCGGGGTCGGGTTCGCCCGGGCCGTCGCCGGGGCCGGTGAGGGAGACGTCGTCCACGTGGTAGGCGCTCTGGCCGTACCAGCCGTGGGTGTGGACGGTGACCGAGGTGGTGTTCGGGCCGGTGGTGAAGGAGGTGCGCAGCTGCTGCCAGCCGGAGGTGCCGGGGGTCCAGGTGGAGACGTCGGTGGTGCCGGTGCCGGATGCGCCGAGGTAGACGTAGGAGCCCTGTACCCAGGCGCTCAGTTCGTACTTCGAGTCCGGCCGTACGGTCACGGTCTGGGTGCACTTGGCGTTGTCGCTGCCGGCGGGGGTGGCCTTCAGCGCGGCGGTGCCGCCGTGGACGGGGGAGGAGACGGTCGTGCCGCTGCCGGCGGAGCAGGTCCAGCCGTTCAGGCCGGACTCGAAGCCGGCGTTGCGCACCAGGTTCGGCTCGGCGGCCCCGGCGCTGCCCGAGAGCCCGCCGAACGCCACCGCGCCGAGGGCGACCGCCCCGGCGCCGAGGGCCGCGGTGATCCTGCTGCGGGCGCGCGCGGTACGGCGTGCGCCGGGCGCCGCGTCTCTCCCGCCGTCCGTGGTGTCTGTTCGCGTCCTGCGTTCCACTGCTGCCTCCGTGCGTAGGGGGTGAGCGCGCGTGGGGGACGGTGGCCACCGTGCTGAGCCGGAAGAATGGTTCAGACCAATGAGGATGTCAAGGGGGGCGGCATCCGGAGCGGGAGAGCCTACGGGGCGAGCGGGCCGGGGGCCGGCCCGGCGTGAACTTTGGGCCCCGGGTGGGTCCTTGGGCCCATGAAGTCCGCTGTGACGGGTGCATATGGTGTGCCCGGCATATCAAAGGACGATCAGAGGGGCGCCGCGGATGCGTGGGACAGGGGGGCCGTCGTGGGCCGGTGAGGCACACGGGCGGACGACACGTGAGAGCGGAGGAGGCTTCGCACTCGTACGCGCCTGGTCCGTCGGGTTCGTGGTGCTGCTGATCACCGAGTATCTGCAGGTCACCTACGTCTACGAGGTCTTCGCCACCACCGAACGCCTCGAATCCTTCGGCGGCCGGCTGCTGCTGGTGCACCTGCCGAACGCGGTGTGCATCGCGCTCGCCGCATGGGCGGCCGGGCGAGTGCACCGGGAGCCCTTCCGGCACTCGCCCGTACGGCACGCCCTCGCGGTCTTCACGATCCCGGTCTTCGCGCAGGTGATCACCGTCGTCCTGCACTGGGACCGGGCGTCGGTGGAGGGCCTTCTGATGTCCTGTGCCGTCATGGTGGTCGGCGCCTTCACCGGTTACGCCGCCGATCGGCTGCAGGAGGGGGAGCGATGAGGGGGAGACGGGCCGCAGAGGCGGCCGGAAGAGGAGCGGGGGGCGGCCGCGGGGCGGTCGCGGCGGACACGGGCGCGACGACCCTGGAGTACGTCGGTGCGGTGCTGCTCGCCGCGGCCGTCGTCCTGGCGCTGGTCGCGACCGGGGTCGCCGGTTCCGTGGGGGACAGGTTCCGCTGCTCCATCATGTCCCTCTGGGGCGGCGGGAGCTGTTCCTCCGGCAACGAGGGGGCGGAGAAACCGGCGAACGACGCCGACTACGAGCCCCCGCTGTGCACCATCTCGACCGTCACCGACACCGCCGGCAGCAAGGCGAAGATCGGCTGGTTCGAGTGGGGCAACGAGTACGGCTTCCAGGACAAGGTCCACCAGGCGAACTACGACGTCAACGGGGACGGGAAGGTCGACGGGGACGACCAGCTGATCTACACCACCTTCACCAACTCCGCCTCGGCCGGTGTCACGATCGGCGCGGGCGGCGAGATCGAGGGGCTGGGGGAGGGACAGGTCGACCTCGGGGCCGGAGTCAAGGTCAACAACGGCGACACCTGGGTGTTCAAGAGCCGGGAGGAGGCCGAGGCGTTCCGCGAGGACCTCGAGGACCTCAAGATGTACGAGACGCGGCGCACCTCCCCCGGAGGGTCGCAGGCGGCCGTCGGCGACAGCATCCTGGCGATCTTCGGCAAGGGACCGCTGGTCGAGGAGCAGAAGCTCCGCGACCGGATCGAGGAGAAGCTCGGCGACCGGCATATCAGCCACGGCTCCATCGGCTCGTACGGCGAGGTCAACGGCGGCCTGTCGCTCGACGCCGGCTCCAGCGGCCGGCTCTCGGCCAAGCTCGGCGGCAACGCGAAGATCAGCAGTGATGTGCTCTTCACCAAGGACGACTACCGGGGCACCGAGTCCTACACCTACTCCGTGAAGGCGGAGGGCGAGTGGGGCACCGGCGTCGGAGTGGGCGGATACGAGAAGGGCCAGCACCAGCAGGCCAACCGTTCCGCGACGGTGACCGTCACCCGGGACCAGAAGACCGGCGAACTCGTCCGCATCGACTTCACCCAGACCACCGAGACCGGGGCCAGCGGCACGAGCGAGGGCGCGGGCGGGGACAACGGCAAGAGCGGCAAGGACGCCCGCGGCGGCAGCGTCGGGAGTACCGACAACTCGGGCGCCAGCAACATCGACGTCTACACCAACACCCTGACCTTCCCGAAGGGGGAGAAGGGCGACGCCGACCGGGCCGTCGCGCAGGCGTGGCTGGACGGCAACGGCGACGGCAACGCGCCCCTGGAGTACATGCTGTCGAACAACGCGCCGACCTCCAGGCCCGGCTCGGACGACCCCTTCGGGCAGCTCCTGTTCGACAAGGGGAGGTCCAGCAAGACCACGTACGATGGCATGGCCGACGCGCAGGAGTACGGATTCGAGCTGAACCTGGGGCTGTCCGTGGGCCTCTCCGTCTCCATGGAGAACAAGGCCGAGACACTGGCGGACGCCGAGTTCCTGGGCGCGCCCCGGGGCGACAGGCGCGAGTACGTGCCGTACAGCTACTGCGCACAGTGAGGACGGGCGGGGCGATGCAAGAGCGGTTCGCGACCAGTGAGGAAACCCGGGGGATGAGCTGGAGGCCGAGGCGTGGTCTGTGCACGGCGGCGGTCGGTCTGGCCGGTGTGCTGCTGACCGGCTGCGGTGGCGGTGGTGAGGCGGCCCGGGTCCCCGAGGGCTGGGGCACGCTGAAGACCGAGCGGCTGACCGTCGCCTATCCGCAGGGGTTCGAGGAGACGGCCCCGCAGGACGGCGGCCCGTACGAGGTCGCCCGGGCCACTCTGACCGAGAAGGGGCGCATGACGGCCTCGATGACGGTCGAGTTCGACTTCGGGAAGGGCCTGAACGACGCGGACATGGCCGCGGGCGGAGCCAAGGCCCGCATCCAGCTGGGAGCGACCCCGGTGAAGACCACCGAGATCGAGGTGGCCGGCCCCCAGGGGCGTGAGGAGGCCCGCCGCATCGACTACTCCTTCACCTTCCGGGGCAAGGAGGGCGGGCCGCCCAAGGGCACCGAGATGGACGGGGTGATGCTGGCCGGCGTGGACACCGAGCAGCGGCCCTACCTGATCACGGTGAACTCCGTCAAGGGCACCCTGTCCGAGCGGGATGTCGCGGACATCGCCGGCAGTGTCGAGTTGAAGTAGGCGTCCGGGAGGGGGCGGGATGGAAGCGGTCTTCCTGATCGCCGGTACGGCGGCGGCGGCCGTGTGCCTGCTGTGCCTGCGCAGGATCGCGGTGGTGCTGTGGCTGGTGGCGCGCGGGGAGCGGGCCCGGGGGTGGTGCGCGCGGCGCCGGATGGCCGCGTGGGGAGCGGGCACGGACGGTGTCCGCGGCCACCGTCCGGAGTTCGTCTTCGCCTTCCGGACCCCGGACGGGGAGACGGTGGAGTTCAGGGACCGGCCGGGCGCCCTCGGGTACGAGGAGGGCGCGCCGGTCGGGGTCCGCTACGATCCGGCCCGCCCCCGCCGGCGGGCGACCGTCGCGGGCGGCGGCACCTGGGGACCGCTGTACGTACCGGCCCTGGTCGCCGCGCCCACCGGGCTTCTCGCCGTGGTGCTCCTGCGCGCCCTGGCACTCCACAACGGTCTCGGATGAGAGGGACGATCACATGACGGCTTCGGCGGTCCTCGCCTTCCTGCCGCCCTCGCGGTTCGACGACGAACTCAGCCCCGGCCTCTTCGGCCTGTTCGTCCTCGTCCTGCTCCTCATATGCCTCCTGCGGGGCGTTCGCGCGGCACGGGAGGGCAGGGCCCTCACGCTGGTGTTCTGGGCCGTCGTCGCCGCGGCCGCGGCGGCCGCGGGGGCGTACGCGTACGAACTCCTCTAGGGAAACGGGTTTTCCCGGTACGGGGGCATCGCCTTCCGGGAGCGGAGGGCCGGGGCGCAACGGTGTTCTCCATTGTGCGGGGCGTCGATAAGATGAGAGCGCGATTGGGCTGCACAGTTGACAACCTGCGGTTACAGGAGTTTGCGGCCGAAGCGAACGGGGATCTTGAAGTGTCGACAGCGATCGCGGTCACCAGTGCCGATCTGGTACTCCCGCCGACGGATCAGCAGACGCCCACCGCGGCGCTCCTCGAGTCGCCGGACAGCCAGTCGCTGGAGGAGGCCGTCACCGACATGCGGCTCCTGCTGGAGCAGCGGGGATACGTCGTGGCCGTCTGCTCCACAGGGCTCCGGCCGGCCTTCGAGCAGCGGCTGCGCACCGTTCGCTCGATCCTGGAGAGCGACAGGATCGCCCTCCTGCAGTCGGACCTTCCCCCGCTCGGCCTGGCCGTACTCGTCCGCCAACTGCGGCAGTTGTCCGTCTGCGGCTTCAGCGCGGGCGTCGTCGCGTCGGCCGCCCGCCTGCTCTCCCACTACATCCACGCCGGTGCGCTGCTCAACTCGGTCGCCAGACTCGACCGGGTCCCGGTGAGCCTGAGGACACACGCGAAGTCATGGGTGCCGGGATCGCAGTTCGGGGTGGTCGCCACTCCCGAGGCGCAGTTGGTCAAGGTCGGCAGCGGTTCCCTGACCGGGCCGCCCTTCGCCACACACCTGCTGGTCGCCAAGGGGCAGTTGCAGTCCGACTGGGTCACCGGCACGCTCGCCTCCGAGTGGAAGGCCCAGGCCGTCCACGAAGCCGGGCTGCCCGCCGACTCCCCCCGCTGGTGGGGCACCGGCAAACTGATCGAGTTCGCGGCCTACCTCCCCGACATCTCGATCCTCTATCAGCTTGTCTCGTCCGTGCGGCGCGAGCAGTGCCACTGGTGTGCAATGGAGTTCATAGGCGACCGCTGCGGCTTCTGCACCGCCCCGCTTCCGTCGCAGCAGAACCAGAACCAGGCCTCCGGTGTCCTGAACCAGGGGTCTTCCTGACACATGCGAGTCCAGAGGTGCTCGCGCGGCCCGTCCCACCCACCGTTCCTCTCCACACCCCTTACGAGGTTGTCCGGCTCATGAACTCCCGCCAGCGCCGCGGCGTCATACTCCTGCTCCTCTCCGTCCTCTGCGCCTTCATCGCGTTCGCGGGCGTCCTCTCCGTGATCAGCGATGTGAACTCCAAGGTCGGACCGGAGATTTCGGCCTACCAGGTGAAGAGCGACATCGCTCCCTACAGCAGGCTCAGCGAGAAGCAGTTCGAGAAGGTGTCGATGCCCAAGCGCTGGCTCTCGGAGAACGCGGTGACCGACCTTTCCGAGATCGACGGGAAGATAGCGGTCACGCGACTGCGCGAGGGGTCCCTGCTGCAGAGCGACATGATCGTGGAGCGGCCGGGGCTGGAGGCCGGCGAGCAGGAGATCGCCATCATGATCGACGCGGCCACCGGTGTGGCCGGCAAGATCACGCCCGGCTCCAAGGTCAACATCTTCGCCACCTTCCCGGGCGACCAGGGGGGAACTCCGGCCCAGTCGAAGATCATCGTGGCCAACGCGAAGGTCCTGGACGTGGGCCGGCTGACCCCGCTGGACTCCAGGGACGGCGACGGTCCCCGCTCCAGCGAGGCCGTCCCCATCACCTTCGCGCTCAAGACCCTGGACGCCCAGCGCGTCGCCTATGCCGAGTCGTTCGCGCAGAACGTCCGTCTCGCGCTGATCGCCCCGGGCAGCGACACCTCTCTCCGCCCGGGGGAGCGCACCTACGAAATCGGCAAGGACAAGTGAGACCGGATGGTCACCAGGATTCTCCCGGCCGTCGGTGACGCCGACGCCGCCCGATCCATCACCACCCTGCTCAGCCAGCTTCCCGACGCGGAACCGGCGATGCCGGTCGGAGACTCCACCCAGCTGATCGACGCCCTCGCCCGCCTCGCGGGCGAATCACTCGACGAGCTGCCCGAGGTCGTGCTCGTCCACGAGCGGATCGGACCGGTGCCGGCGCTCGAACTGATCCGGGAGGTCTCGCTCCGTTTCCCGGCGGTCGGGGTGGTCCTCATCACGGCGGACGCCACCCCGGGGCTGTTCTCCGCGGCCATGGACTCGGGCGCCCGGGGCCTGGTGGCACTGCCGCTCAGCTACGAGGAACTCGCCAACCGGGTGCAGGCCGCGGCCCAGTGGGCGAGCGGGGTCCGCCGTCACCTGAGTTCCGGAGGCGACTCCCCGGCCGGCCCCGGCGGTGTGATCGTCACCGTCTCGGGGGCCAAGGGAGGGGTCGGCACTACCGTGATCGCGACCCAGCTCGCCCTGGCCGCCCAGGCCTCCGGCCAGAGCACCGCACTGGTCGACCTGGACCTGCAGACGGGCGACATCGCCTCCTACCTGGACGTGCAGTTCCGCCGCTCCGTCGCGGACCTCGCGGCGATCCAGGACATCACCCCCCGGGTGCTGCAGGACGTCGTCTTCAGCCATGAGACGGGCGTCTCCCTGCTGCTGGCGCCGAGCGAGGGGGAAAGAGGCGAGGAGGTCTCGGACCGGTCGGTCCGCCAGACGCTCAACTCGCTGCGCTCGCGGCACGCGGTGGTGGTCGTCGACTGCGGCTCGCAGATGAGCACGGCCAACGCGGCGGCCGTGGAGATGGCGGACACCGCGCTGCTGGTCACCACGCCGGACGTGGTCTCGGTGCGTGCGACCAAGCGACTGGTGCGGATGTGGACCCGGCTCCAGATCCGCAAGGCGGAGGAGACGCTCACGGTCGTCAACCGCTACACCCGGACCGCGGAGATCCAGCCGCCGCTGATCCAGAAGATCACGGGCACCCAGGTCACCGGCCTCACCGTCCCCGCCAACTTCAAGGAGCTCCAGGGAGCGGTCGACGCGGGCCGGATGCACGAACTGGACGCCAAGTCCACCGTGAAACAGGCACTGTGGGGACTGGCGGGAGAGCTGGCCCTGGTGAAGGCTGCCCAAGGGCCGGCCAAGCAGGGCAAGTTCCGGATGGACCGGGGAGCGGTCGGCGTGCGGCGCCGGCGTCCCCGGAGCGACGACGCGGACGACGGTCAGCCGAGGAAGAACTCGTAGAGCCAGGGGGCGAATCGCCATTATGAGAATCCGGGGGACAGGCCGGGGCGGTGGCACCGGCGGCCTGCCGCCGCGTGACGACCGGGGGCAGGTGGCGGTCGAGTTCGCGAGCATGGCGCCGATCATCCTGGTGACGCTCGTGCTGCTCTGGCAGGCCGCACTGGTCGGCTACGCCTTCTCGCTGGCGGGCAACGCGGCCGACAAGGCGGTGCGGGCCGGGGCGACGACCGACACATGGCGGCAGAGCCGGAACCAGGCGTGCGACAGGGCGGGGCGCGAGGACCTGCCGGAGAACTGGACGGCGACGATCCGCTGCCACGAGGACGGCGACATGGTCGAGGCCGTCGTGAGGATCAAGGTGCCGGTGCTCTTCCCCGGCGGGGTCGACTTCCCCCTGTGGATATCGGGCAGGACCGCCGCGGCGAAGGAGAGCTGAAGCGTGCCGAACCGCTTTCGCGAAGAGAACGGGACCAGACGCCGCGAGCGCGGCCAGGTGGCCATCGAGTACGTGGGGGTGCTGTCCCTGCTGCTGCTGGTGGGCCTCCTCGTGATCCAGCTGGGGCTGGCGGTCTTCGCCGTCCAGCAGGTCGGTACGGCCTCCCGCGCGGCCGCCCGTATCGCCTCGTACGACGACGCGGACCGCGACTACCAGCGGGCCGGCCGTGACGCCATGAGCACCTGGCTGGCCGACGAGGCGGTCTTCCGGCGCGCGGTCCGGGGCGACGAGGTGAGGGTGACGGCCAGGGTGCCGATCCCCTCACTCATCCCCGGGCTGCTGGGCGGGCTGAACGCCGAGAGGAGCGCCACGATGCCGCTGGACTGACCCCCACCGGTCCCGGTCACCGCGCGATCCGCACCGCCGTACACGAGCAGCAGGGAGATGGACGATATGGGCTTGCGAGCACGTCTCAACAGCTCCGAGCCGTCGGAGAAGGGCCACGACGAGGAGAGCCGTCTCGTAGCGGTCTACCGCGCCAAACTGCTGGAAGAGATAGACCTGGCCGAGATGTCCGCCCTCCAGGCGTCCGACCGCAGGATCCGCCTGGAGAGGGTCCTGGGGCACATCATCAGCCGTGAGGGTCCGGTCCTGTCCACGGTGGAGCGGGCCCAGCTCATCCGCCGGGTCGTGGACGAGGCCCTCGGCCTGGGCATCCTGGAACCGCTGCTCGAGGACGCCTCCGTCAGCGAGATCATGGTGAACGGCCCGGACCAGGTGTTCGTGGAGCGAGGCGGCCGGCTGGAACTGCTGCCCATGCGCTTCACCTCGAACGAGCAGCTGATGCAGACGATCGAGCGCATCGTCTCCACGGTCAACCGCCGTGTGGACGAGGCCAATCCGATGGTCGACGCACGTCTCCCCTCCGGGGAGCGCGTCAACGTCATCATCCCGCCGCTCTCCCTCACCGGCCCGATCCTCACCATCCGGCGCTTCCCCCGCGCCTTCACGCTCCAGGAGATGATCGGCCTCGGTTCACTGGACGAGCAGATGGTGCTGCTGCTCTCGGGGCTGGTGCGCGCCAGGTTCAACATCATCGTCTCCGGTGCCACCGGCACCGGCAAGACGACGCTCCTGAACGCCCTGTCCGGGCTGATCCCCGACGGGGAGCGCATCATCACCATCGAGGACTCCGCCGAACTCCAGCTCCAGCAGTCCCACGTCATCACCCTGGAGAGCCGGCCCGCCAACGTCGAGGGCAAGGGGCGGATCAGCATCCGCGACCTGGTGCGCAACTCGCTGCGCATGCGGCCGGACCGCATCATCGTCGGTGAGGTCCGGGGCGGCGAGACGCTCGACATGCTCCAGGCCATGTCCACCGGCCACGACGGCTCCCTGGCCACCGTCCACGCCAACAGCGCCGAGGACGCGCTGATGCGCCTGCAGACCCTGGCGTCGATGTCGGAGGTCGAGATCCCGTTCGCGGCGATCAAGGACCAGATCAACAGCGCCCTCGACGTCATCGTGCAGCTGACCCGGCACGCCGACGGCTCCCGCCGCATCACCGAGATCGCCGTCGTCGACTCCAAGGGCCGTGAGGACTACCGGATCGTCTCGGTGTGCCGTTTCAACGCCCGGCCGGTGTCCGGTGACGGTCGTGTCCACGGCGAATTCGAATACCATTCGCTGCCCCGGCGGATCGCCGACCGCCTGTACATGAGGGGCGAGCCGATCCCCGCCGCCTTCGGCGTGGCCCAGTCGGACGACCAGCTGGTCGTCCGCGAGTCCGCCTCCTGAACGTCCCCCGGTCCGCCGCTTTCCGAGAAGGTCCCGTCCGATATGGCCAACCTCCCCCTCCTGACGACAGGCGTCACACTGCTGGCCTGCGTGCTCGCCGTCGCGGGCGTGCACGTGTCCGCCAAGGGAAAGGCCCAGCAGCAGTATCTGGTCCAGAGGATGTCCCAGACGGGGCAGATACCCGTCGTCGGGCGGAACCGCCGCTTCCAGGGCGTCGACCGGCGGCTGCGCAGGACCGAACTGGGCAGGCGCATCGAACGCAAGCTCAACACCACCGGGCTCGACCTGACCCCCGGCGAGTACCTCGTCTACGTGCTCGCCTCCCTGCTCGCCGTCTACTTCGTCGTCGGCGCGGTCTTCGCCTCCTTCTTCGGCCTGCTCGCGGCCCTCATCGGTCTCTGGGGCGGCAACGCCTTCCTCAACTACCAGATCCGCAAGCGCACCGAGGCCTTCATCAACCAGCTCCCGGAACTGACCCGGGTCCTCGCCAACGCCACCCAGGCGGGTCTGGCACTGCGCACCGCCATCGGGATGGCGGCCGAGGAGCTGGACGATCCGGCCGGTGAGGAGCTCAAGAGGGTGGCGGACCAGCTGGCGGTCGGCCGGCCCCTGGAGGACGCACTGAACGAGCTGGCCGAGCGGCTGCCCTCACGTGAACTGACCGTGCTCGTCTCCACCCTGATCCTGTCCAACCGGGCGGGTGGCACGATCGTCTCCTCGCTGCGCAACCTCACCGAGACGCTGGAGGAGCGCAAGGAGACCCGCCGCGAGGTCACCACACTGCTGTCCCAGGTGAAGGTCACCGCCGTCGCCGTTCCCGTCCTCGGCTTCGGTTTCCTGCTGATCCTCAACGGGATGCGGGCCGGGGCCCTGGACGACATGACCGGCGCCTTCGCCGGGAAGGTCGCCGTCATCGTCGCCTCCTGCCTCTACGGCCTCGGCTTCTTCCTCATCAACCGTCTCACCCGCGTCCGTATCTGAGGCCACGGAAGCCGAAGGGAGGAACACACCATGGATCTTCTGCTCGCCGCCGCCGTAGGAATCGCCGTCTACGGCGCCATCCACGGCATACGTCTCTACCGCGAGGAGGCCAGGCTCCCCGCCGACCTCGCCGTGGCCCTGGAGGTGGGCGCCTCGCGCACCACCGCCGCCGGATCCGCCATCGACCGGCTGGGCATGAGGTACGCCCCGCGGGTGCTGCGCCTGATGGGCCCCAAACGGGTCGACAAGGTGCGCCGCAAGCTGGACCTGGCCGGAAACCCCGGCGGCCTGACGGTCGACCGGTACGCGGCCCGCCTCGCGGTGTACGGCGGGCTCGGCTCGCTGACCAGCCTGAGCATGCTGATGAACGGCCAGATCATGCTGGCGGTGCTCTTCCTGGTCTACGGCTTCTTCTGGACCGACGTCACCATCCGGTCCGCCATCGGCCGGCGCCGGGACGACATCGAGCGCACCCTCCCCGACTTCCTGGACGTCCTCGCCGTCGTGGTGTCCGCGGGCCTCGGCTTCCGGCAGGCACTGGAACGGGTGTCGGAGAAGTACGAGGGCCCCTGGTCCGACGAACTGCGCATCACACTGCGCCAGATGGACATGGGCGTGAGCCGCCGGGAGGCGTTCGAGCAACTGCGCAGGCGGAACGAGTCGGAGCAGGTCTCCATGTTCGTCTCCGCCCTCCAGCAGGGAGAGGAACTCGGCGCCCCGATCGTCGACACCCTCATCCAGATCGCCAACGACATGCGCCGCACCGACGCGCAGAACGCCCGGCGCAAGGCCGCCAAGGCCGTCCCCAAGTCCACGCTCATCGTCACCAGCTTCATGCTGCCCGGAACGATGCTCCTCATCGGAGTCGGCTTCTACTACGCCTCCGGCATCGACTTCAACGACCTGCTCGGAGGCTGAGCGGGCGGCAGGGCGGCGGACCGGAGGCAGGGGCGAAGGGACCCGGAAGGAGGTGCGGAAGGAGGTGCGAAGGGAGTTGATCTCGCGGATGCTGCCGGGGGCGGGAGCCGGGACGATACCGGCCGGCGGCCCGCACCGGCGTGTGAGCGGCACCGCACCGACACTGCCGATCCAGGTGAGCGCGCTGTCCGCCCTCTGCCGCCAGCTCTTCGGCTTCCGGCTGGCCATGACCGCGCTCGCCACGCCCTTCGCGCTCAGCGGGGTCAGGGGGAGCCCGGGAGCCTGGCTCGTCGGTTCCGCCGTACTCGTCACCGTCATGGTGTCGTACCTGCTGCTGCGGGACTGGGAGCGCTTCGGGCCGGTGCTGCTCAGACACCCCTCACTGCTCGGCGCCGACATGCTCTTCGGCGCGATGCTCCTCTTCACCGCCTCCCCCAACTCCACCCTCGCCTACGTCACCATCTGCACCCCCCTGCTGGCCGGCCTGGTGTACGGCTGGCGTGGCGCCGCCGTCTTCGCGGCACTCCAGTCGCTGCTGCTCGCTGCCGCGTGCGCGGTCGACGCCAGGGTCGAGATGGACGCCTCGATCCTGCTGATCACGGGGCTCTGCGTACTGGCCGGTGCGGCCGGCAGCTCCCTGAGAGGACTCCTCCTCGGCTTCGGCGTGGCCTCCCAGGCACTGGTCGAGACCCGGGCCCGCCTCGCCGTCAGCGAGGCGGTGGAGCAGGAGCGCTCCCGGCTCGCCCGGGAGATGCACGACTCGGTGGCCAAGACCCTGCACGGACTCGCCCTGGCCGCCGACGGACTCGCCCGGTCGGCCGACCGCCCGGACCCCGGAGTGGTCAAGGAACAGGCGGAGCTGGTTTCCCGTGCCGCCCGGCGCGCCGCCGCGGAATCCCGTGAACTGCTGTCGGACCTGCGCCGGGAGTCCGGCCTGGACGGCGGCACCGACATGGCGGGCGAACTCGCCTCCCGGGTGAAGGACTTCGAGCGACGCCACGGCCTGCGCGCCACGTACCGCCCCCTGGGCACGGCCTCGTTGCCGCCGGTCCCGCACGCGGTGGCCAGGCAACTGCTCTCCATCGTCTCCGAGGCGATGGAGAACGCCCAGCGGCACGCGGCCCCCGGCCGTGTGGACGTGTCGGCGGGCATCGTGGACGGTGTCCTGCGGATGAGCGTGTACGACGACGGGCGGGGCCTGCCCCCGGGCACCACCCTCGAAGACCTCAGGCGGGCGGGCCACTTCGGCCTGGTCGGCATGGTCGAGCGCGCGGCCTCCATCGGAGCCCGCATCCGCATCGGCAAGGGGCGGGCGAAGGGGACCGAGGTACGTCTGGAACTGCCCGTCGCCGCGCTGGGCACACACCCGGCCCCGCGGGAGGGCGAGCCGGGAGCCGGGCCCGCCGGGGCGTTCGGCGGCGCGCGGCCGCTCTCCGCGCTACCGGCCCGGCCCGGCACACCGGGCCGGGCGAGGGAGGCCGACCGGTGACATCCGTACACAGGCCGTACCCGCGGCCTCGCCCGTGGAGGGCCCCGGTCCCCTCGGACAGGCCCCGTACTCCCAGAAAGGAGGCCGTACACGTTGGATGACGACACCTTCCGTGCGCCCGAGCGGTGGCCGGCGCACCGGCCGGCCCCACAGCACCCGCCGAACCCGCCCGCCGGCACCCCGCACCCCGTCCGGACGGGGGCGGAGCCCGCCGGGGCACCGGCCTTTCCGGTTCCCGCCGCCGGGCCCGGAGAACCGCTGAGGGTGGTCGTGGCGGACGACAACCCCGTGGTGCGGGCGGGGCTGGGAGTCCTGCTCTCCGGCCGGGACGACCTGCGGGTCGTGGCGGAGGCGGCCGACGGACACCAGGCGTACGAGGCCGTGACGCTGCACCGTCCCGACGTGGTGCTGCTCGATGTGCGGATGCCGGGCGTGGACGGCATCTCCATACTCCCGTACCTCGCGCGCATCGCCCCCGTGATGATGCTGACGTACAGCAGGGAGGCCGAGATCGTCCACGAGGCCCTGCGTCTGGGAGCGGTCGGCTACCTCGTCCACGGCGAGTTCACGGCGGACCAGCTCGTCACCGCGGTGCGGGACATCAAGGACGGACGCTCCCACTTCACACCGACGGCCTCCAGCGCGCTGCTGGAAACTTTGCGGGAGGGATCGGCCGGTGGGGCGGGGCCGCTGCCGGACGGCCTGGGGACGGCCTTCGAGGACCGGGGCGGACCGTCAACGCAGCTGAGCACGTTCTCTGCAACCGCACACGGGACACATGGGGAGACCCTTCAGGTGCCGCCCCAGAGGTCGCAAAACACCTATACACGGCAGGAGTCGCAGGAGCGGCGCACCGGTAATGAATCTTTGCTTACGCAACAACAGGTGGGATATGCTTCCCCCGCTCCCGGAGCCGTGGAGGTGCTTGACCGACTGAGTCAGCGGGAGGTGGAGGTGATGGACCTGATCGCGTCGGGGATGACCAACCAGCAGATCGCCGCCACCTGCTTCATCAGCCAGAAGACGGTCAAGAACCACATAAACCGGATCTTTTCAAAGCTGAACGCCGGAAGCCGGGGCGAGGCCATCGCCATCTGGCACGGTGTCGCACGAGGGGGGTCGGCCGACCGTGGCTGAGCGAGCCGTGAACGATGTGGAAGCCCCGCCCGGGCCGGGCGCGGCAGCGTCCCGTCCGGAGGCGGCGGGGGCCCAATCCCCGCTCTGGGCCCGTAGTTGGGCCCTGGGGCCCATGTGCGCGGGGGGTGTGCCGCCGTATGTTTCCCATGTCGCCAGCGAGACCGGCCGGGAGAGCGCCGGAAACGCGAGCGGCTCGGAGACTTCGCACGCCACGCGGCCGGACGGACGCCGGTCGGCCGAAACGGGAGGGGAACACCATGATGAAGGACACCGCGCTCAAGGCCGCCGCCAACGCCAAGGTCTACGTCGGTCACTGGGCCAACACGCGCGCCGAGAAGATGCGGGCTCGCGGGGACAAGGGCCAGGGCGCGATCGAGTACGTGGGCATCACCATCCTGGTCGTGGCGATCGTCGTCGCGCTGATGAACACCAAGATGGGCGAGACGATTTCGTCCAAGTTCACCGAGAAGATCAACGAGGTTCTGAACAACGGCGGCTGATGCGAGGCGTCTATCGCGAGGAGGGGCAGGCCGCACCGCTGTACATCACAGCGGTGGTCGGTCTGCTCTTCCTCGCGTTCGCGTTCTTCGCGTTCGGTCAGGCCGATGTGAACCGAAACGGCGCGCAGACGGCGGCGGACGCCGCCGCTCTGGCGGCCGCCAAGGACTCCAGGAACCAGCTCAGGGACGGCTTCCTGGAGAACATCCTCGACGGCGACTACCTGGACGACCTCGTCAACGGGAACGCTCCCGGGACGAGGAGCGGGTGTGACGCCGCCAGGCGCTTCGCCGGTCTGAACGAGGCCAGGACGGACGCCGGCGGATTCTCCTGCCGGCCGCTTCCGGGAAGCCGTTGGGGTTTCACGGTCGAGGTGGAGTCCCGGGAATCGATGGGGGAGAGCATCATCCCCGGCACGGACGGCAAGCACGCGAAGGCGACGGCCACGGCCGTCGTCGAGCCGCGCTGCCGGTTCAAACCCAGCGATGACGAGGGCGGGGGCGGTGACGAGCCCGACGAGGGCGAGGAGCGCAAACCGTCCCCGGGCAGGATCGACTGCGACGGCAGGGACTGGGTCATCGACCCGGAGAACCTGGACTTCCTTCCGGATATGGCAGACCTCTTCAGCGTCCGGCTGTCCGAGAGCTGACCGCGAACGAGCGCAAAGGAAAACATCTCATGGGAACTTGGAAAACTGGGAAGCTGCGCCGGTCCGGGGTGGCGGCCCTGCTGGCCGCGGCGTTGACCGTTTCCGCCGCGGCCTGTGGTGGCGACGAAAGCGCGAAGGAGAAGGACGGGAGCCCGTCGGCATCGAGTGAGAACCAGGGCGGGGAGAAGGGCGGCGAGGGCGAAGGCAAGACCCTGCCGGACACCAGCAAGGTGATCGCGACACTCGAGGGCGACAAGGGCATCGAGATGATCGTCCACGAGGTGAAGCGAGACGGGGGTGGCTTTCTGACTGTAAGCGGTCAGTTCAAGAACACCAGCTCTCAGGGGTACTCGATTCCTGTTACGTGGAGTGGTCCGGAGAAGGCCGTGGCGGCGACCCAGCGTTCCATAGCGGCTATGACACTGGTGGACTCGAAGGAGAAGAAGCGCTACTACGTCTTGCGAGACACTGACAACCGGCCGCTCACCACCACCTCCTTCGAGCCCTATATCAAGCCCGACGCGAGCCTCCCCTTCTTCGCCCAGTTCCCGGCGCCCCCCTCGGACACCACCGAGGTCAGTCTCCAGTTCCCCGGCTTCCCCAACGCACCGATTGAGATCTCCTGATGAGTGCCGTCAACTCCCGCCGCGGGCGGCCCCGCAGGGGCGCGGTCGCGGTCGCTCTCACCGGAATCCTCGCGTTCGGTATGGCCGAGGCCCCGTACGCAGCCGCGGACGAGGACGACCCGTACCCGTCGGCATCGGCCTCCGTTCCCGTCGAGGTCGATGCCGCCGACCCGGATCTGAAACTCGCCGAGGGGGCCACACTCGCCGAACCCAAGGTTCTCGACATCAAGTCCGTCGTCGAGGACCTCGACGGTGAGGAGCGCCGCGAGGACACCAACGAGGACATCAAGCTCGCGCTGCAGTCCGAGGTCCTCTTCGGCAAGGACAGTGCGGTTCTGAGCAGCGAGGCGAAGTCCCGTATCGCCGAGGTGGCCGCCGAGGTCAAGGAGCACGGGGCGACCAAGGTCCGGATCTTCGGCTTCACCGACAACCTCGGTTCCTCCGCGCACGGCGACGTGCTCTCCCGGAAGCGTGCCAACGCGGTGCACAAGATGCTGGCCAAGGATCTCGACTCGTCCGTCACCTACGAGGTCCGCGGTTACGGCGAGCAGTACCCGATCGCCGACAACAGCACCGAGGAAGGCCGCAAGAAGAACCGCCGTGTGGAGATCTCCTTCCCGCGCGGCGGGGAGTAGCCCCCGAACCGACGCCCACCGCGAGCCGGTTGGAGCGGACACCGTCCGCTCCAACCGGCTCGCGGTGAGGGCCGCCCGGCCCGAGCGACGGAAACGGGAGGCGCCGCGTCAGGCCTCGACGCGCAGCCGGGCCCCCGGGCGTATGCCCCACCGCTCCATCGCCCCGGCCTCCGTCTCCAGCACATGGCGGGAACGCAACCGGGGCGAACCGAGCCGTCCCGGCTTCATCGTCCGTACGGCGATGACGTTCAGCCCTTTGTCCAGGTAGGCCACGTCGATCGTGAAGCGCATTCCGAAGGTGTGCACGCTCGCGCAGGGGGTGAGCAGTATCGCCCCCTCGACACCGTTCCGGCCGAGCAGGCCCCGGGCACGGGTCCGGTAGGAAGCCGCGATCTCCAGGGGGATCGCCTCCCCGTCCCGCCCCGCCACCGTCAACCTGCCCGTGCCGTTCCGCCATTTCGCCATGGCCCCCGACCGTAGCGGAAGCCGTGGACCGTCAGGTGGGCGGAGACGGCGGTGCGTCCGCTCCCGGAGAGACAGTGCCCGGCCGACCGGAGGCCCGGAGCCTGGAAGTGGGCCCCTGGGCCCATGACCGGCCGACCGCTCGGTTCTAGAGTCGGCCGCGTGTACGCCACTCTGATCACCGCCGCCGCCCTGTGGGGTCTCCTGACGGGGCTCCTCGTTCCGCGCGCCGCGTACCGGTTGTCCGTCGAGCCGGGAAAGCCGTGGCGGGCCGCCTGTACGGCGGGGCACCCCTTCGCGGGTCCCGCGCGCGGATGGCTCGGCGGCGCACGGTGCGCGACCTGCGCGGTGACCGTACCGGTGGGCGCCGGCGACCGGACCGGCGGCCGGGCCGACGACCGGACCGGGGACCTCGCGCCGTCCCCCGGTGTGCCCGCCGTCACGGCGCTCGCCTGCGCGTCGCTCGCCGCGGCCACCGGCTTCCGCCCGGAACTCGCCGTATGGCTGCTGTTCACACCGGTCGCGGTCCTGCTGGCCGTCGTGGACCGCAGGGTCCACCGGCTGCCCGACCACCTGACACTGCCCCTCGCCGCCGCGGTGACCGTACTGCTGGGTGCCGCCGCACTGGTGCCCGCGCACGCCGGGGCATGGTCCACCGCGCTGCTCGGGGGCCTCCTTCTCGGCGGTTTCTACTTCGTGCTCTTCCTGATCAACCCCGATGGGATGGGTTTCGGCGATGTGAAGCTGGCGCTCTCCCTCGGCGTCGTGCTCGGCTGGTACGGGTGGGACATCCTCTTCGCCGGGGCGTTCGGCGGTCTCCTGTTCGGCGCGGTCTACGGGATCGGACTGATGGTGCTGAGAGGCGCGAGCCGCGGGAGCGCGATCCCGTTCGGGCCGTTCATGGTGGCGGGGGCCCTCGTGGGTCTGCTGGCGGGGGGACTGACCGTGTGAACCGGGTCGCGGCTGCGCGCGGCGCGGCGCGACAGGGGCTATGGTGGAAACCCCCCCTCGGGCCGGTCCGTACCCCCCCCACGGACCGGCCCGCTTCGCGTCCGGCCCCTCCCGGTCCGCCCCACCCCCGCCCCAGCCGCGGCGGCCCCCGGCCCTCGCTAGCCCTCGCTGCTGAGGGCCCAGATGTTCGCGCCGGGTGCCGAGACCGCGTAGGTGTCGATCTCCGCCAGCTCCTCCTCGGTCAGCTCCGGGCTGCGCACCGCCGCCACGTTCGCCTCCAGCTGCGCCACGCTGCTCGCGCCGATCAGCGCCGACGTCATCCGCGGATCCCGCAGCACCCAGCTCAGCGCGAGCTGGGCCAGGGTCTGGCCGCGCCGCTCGGCGATGGCGGCCAGGGCGCGCAGCCGTCCGACGACCTCCTCGGTCAGCAGGCCCGGGTCCAGGGAGGTGCCCCGGGCCGCGCGGGAGTCCTCCGGGACGCCGCCCAGGTACTTGTCGGTGAGCAGCCCCTGGGCCAGCGGGGCGAAGGAGATGCAGCCCATGCCCTCCGCCTCCAGCGTGTCCAGCAGGCGGTCGTCCTCCGTCCAGCGGTTGATCATGGAGTAGGACGGCTGGTGGATCAGCGGCCGCACCCCCATCTCGCGCAGGATCCGCGCCGCCTCGCGCGTACGCCGCGCGCTGTAGGAGGAGAGGCCCACGTACAGCGCCTTGCCCTGGTGGACGGCGGACGCCAGCGCGCCCATCGTCTCCTCCAGCGGGGTCTCGGGGTCGTAGCGGTGCGAGTAGAAGACGTCGACGTACTCCAGGCCCATGCGCCTGAGCGAGGCGTCCAGGGAGGACAGCAGGTACTTGCGCGAACCCCACTCGCCGTACGGCCCGGGGCGCATCAGGTAGCCCGCCTTGGTGGAGATCACCAGCTCGTCGCGGTAGGGGCGGAAGTCACGGGCGAGCAGGCGGCCGAAGCCGGCCTCGGCCGCTCCGGGCGGCGGGCCGTAGTTGTTGGCCAGGTCGAAGTGGGTGACACCCAGGTCGAAGGCGCGGCGCAGGATCGCCCGCTGGACCTCCAGCGGCCGGTCGTCGCCGAAGTTGTGCCACAGGCCGAGCGAGATCTCCGGGAGCAGCAGTCCGCTGCGTCCGGAGCGGCGGTAGCGCATGGTGCCGTAGCGGGAGCCGTCCGGACGGTAGGGGGGTGTGTCGTTCATGCGCCCTGCCTATCACTGTCTTATCGCCGTTCTGTGACATTCCCGGCTCGTGCGGCCGTACGGCGTGGCAGTAAGGTGCTGAGGACCTGTCCGTCCGGTTCTTCGCGGCCCGCCCCGGCCGGGCGCGAGCCGCGGTATCCCCCACATCCCTCCCGGGTCCGCCCGGGCGAGAGCGCATTGGCGGGGGAGAGGGCCGCAGGGCGCCGCGGGCCGTTCCGCGAGGACGCGACCGGACAGGATCTGGCGCTCGGGATCCGCATGGAGGGGCTGAACAAACCGATGCTGCAATCTTCCCGGGGACGCACCCGGTATCCCCGGTGGCTGCGCCGCCTGGTCTACAGGCTCTACGCCCACCGGGTGGAAGGGCGTCTCGACCACGAGCAGGTGCCCAAGCACATCGGCGTCATCCTCGACGGCAACCGCCGCTGGGCGCGCGCCTCCGGCGGCACGACCGAGCAGGGCCACCAGGCGGGGGCCGAGAAGATCCGCGAGATGCTGGGCTGGTGCGCCGAGACGGACGTCGAGGTGGTCACCCTGTGGCTGCTGTCCACGGACAACCTCAGCCGGCCGGCCGAGGAGCTCAGGCCGCTGCTGGGCATCATCGAGGACGCGGTGCGCGACCTGGCCTCGGACGGCCGCTGGCGGGTGCACCACGTCGGCACGCCGGACCTGCTGCCCGACCACACCCAGCGCGTGCTGAAGGACGCGGAGGAGAGCACCCGGGGCAACCCGGGGATCCTCGTCAACGTCGCCGTCGGCTACGGCGGCCGGCAGGAGATCGTGGACGCGGTGCGCTCCCTGCTCGCCGACCGGGCCGCGCGGGGCGCGACCCTGGAGGAGCTCGCGGAGGACCTCGCCCTGGAGGACATCGCCGAGCACCTGTACACGCGCGGGCAGCCCGACCCGGACCTGGTGATCCGCACCAGCGGCGAGCAGCGGCTGTCGGGCTTCATGCTCTGGCAGAGCGCCCACTCCGAGTACTACTTCTGCGACGTGTTCTGGCCCGCCTTCCGGAAGGTGGACTTCCTGCGCGCCCTGCGCGACTACGCGGCCCGCCACCGCCGCTACGGCTCCTGACGGACGCGGTACCCGGCCGCGGCCGGTGTCCCCCGAAAGGAGGACACCGGCCGTTCATCGCACCGTAGGCATATGCCGGGGCATGGCGGCGGCCCCGGCAGGGAATATCCCCTCCAGGCCGGCTCCCGGCGCAGGGAGGCGGCCCCGGGAGGCCCCTTGCACACCACGGACGACCGTGCGGGCAGACGCACGCGAGGACGCGGCGGAGGGCCGGTGCCCGGCCCGTGTACGGGACCGGAACCCGGCCTCATCCCCCGCGACGCCGTCGCACCCCGACCTCTTCCGAGGGGGTAGGTCCATCCGTGGTGACCAGCACCAAGCGCCGGGAAGACCGGCGCACCTACGTCATCGACACCAGCGTCCTGCTCGCCGACCCGGCGGCCATGACCCGCTTCGACGAGCACGAGGTCGTGCTCCCGGTGGTCGTGGTCACGGAGTTGGAGGCCAAGCGCCACCATCCGGAGCTGGGCTACTTCGCCCGCCAGGCCCTCAGACGGCTGGACGAGTACCGCGTACTGCACGGGCGGCTGGACGCCCCGATCCCGATCGGCGAGCTGGGCGGCACGCTCAGGGTCGAGCTCAACCACTCGGATCCGGCGGTGCTGCCCTCCACCATGCGCGGGGACCACGGCCGGCCGCTCGACAACGACTCGCGCATCCTGGCGGTGGCCAGGAACCTCCAGGCCGAGGGGTACGACGTCACGGTCGTCTCCAAGGACCTGCCGCTGCGCATCAAGGCCTCCTCCGTCGGCCTGCTGGCCGAGGAGTACCGGGCCGAGCTGGCCGTCACCGAGTCCGGCTGGACGGGGATGACCGAACTCGCCCTGGCGGCCGAGGACGTGGACGAACTCTTCGCCGCGGAGAGCGTGTACGTGCCCGAGGCGGCCGAACTGCCCGTGCACACCGGCCTGGTCCTGCAGTCCGAGCGCGGCAGGGCCCTGGGCAGGGTCACGCCCGAGGGGCGGGTCAGGCTGGTGCGCGGTGACAGCGAGGCGTTCGGCATCCACGGGCGCAGTGCCGAGCAGCGCATCGCGCTGGACCTGCTGCTCGACCCGCAGGTCGGCATCGTCTCGATGGGCGGCCGGGCCGGCACCGGCAAGTCCGCGCTGGCGCTGTGCGCCGGACTGGAGGCCGTGCTGGAGAGGCGGCAGCACAGCAAGGTGATGGTGTTCCGGCCGCTGTACGCGGTCGGCGGCCAGGACCTGGGCTATCTGCCGGGCACCGCCGACGAGAAGATGAACCCCTGGGCGCAGGCGGTCTTCGACACCCTCTCGGCGGTGACGACACGTGAGGTGGTCGAGGAGATCACGGCCCGCGGCATGCTGGAGGTGCTGCCGCTCACGCACATCCGCGGCCGTTCCCTGCACGACGCCTTCGTGATCGTCGACGAGGCCCAGTCGCTGGAGCGGAACGTACTGCTGACGGTCCTCTCCAGGATCGGGCAGGGCTCCCGGGTCGTCCTCACCCACGACGTCGCCCAGCGCGACAACCTGCGCGTGGGGCGGTACGACGGGGTGGCCGCGGTGGTCGAACGGCTCAAGGGCCACCCGCTCTTCGCGCACATCACCCTCACCCGGTCCGAGCGGTCGCCGATCGCGGCGCTGGTGACCGAAATGCTGGAGGACGGCCGGATCTGAGGCGTTCTGCGAACGGCCCCGCGCGGCGAAGCGCAGCAGCCTAGCCGTGCGGGGCTTTTCGCGCGCCCTTTTCCGTCCAACCGGTCGGCGAAACGGAATGTGAGCTTTCCCACGTGTCACAGAATTGCATCCACGGTTCCGTCTCCGGCAGTGTGTGGGTCCTGTCAGGCCCCGCATACGGCACACGAACACCGTCCGCACCATCCGGCGCGGACCCACAAGTCAACAGCAGCGCGCCGTATGCCGCCCGAAGCACCACGCGGCCCCTCCCCTGTGGGAAGGGCCCGGCCGGGCCAGCGCCTCCCGTGGCCAGTACGTGGGGAGGCCCGAGTCAGGGGCACGATTGCGCCCGCGGGGTCACCTGAGCGGGCAGTGTGGAAGGAAACCGTGTGACTCGGATCTCGGTCCGGGGGTTCGCCGTGGCGTCCGCCACCGCGGTCACCACCGTCGGCGCCGTCGTCGGTGTGGCCTCGGGCAGTGAGCAGGGAACGACCGAACCGGTCGAGGCCACTGCCGCTGACGCGACGCTCCTCGCCGACATACCCGCAGGCCAGCAGGCCCAGACCGCTTCCCTCACACAGCAGGCGGACAACGCGGTCGCCGCGGCCGACGCCGCGGCGAAGAAGGCCGCCGAGGAGGCGGCCCGCAAACAGGCGGCCAAGGACGCCCAGGCCAAGAGGGAGGCGGCCGAGAAGGCCGCCAAGGCCGCCGAGGAGGCGAAGAAGCGGGAGGAGGCCCGGCAGCAGGCCGCCAGCCGCTCCGCGGAGCGCACCGACTTCGCGGTGCAGAGCTCCTACACCGTCGCCGAGGTCAAGGCGATGGCCCAGCAGATCGTGGGCGCGGGCCAGTTCCAGTGCTTCTCCAACATCGTCGAGCGCGAGAGCGGCTGGAACTACAAGGCCCAGAACCCGTCCTCCGGCGCGTACGGCCTCGTCCAGGCACTGCCCGGCTCCAAGATGGCCTCGGCCGGGGCCGACTGGCAGACCAACCCGGCCACCCAGATCAAGTGGGGCCTGAACTACATGAACGACCGCTACGGCAGCCCCTGCGGCGCCTGGGAGTTCTGGCAGGCCAACCACTGGTACTGAGCCGGTACCGAAGTCCTCGCGCGGAGCCGCCCCGGCTCCCGCCCCGAACCCCCCGCCCCCCGGCGGGGGGTTTGGCATGTCGGCAAAGGAGCAACCCTTTACCCCAACAGCGTCGTCCCCATATGGGACGGGCCGATGCGGCGGGCACGCCGGATCGGGGCGGAACCGGCCATACTGGGTCCGGTCGAACAGAACACCGGGGGCGAAGGAAGCGGCATGTCGGGACTTCGAAGTCTTAAGGCGGGGGTGTCGCGTGCCGCCACCCGGCTGTCCGAGCGGCTGGCACGCGCCGAGGAGAAGGACGGCCCCGACGGGCCGGTGCCGCCCCCACCCCCCGCCGGCCCGCCGCCGGGCGACTCGGCCCCCGCCCCCCTCCAGTCGCCCCCGGCCGCGGCCATGGTGCCGTGGGGGGTGAGGGTGGCGGCCGAGGCCGGGTGGCGGCTGCTGGTCCTGGCCGGGGTCATCTACGTCCTGATGAAGGTGATCAGCGCCATCAGCCTGGTCGTCCTCGCCTTCACCATCGGCCTGCTGCTGACCGCGCTGCTCCAGCCGACGGCCGCCAGGCTGCGGCGGCTGGGGATAGGGCGCGGACTGTCCGCCGCGATCACCTTCGTGACGGGCGTGGCGATGCTGGGCCTGGTGGGCTGGTTCGTGGTCTGGCAGGTCCTGGAGAACCTCGACGATCTCACCAGGCAGGTCCAGGAGGGTATCGACGAGCTGAAGACCTGGCTGCTCAACAGCCCCTTCCACGTCACCGAGGCGCAGATCAACAACATCGCCGACGGCCTCAACGACTGGCTCGGCAGCAACAGCCAGGAGATCACCAGCGCGGGGCTCCAGGGCGTGACCGTGGTCCTGGAGTTCTTCTCCGGCGCGGTGCTGGCGATGTTCGTGACGATCTTCCTGCTCTACGACGGCCGGAACGTGTGGAACTGGTCGCTGAACTTCGCGCCCCGGGCCGCCCGCGACGCCGTGGCGGGCGCCGGGCCCAGGGCGTGGATGACGCTCACCAGCTATGTGCGCGGCACGGTGCTGGTGGCCTTCATCGACGGTTTCTTCATCGGCATCGGGCTGTACTTCCTGGACGTGCCGATGGCCGTGCCGCTGGCCGTGTTCATCTTCCTGTTCTCCTTCGTCCCCATCGTCGGTGCGGTGGTCTCCGGAGCGCTGGCGGTGGTCGTGGCGTTCGTGGCCAACGGCGTGGTCTCCGCCCTGCTCGTCCTGGCGGTCGTGCTGGCCGTGCAGCAACTGGAGGGGCATGTGCTCCAGCCGCTCATCCTCGGCCGGCTGGTGCGGGTGCACCCCCTGGGCGTGGTGCTGGCGGTGACCGGGGGCAGTCTGATCGCGGGCATCCCCGGCGCGGTGACGGCGGTGCCGCTGGTGGCGGTGCTCAAGTCCGTCGTCGTCTCCATGAAGTCGTACGCGGCGGCCCATGCGGTGCCGGCCGGAACCGCCGAACCGTCGTCCGCCGTGCCGCCGCCGGCCGTCGAGGCGCCCAGGTCGCCCAAGTCGCCCGGGACCGAGCCGCCTTCGAGCCCGGGGGAGGGCGGGGAGCGGTAGATCGCGCCGGGCGCACGGTTCCCACGCCCGGGTGCCGCCGTAGGGCGGCGCCCGGGTGTTTTCGCACCTTGCTCTTCCGTGTGGTGCGGCACCGCGATAAAGTGCTATCACTTTGATAGAGATCAGCTTCATGGAGACGGGGGACCGCCATGTCCGTTGAGACCGAGCGGGCCGCACAGGCCGCGCAGGCCGAGCAGGCCGCCGGAGAACTTCCCGAGATGCCCGCCCCGCAGGTGCGCGAGAGGCCCGCGCACTCCGTCCCCGGCGGACTCGCCCTGCTGCTGGGCCTGCTGGGCCTGCTGGCCGGGGCCGGCGCCGTGGTGGGAGGCGCGCTGCTCGTCGAGGACGGCGTGCGCGGCCTCGGGGTGACGCTGGTCGTCGCGGGGGTGCTGCTGATGATCGGCTCGGTCTTCGCCATGGCCGGCCTCAACATGGTCGCGCCGGGGGAGGCCCGGGTCGTCCAGCTCTTCGGGCGCTACACCGGCACCATCCGCAAGGACGGCCTGCGCTGGGTGAACCCGCTGACCACCCGCAAGAAGGTCTCCACCCGGGTGCGCAACCACGAGACGGCGATCCTCAAGGTCAACGACGCCTACGGCAACCCGGTCGAGCTGGCGGCCGTCGTCGTCTGGCAGGTGGAGGACACCGCCCAGGCCACCTTCGAGGTGGACGACTTCGTGGAGTTCGTCTCCACCCAGACCGAGGCGGCCGTGCGGCACATCGCCATCGAGTACCCCTACGACGCCTACGACGAGGACGGCCTGTCGCTGCGCGGCAACGCCGAGGAGGTCACCGAGAAGCTCGCCGTCGAACTGACCGCCCGGGTGCGGGCGGCGGGCGTGCGGATCGTCGAGTCGCGCTTCACGCACCTGGCGTACGCCCCCGAGATCGCCGCCGCGATGCTCCAGCGCCAGCAGGCGGGCGCCGTGGTCGCGGCACGCCGGACCATCGTGGAGGGGGCCTGCGGCATGGTCGAGGACGCCGTGGAGCGGATCGCCTCCCAGGACTTCGTCGAGCTGGACGAGGAGCGCAAGGCCGCCATGGTGAGCAATCTGCTGGTGGTGCTCTGCGGCGATCGCTCCCCGCAGCCGGTCCTCAACACGGGGTCGCTCTACCAGTGAGCGCCCGGCCGGAGGGGCCGCCGGAGGGCGGCGGCCCCGAGCAGGAGCGGCCGCGGCGGCCCCGGCGCGAACGCCGGCAGATGCTGCTGCGGCTGGACCCCGCCGTCCACGACGCGCTCGCGAAGTGGGCGGCGGACGAGCTGCGCAGCACCAACGCCCAGGTCGACCACCTGCTGCGCAAGGCCCTGGCCGAGGCGGGGCGCATGCCCCGCGAGGCCCGTCCCCACCCGCGCCGGGGCCGCCCGCCGCGCTCGGAGGAGTAGTCCGAACCGCCTGTTTCAGCCCGCCCCCGCTCCCGCCCTCGCTCCGCCGGACCCGGACCCGGACCCGGAAACGGCACGGGCGGGGGCCCGCGAACCGGCGTATGCGCCACGTGTATACATCGTGTGTATACACGTGGTGTACAGTTCTCGGCATGTCCATCGGCCACACCCTGCTCGGGCTCCTCGAATCCGGGCCCCGCCACGGCTACGACCTCAAGCGCGCCTTCGACGAGCGCTTCGGCCACGACCGCCCGCTCCACTACGGGCAGGTCTACTCGACCATGTCCCGGCTGCTGAAGAACGGCCTGGTGGAGGTCGAGGGCGTCGAGCCCGGAGAAGGTCCCGAGCGCAAGCGCTACGCCATCACCGACGCCGGGATCACCGACGTCGCCGGATGGCTCGGCCGGCCCGAGAAGCCCGAGCCGTACCTCCAGTCCACCCTCTACACCAAGGTCGTCCTCGCCCTGCTGACCGGGCGCGACGCGGGGGAGCTGCTGGACGTCCAGCGCGCCGAACACCTGCGCCTGATGCGGGAGCTGACGCAGCGCAAGAAGAACGGCGACCTGGCCGACCAGCTCATCTGCGACCACGCACTGTTCCACCTCGAAGCCGATCTGCGCTGGCTGGAGCTGACCGCCGCGCGCCTCGACCAACTCGCCCGGGAGGTACGCGGATGACCACCGCCGACCCGCTGCTGAACGCCGCCGGACTGCGCAAGTCCTACGGCCCCACCCCCGCCCTGGACGGAGCGGACTTCTCCGTCCGCCCCGGTGAGGTCGTCGCGGTGATGGGCCCCTCCGGTTCCGGCAAGTCCACCCTGCTGCACTGTCTGGCCGGGATCATCCGGCCCGACTCCGGCACCGTCCACTACCGGGAACGCGAGCTGTCGGCCATGTCCGACGCCGAGCGCAGCGCCCTGCGCCGCTCGGAGTTCGGCTTCATCTTCCAGTTCGGCCAGCTCGTGCCCGAACTGACCTGCACCGAGAACGTCGCCCTGCCGCTGCGGCTGACCGGCATGGGCCGCAGGGAGGCCGAGAAGCGGGCCTCCGGGTGGCTGGAGCGGCTGGAGGTGGACGATGTGCGCCACCACCGCCCCGGGCAGGTCTCCGGAGGTCAGGGGCAGCGCGTCGCCGTAGCCCGGGCCCTGGTCACCGGGCCGCGCGTGGTCTTCGCCGACGAACCGACCGGCGCGCTGGACTCCCTCAACGGCGAGCGGGTGATGCAGCTGCTGACCGACGCCGCGCGGGACACCGGCGCGGCGGTCGTACTGGTCACCCACGAGGCCCGGGTCGCCGCGTACTCCGACCGCGAGATCGTCGTCCGTGACGGCAGGGTGCGCGACATGGCGGGCGCCCTGTGAGCGCACTGGACTCCAGAACGCCGCAGGCGTCCCCCGGTCCGGAGCCCGCCCCCGGGCCCGTCCCGGAGCCCGCACGGCCCGCCGGCCCGTCGGGCGCGGCCCGCTGGGCGGCCGACCTGGCGATGGGCGTCCGCTTCGCGCTGGCCGGGGGCCGCGAGGGCTGGGTGCGCACCGTGCTCACGGCCGTCGGTGTCGGCCTCGGCGTCGCCGTGCTGATGGTCGCGGCCTCCGTGCCGAACATGCTGGGGGCCCGCGAGGCACGCGGGGAGGCCCGGGAGAACTTCGGTTTCGGACAGGTCGAGCGTTCCGACCGCAGCGCTCTCTACACCTGGAGCGACACCGAGTTCCGCGGCGATGGCGTCCGCGGCCGGTACATCGAGCCGGAGGGGGGCAACCCGCCGGTCCCGCCGGGCGTGGAGCGGCTGCCCGCTCCCGGCGAGATGGTCGTCTCACCGGCGCTGGGGGAGTTGCTCGCCTCCCCGGAGGGCGAGCTCCTCAGGGAGCGGCTCCCCCACCGGATCACCGGCACCATCGGTGACGAGGGACTGCTCGGCCCGAAGGAACTCACCTTCCTGGCGGGCAGTGACACCCTCTCCCAGTCCGGGAGCGGCGTGGCGCGGGTCGACCGGTTCGACGAGGTGGGCGAACCGGAGCCGCTGGACGCGGTACTGCTGCTGCTGGTGGTCGTCATCTGTGTGGTGCTGCTGTTCCCGGTCTGGGTCTTCATCGCCACCTCGGTTCGCTTCGGCGGCGAACGCCGGGACCGCCGGCTGGCCGCGCTGCGCCTGGTCGGCGCCGACAGCCGGATGGTGCGGCGGATCGCGGCCGGCGAGTCGCTGGTCGGCGCGCTCCTCGGACTCGCCGTCGGCGCCGCGCTGTTCCTGCCGGTGCGCGGGCTCATCGGACGGGCGGAGATCTTCGACATCAGCGTCTTCCCCGCCGACGTACGTCCCAGCGCCCTGCTGACCGCACTGATCGCGGTGGCCGTGCCCGTCTCCGCCGTCGCCGTCGCCCTGTTCGCGCTGCGCGGGGTCGCCATCGAACCGCTCGGCGTCGTGCGCGACGCGGGCGTCCGCAGGCGTCGGCTGTGGTGGCGGCTGGTGCCGCCCGGAGTCGGACTGGTGCTGCTCCTGCCCCTGATCGGCGGGATCGACGCGGAGCGGGGGACGATCGACACCTACCGGATCGCCGCGGGCATCGTGCTGCTGCTGACCGGGGTCACGGCCGTGCTGCCCTGGCTGGTGGAGTGGGCCGTCAACCGGATGCGCGGCGGCCCCCTGTCCGTCCAGCTCGCCGTACGCCGCCTCCAGCTCGACAGCGGGCCCGGAGCCCGGGCGGTCAGCGGCATCACCGTCGCGGTCGCCGGAGCCATCGCCGTCCAGATGCTGTTCGGCGGGGTCGAGGGCGACTACACGCACTCCACCGGGCACGACACCTCCCGCGCGGATCTGGTGATCATGCGGGATCTCCGTGCCGGCGGTGAGGCCGCCGAGCTGACCGGGGTGCTGGAGCGGACCCGCGGTGTGGGCCGGGTGCTGGGTACCGCCGGCGTGCGCGTACCGGAGGCCGGTGCCGAGCCCGACGGGGAAACCCCCTGGACGAGCATCACCGTCGCCGACTGCGCCGCCCTGGAGCAGCTGGCCGAGATCGCCTCCTGCGAGGACGGGGACGTCTTCCTCGCGTCACCGGCCATGGCCGGGGCGGAGGAGCCCGGCGCGCGCCCCGGCGCACGCTTCGACCTCAACGCCCCGGTCTACTCGGAGGAGGAGGAGAGGTACGTGCGGACGGGGAAGGCCCTGCCCTGGTCCGTCCCCCGCGACGCCTCCGAGGTCAAGCCGCGGGAGGGCGTCATGGGCATGTACATCGGGGGAGTCCTCGCCACCCCCGGGGCGCTCGACCTCACCCGGGCGACGGGCGTACGGGCCGAGTTCTCCGTCAAACTCGACCCGGCCGTGCCGGACGCGGCCGAGCACGTCCGCAACGCGGTGGAGACCGGCTCCCCCCAGACCCAGGTCATGAGGGTGAGCGCGACCGAGCAGTCGAGCAGGTTCGCCGCCGTCCAGCGGGCGCTGTACGCCGGGGCGGCCGGAGTGATGCTGCTGATCGGCGCCAGCATGGTCGTCTCCACCCTGGAGCAGTTGCGCGAGCGCAGGAAGCTGCTGTCGGTGCTGGTCGCCTTCGGCACCCGGCGCTCCACGCTGGGCTGGTCGGTGCTGTGGCAGACGGCGCTGCCCGTGGCGCTCGGCCTGTTCCTGGCGGCCGCGGGCGGGATCGGGCTGGGCGCGGTGCTGCTGAAGCTGGTCTCCGTGCCGGTCGCCGTCCACTGGACGAGCCTGGGGGCCATGACGGGCATCGGCGCCGGGGTGGTGCTGCTGGTGACCCTCCTCAGCCTGCCGCCGCTGTGGCGGATGATGCGCCCGGACGGGCTGCGCACGGAGTGACCGCCCGCGCGCGGCACCGGGCGTGAGCCCGCCGCACACCGCCCGTACGGCCCGGACAGGGGGAGGGCCGTACGGGCGGTGCGCGCGTGTGCGTACCCGGCCGGCGGAGCGGGAACGGGGCGTCAGCGGCGCAGGTCCCGCAGGCGCTTGCCGCGCTTCGCCCTCGCCTCGACCCCTCCGAAGACCGCCGCGCCGCGCACCACGACCACCGGGGCGTCCGGATCCTCCGACTCCCTGGCCTCCACGTCGTAGCCGCCCATGATCCCGCTGCCCGAGCCGCGCAGGGTCACGTTCTCCGGGACCCTGATCTCGATGCCGCCGAAGACGGCCGTGGCGTTGACGACGAGTTCCCGCCGCTCGAACAGCGCCTCGGTCAGGTCGATCTCGACCCCGCCGAACAGCGCGAAGGCGTTGGTCCTGGCCCCCACCCGCCGGCGCCCCTTGCGCGAGGCCCCGCCGAAGACCGCGATCACGTTGTCGCCGTCCCCGCCGGACGCCGGGCGGGGACGGTCGGTACGGGGAGCCGCCTCCAGCCCGGCCGGCAGGTCGCGGACCAGTGGCCGCAGCTCGCCCATCGTCCTGGCCCGGTACACCGCGTCGACCCGCTCCGCGTGCTCCTCGGCGTCCAGCCGCCCCTGGGCCAGCGCCTCGCGCAGGATCTCCGCCACCCGGTCGCGGTCGGCGTCGGAGGCGCGTACGTCCGCCGGGGACGCGGCGGGGGGCCGCGCCGCGGGCTGCTTGCGCAGGGAGGTCTTCTCGTCCACACCACCACCCTAGCGAACGCGATACATCGCGAACAGTGCTGCGTCGGCCGGGGTTCGGCCGGGGTTCGGCCGAACCCCGTTCGAGACCCGGCCGGACCCCGGCCCGTCGGCTGAGCCGCACCTCACACCACCGCCACCCGTTTGGGGGTCATACCCTGTGAGGCGCCACCGTCGAGAGGAAGAGACCGTCCATGCCTGCCGACCCCCGCCCGTCCGACGCGGTCGCCTCCAGCCCGGCCTCCGAGGAGTTCGACTACACCGAGCTCCTCCCCCTGGGCGAGGACACCACCCCCTACCGCCTGGTCACAGCCGAGGGCGTCAGCACCTTCGAGGCGGGCGGACGCACTTTCCTGAAGGTCGAGCCGGAGGCGCTGCGCAAGCTCGCGGCCGAGGCGATGCACGACATCTCCCACTACCTGCGCCCGGCCCACCTGGCCCAGCTCCGCCGCATCCTGGACGACCCCGAGGCGTCCCCCAACGACCGCTTCGTGGCGCTGGACCTGCTGAAGAACGCCAACATCGCCGCCGCGGGCGTCCTGCCGATGTGCCAGGACACCGGCACCGCGATCGTGATGGGCAAGCGCGGCCAGAACGTGCTGACCGAGGGCGACGACGAAAAAGCCCTGTCCGGCGGCGTCTTCGACGCCTACCACCAGCTCAACCTGCGCTACTCCCAGATGGCCCCGCTGACCATGTGGGAGGAGAGGAACACCGGCACCAACCTCCCGGCCCAGATCGAGCTGTACGCCGCCGACGGCGACGCCTACAAGTTCCTGTTCATGGCCAAGGGCGGCGGCAGCGCCAACAAGTCCTTCCTCTACCAGGAGACCAAGGCCGTCCTGAACGAGGGCGCCATGATGCGCTTCCTGGAGGAGAAGATCCGCTCCCTGGGCACGGCCGCCTGCCCGCCGTACCACCTGGCGATCGTCGTCGGCGGAACCTCGGCCGAGTACGCGCTCAAGACCGCCAAGTACGCCTCCGCCCACTACCTGGACTCCCTGCCGACCGAGGGCTCCCCGGCCGGCCACGGCTTCCGCGATCTCGAGCTGGAGGAGAAGGTCTTCGAGCTCACCCAGAAGCTGGGCATCGGCGCCCAGTTCGGCGGCAAGTACTTCTGCCACGACGTGCGCGTGGTCCGTCTGCCCCGCCACGGCGCCTCCTGCCCGGTGGCCATCGCAGTCTCCTGCTCCGCCGACCGCCAGGCGCTGGCGAAGATCACCGCCGAGGGCGTCTTCCTGGAGGAGCTGGAGAGGGACCCGGCGCGCTTCCTGCCCGACACCACCGACGCCGACCTCGACTCGGACGTGGTGCGGATCGACCTCAACCGGCCGATGGACGAGATCCGCGCCGAGCTGTCCAAGTACCCGGTCAAGACCCGGCTGTCCCTGAGCGGCCCGCTGGTCGTCGCCCGCGACATCGCACACGCCAAGATCAAGGAGCGGCTGGACGCGGGCGAGGAGATGCCGGCCTACCTGCGCGACCACGCCGTGTACTACGCGGGCCCGGCCAAGACCCCCGAAGGCTACGCCTCCGGTTCCTTCGGCCCGACCACCGCAGGCCGCATGGACGCCTACGTCGAGCAGTTCCAGGCCGCGGGCGGCTCCTTCGTGATGCTGGCCAAGGGCAACCGCAGCAAGCAGGTCACCGACGCCTGCGCGAAGCACGGCGGCTTCTACCTCGGCTCCATCGGCGGCCCGGCCGCGCGCCTGGCCCAGGACTGCATCAGGAAGGTGGAGGTCCTGGAGTACGAGGAGCTGGGCATGGAGGCGGTCTGGCGGATCGAGGTCGAGGACTTCCCCGCCTTCGTCGTCGTCGACGACAAGGGCAACGACTTCTTCACCGACCCGGGCCCGGCCCAGCCCTTCGTCACCTCCATCCCGGTGCGCTCCGCCGACTGACCGGCCCGGTCCGGTTAGATTCGTCCCCATGACCGGGACGAGCGACGACAAGCGGCAATACCGGATCGAGCACGACTCCATGGGTGAGGTGCGGGTGCCGGCCCATGCCAGATGGCGGGCACAGACGCAGCGCGCCGTGGAGAACTTCCCCCTGTCGGGCCGGCGCCTGGAACGAGCGCACATCCAGGCGCTGGCCCGGATCAAGGCCGCCGCGGCCCGGGTCAACGCCGAACTCGGCGTCCTGGACGCGGGTCTGGCCCGGGCCGTCGAACAGGCCGCCGAGGAGGTCGCCGAGGGCCGCTGGGACGACCACTTCCCCGTGGACGTCTTCCAGACCGGTTCCGGCACCTCCTCCAACATGAACATGAACGAGGTGCTGGCCACCCTCGCGAGCGAGCGGCTGGGCGCGCCGGTGCACCCCAACGACCACGTCAACGCCAGCCAGTCCTCCAACGACGTCTTCCCCTCCTCCATCCACATCGCGGCCACCGCCGCCGTCACCGGCGACCTGATCCCCGCGCTGGAGCACCTGGCAGGGGCGCTGGAGCGCAAGGCGGAGGAGTTCGCCGAGGTCGTCAAGGCCGGCCGCACCCATCTGATGGACGCCACGCCCGTCACGCTCGGCCAGGAGTTCGGCGGCTACGCGGCGCAGGTGCGCTACGGGGTGGAGCGGCTGCGAGCCTGCCTGCCGCGCCTGGCCGAGCTGCCGCTGGGCGGCACCGCGGTGGGCACCGGCATCAACACCCCGCCGGGCTTCTCCGCGGCCGTCATCGCCGAGATCGCCCGCGACACCGGGCTGCCGCTGACCGAGGCCCGCGACCACTTCGAGGCCCAGGGCGCCCGGGACGCCCTGGTGGAGACCTCCGGGCAGCTGCGCACCATCGCCGTGAGCCTGACCAAGATCTGCAACGATCTGCGCTGGATGTCCTCCGGCCCGCGCACCGGGCTGGCCGAGATCCGCCTGCCCGACCTCCAGCCCGGCTCCTCGATCATGCCCGGCAAGGTCAACCCGGTGGTTCCCGAGGCGGTCCTGATGGTCGCCGCGCAGGTCATGGGCAACGACGCCACGGTCGCGGTGGCCGGCGCGTCGGGCAACTTCGAGCTGAACGTCATGCTCCCCGTCATCGCCCGGAACCTGCTGGAGTCGGTCCGGCTGCTGGCGAACTCCTCCCGGCTGCTGGCCGACCGCACGGTCGACGGTATCGAGGCCGACGCCGAGCGGGCCCGCGAGTACGCCGAGTCCTCCCCGTCCGTGGTGACCCCGCTCAACCGCTACATCGGCTACGAGGAGGCCGCGAAGGTCGCCAAGCGGTCCCTGGCCGAGCGCAGGACCATCCGCGAGGTGGTCCTGGAGGCCGGCTACGTCGAGCGCGGCGAGCTCACCCTGGAGCAGCTCGACCAGGCCCTGGACGTGCTGCGCATGACCCGTCCCTGATCCGCCCGGGCCCGCTCCCGACCCGTGCCGCCCCCGCCCCCGGCCCGCGGCGCGGAGCCGGGGGCCGGGCCCGGATCCTGGGCCCGGCCCCCGGCGCGGGCCTAAGATCCGTGCATGACGGCGGACACGGCGGATCACACACACGCGGCGGGCGGCACCCGCTGGAGGGCCGGCGAGCACATCCTGTGGCGGTACCGGGCCAACGGCGGCGACGCCCTGCACATCTGCCGCCCGGTGACCGTCGTCCGCGACACCCCCGAACTGCTCGCCGTGTGGATGGCGCCGGGGACCGTCTGCGTCAAGCCGGAGCTCGCCGACGGCACGCCCGTGCACCGCGAGCCGCTCGCCACCCGCTACACCAAGCCGCGCCGGACGGTGCGGTCGCGGTGGTTCGGCACCGGGGTCCTCAAGCTCGCGCGGGCCGGCGAGCCCTGGTCGGTGTGGCTGTTCTGGGACCGCGGCTGGCGGTTCCGGAACTGGTACGTCAACCTGGAGGAGCCCCTGCGCCGCTGGGCGGGCGGTGTGGACTCCGAGGACCACTTCCTGGACATCACCGTCCACCCCGACCGCACCTGGCAGTGGCGGGACGAGGACGAGTTCGAGCAGGCGCAGCGCGCCGGCCTGATGGACGCCGCCCAGGCCGAGCGCGTACGGGCCGCCGGGCGGCGCGCGGTGGAGGTGGTGCGCGACTGGGGCAGCCCCTTCGGCGACGGATGGGAGGACTGGCGGCCCGATCCCGCCTGGCGGACTCCGCCGCTGCCGCGCGACTGGGACCGCGAACCCGTACGGATCGGATGAAAGGGCTGGTGGGGTGGCCGCGCGTCTCGCATGATGGCTGAGGACGTTCCGCATTCCCTTGCTGCGCCCCCGGGCGCCGAAAGTAGGATCACCCCCGGACCCGGCGGAAAGCCCATCACAGCGAACTCCCTTTCCGTCAAAGGGATTTGGCGCACCGCCGCGAGAGGAGCCCCAGCGTGAACGACACGGAAGGCCATCAGGTGTACACGGGCTACGACAGAGCGGCCATCGACCGCGCCGGACAGGCCGAGGCGTTCGACGCGATCGGCGACCGCTACGACGACGTCTTCCCCCACAAGGAGGGGCAGCTGGGCGCCGGCGCCTGGCTGGCGAAGGAGCTGCCCGCCGGTTCGCGGGTGCTCGACGTCGGCTGCGGCACCGGGGTCCCCACCGCCCGGCAGCTCGCCGACGCGGGCCACCGGGTCACCGGCATCGACATCTCACCCGGCATGATCGAGCTGGCCCGGGCCAACGTCCCCGGCGCCGACTTCCGCCTGATGGACCTCGCCGACCTGGAGCACGCAGGTCTGGAGCCCTTCGACGGCGCCGCCGCCTTCTTCTCGCTGCTGATGCTGCCGCGCAAGGAGATCCCCGTCGCCCTGCGGATGCTGCACGGCCGGCTGCGCCCCGGCGGGCTGCTGGCGCTCGGCATGGTCGAGGCGGACGTGGACGACTTCGCCATCCCGTTCCTGGGCCACACGATCCGGGTATCCGGTTACCTGCGGGAGGAGCTGCGCCAGGTGGTGGCCGACGCGGGCTTCGAGATCGACGGGGAGGAGACGTTCGCGTACGCGCCGGCCAGTACGGACGTCTCCCCCGAGATACAGGTCTTCCTCAACTGCCGACGCCCCTGAGTCCTCAAGCGCTGGGCCCGCCCGATGCACGGCGCGGCCCCGGACGGATGGAAACCCAACGCGTGACGGAGTATCCGACCCCCCGACAGTCCGCTGCCCGGCCGATGGGCGGCGGTGCTCGTACGGCCGCGCCCGCGCCGGAGAGAACGGCCGGGCGCGCCGACGCCGCGCACGCCGCGCTTCCCGATCCCCGGGACGAGCCGGGCGCGTCGGATCTGGCGGCCGCCGCACCCCGGGACGCCCCCGCCCCGCCACAGGCGCCCGCACCGGCCGCCGGGGGGTGCCCGCACACCGGCCACGCCCGGCCCGCGGGCGGCGACGAGCCGGCCGGCCGCAGCCGTCCCGCCGCGCCGGAGCCCGCCGACCCGGCCGCCGGGCCGACGGCGGGGCACCCCGGCACGGACGAGTCGGAGGAGCCGGACGAGCGGGCCGAGCGGGAGCGGCGCGGAGGCGACCGGCTGCGCTTCGTGGGGGCCGCCACCCGGCGGATCGCCCGCGGCGTGGACCTGGACGAGACCGTGCTCGGGCTGTGCCGTGCCAGCGTCCCGGCGTTCTCGGACGCGATCCTGGTCTATCTGCGTGATCCGCTGCCGGTGGGGGACGAGCGCCCCACCGGGCCCTTCCTGCTGCGGCTGCGCCGCACCGACCGGCTGCCCGACTACGCTGCCCCGGCCTCCGCCGAGGCCGACCCCTCCGACACCGGGGAGTTCCCGCTGCCCCTGCTCACCGCCGCGCCGGAGGGCGCGGCGAGCGGAACGCCGGAGCTGATCGAGGTGCGCGGCGGCCCGCTGGCCGAGGTGCTGCGCGGGGTGCGCCCGGTCTTCGGCGACGCGCCCACCGTCCGCGAGGCGCTGCCCGAGCTGCTCGGCCCCGCCCGCGAGATCCCGGCCGGACGCCGGGCGATCCTCGCCCCGCTGCGCGGGCGCCGCCGGGTCATCGGCGCGGCCGTGTTCCTGCGCCGCCCCGACCGGGCCGCGTTCGAGGGCGACGACCTGCTGGTGGCCGCGCAGCTGGCCACGCACACCGCGCTGGGCGTGGACAAGGCGGTGCTCTACGGGCGCGAGGCGTACATCGCCGACGAGCTCCAGCGCACCATGCTCCCCGACGAGCTGCCCCAGCCCACCGGGGTGACGCTGGCCAGCCGCTACCTCCCGGCGGCCGAGACCGCCCGGGTGGGCGGCGACTGGTACGACGCGATACCGCTGCCCGGCGGCCGGGTGGCCCTGGTCGTCGGAGACGTCATGGGCCACTCCATGACCTCCGCGGCGATCATGGGCCAGCTGCGCACCACCGCCCAGACCCTGGCCGGGCTCGACCTGCCGCCGCAGGAGGTGCTGCACCACCTCGACGAGCAGGCCCAGCGCCTGGGCAGCGACCGGATGGCGACCTGCCTGTACGCCGTCTACGACCCGGTCGCCCACCGGATCGTGGTGGCCAACGCCGGGCACCCGCCGCCGGTGATGCTGCACCGCGACGGCCACGCCGAGGTGCTGCGCGTCCCGGCCGGGGCGCCCATCGGGGTGGGCGGCGTGGACTTCGAGGCGGTGGAGCTGGACGCCCCGGCCGGCGCCACGCTGCTGCTCTACACCGACGGCCTGGTGGAGTCCCGTCACCGGGACGTGTGGACCGGCATCGAGCAGCTGCGCGAGAAGCTCACCGACACCGCGGGGCTGACCCGCCCCGACACCCCGCCGCCGCTGGAACCGCTGTGCGACGAGGTGCTGGACATCCTCGGTCCCGGCGACCGGGACGACGACATCGCGCTGCTGGCCGCCCGCTTCGACGGCATCCCGCCCAGCGACGTGGCCTACTGGTACCTCGACCCCCGTGCCCAGACCGCGCGGCAGGCCCGCCGCCTGGCGCGGCGCGCGCTGGAGCGCTGGGACCTGGCGGATCTGTCGGACTCGGTGGAACTGCTGGTCAGCGAGGTGGTGACCAATGCCGTCCGCTACGCCGAGCGGCCCATCACGCTGCGGCTGCTGCGCACCGACACGCTGCGCTGCGAGGTCGGGGACGACGTGCCGCAGCTGCCCAGGCTGCGGCAGGCCAGGGCGACGGACGAGGGCGGCCGGGGCCTGTATCTGGTCAACCGGCTGGCCCGGCGCTGGGGCGCGACGAGGCTGAGCACCGGCAAGGTGGTCTGGTTCGAGCTGCCCCTGCCGTAGCGCGGCCGCGGGGTGAACGGAACGGACCCCGCACCACCGGTGGTGCGGGGTCCGTTCCGTTCACGCGGAGGGTTCGCGGCGGACCGCCGGTCCGCGGCGATCCGTCAGACCGCGGCGGCCGCCGGGGCGTCCGCCTGCGCTCCGGCCAGCGTGGCCTCGGCGTCCAGCACGGTGCCGACGGCCTGGATGACGGAGGCGATCTTGAAGGCCTCCTGGACCGTCTCGCGGTCCACACCGGCCTTGCGGAGCACCTGCTCGTGGGAGTCCAGGCACTGCCCGCAGCCGTTGACCGCGGAGACGGCCAGCGACCACAGCTCGAAGTCGGTCTTGTCCACGCCCGGGTTGCCGATGACGTTCATCCGCAGGCCCGCGCGCAGGGTGCCGTACTCCGGGTCCGACAGCAGGTGCCGGGTGCGGTAGAAGACGTTGTTCATCGCCATGACGGCCGCGGTCGCCTTGGCGGCGGTGTACGCCTCGGGGGAGAGGTTGGCCTTCGCCTCCGGCTCCAGCTCGGTGAGCACCTTCGGCGAGCGCGAGGCGATCGCGCAGGCCAGCACCGTGCCCCACAGCTGCTGCCGGGGCAGGTCGGAATTGCCTATCACGGAGCCGAGGTTGAGCTTGAGGTCCTTGGCGTAGGCCGGCAGCGCCGACTTCAGGTCGTCGAGAGCCATGTCGTCGTCTCAGCCCTTCACTCGCCCGAGAGCAGCTTGACCGGGTCGAGGGTGTCCTCGCCCTTGGACCAGTTGCAGGGGCACAGCTCGTCGGTCTGCAGGGCGTCCAGGACCCGCAGGACCTCCTTGGGGTTACGGCCGACGGAGCCGGCGGTCACCATGGTGAACTGGATCTCGTTGTTCTGGTCGACGATGAAGACGGCGCGCTGGGCGTAGCCGTCCTCGCCCTCGACGCCGCAGGCCCGCATCAGCTCGTGCTTGGGGTCGGCCAGCATCGGGAACGGCAGGTCGCGCAGGTCGGCGTGGTCCTTGCGCCAGGCGTGGTGCACGAACTCCGAGTCGCCCGAGACGCCGAGGATCTGGGCGTCGCGGTCGGCGAACTCGTCGTTCAGCTTGCCGAAGGCGGCGATCTCGGTCGGGCAGACGAAGGTGAAGTCCTTCGGCCAGAAGAAGACGACCTTCCACTTGCCCTCGTACGTCTTGTGGTTGATCTGCTCGAACGCCTTGTCGGCGTCGAGGTCCACACAGGCGGTCAGATCGAACTCGGGGAACTTGTCACCGACAGTGAGCACGCTCGCTCCTTGTTGCGTGGAAACGCCCCGTCGTGGGGCTTTCCTGAGGGTTGGACGCGATCCACACTGCCATAGCCAACATTGATCACAGAAATAGCTAGACTCACTGGCATTGATCGGAGGTGGTTATCAGTGACCCTGTCGGCGCACAGGCCGGGCCAGGAGTCCCGCAGGCGCCCCCACCAGGGGCCCGTGCCGCACGGCAGGGGGGAGGCCCGCAGGCCCACGCTGTCCCAGTTGCGGGCGTTCGCGGCCGTGGCGGACAACCTCCACTTCCGGGAGGCCGCCGCGGAGCTCGGGATGAGCCAGCCGGCTCTCTCGGGTGCCGTCGCGGCGCTGGAGGAGTCGCTGGGCGTGAAGCTGCTGGAGCGTACGACGCGAAGAGTACTGCTCTCCCCGGCGGGTGAGCGCCTGGCGTCCAGAGCCCGGACAGTGCTGGACGCGGTGGAGGAACTGCTGGAGGAGGCGGAGGCGGCACGCGCCCCCTTCACGGGCGCGCTGCGACTGGGAGTGATCCCGACCTGCGCCCCCTACCTGCTGCCGACGGTCCTGAGGCTCGTTCACGATCGCTATCCGGCACTGGATCTGCAGGTGCACGAGGAGCAGACCGCCTCGCTGCTCGACGGCCTGGTGGCCGGGCGGCTCGACCTGCTGCTGCTCGCGGTGCCGCCCGGCGCGCCGCGGACCGCGGACGCCGGCGGGGTGGAGACGGTGCCCCTGTTCGACGAGGACTTCGTGCTGGTGACCCCGAGCGGACACGAACTGGCCGGCCGGGACCGCCTGCCCCGCGAGACGCTGCGCGGTCTTGACCTGCTGCTCCTGGACGAGGGGCACTGCCTGCGCGAGCAGGCCCTGGACGTGTGCCGCGAGGCCGGGCGGACCGACGGGGTGCCGGCCACCACGAGCGCTGCGGGGCTGTCCACCCTGGTCCAGCTCGTCGCCGGCGGGCTGGGCGTGACGCTGCTGCCGCGCACCTCGCTGCACGTGGAGACGGAGCGCAACGAGTTGCTGGCGACCGCGCGCTTCGCCGACCCCGCCCCCTCGCGGCGGATCGGTCTGGCGATGCGGGCGGGAGCGGCGCGGCGGGACGAGTTCGCGGTGCTCGCCAAGGATTTGCGGGAGGCAATGCGTCCGCTTCCGGTGCGCATCGTGGACTGACGGTGCGGCGGGCCGGTGCGGCCGCCCGACCCGCCGCACGTCACGCTGCGCACACGGCCGCCGCACCCCTGGCCGGGCGCCGCCGGAGGGGCGCGCGGCGGGCCGTCCGGCCGTACGCCACCGTATGCATAAGCGTGCGCACAGTGGGTAGAGCCGATGCATCGTCTCTCGTACGGCCGCAGCGCGAACTGCCGTGCGCAGCAAGGCGGGTCAGGGTGACTCAATCGAAAGATCGAACAGCCGTAGCCGTCGTCAGGAGTGGACCGTGCTGCAAACGCCGCATCAGTCTCCGCAGGCCGCCGTCGTCCCCGTCCAGCGCACCTCCTCGCGCGAGCAAACCGGACCGTGGCACTCCGAGGCGGTCTGCCGCAGGGACGAGGCCGGCCTGTTCTTCGCGCCCTCCAAGGAGCCCACGGCGGCCCGCCTTTCGCGCGAGCAGGCGGCCAAGCGGGTCTGCGCACGCTGCCCGGTGCTCGTCGAGTGCCGTGAGCACGCGCTGCTCCAGCCCGAACCGTACGGAGTGTGGGGCGGGTTGACCGCGGCCGAGCGCAGAGTGGTGCTCGCCCGCCGCCGTCGCCACGACGCCGAGCTGGGACAGCCGGCCCAGGTGTCCCGCATCGCCTGACACCTCCCGCCGCACCCCGGCTCCCGCCCGGCGCCCGCACGCCGCCGCCACCGATACCGGTCCCGGCGCCGGCTCCGCCTTCCGGCCGGTCCGGGACCTTCTCCCGCGCCCCCGCGGCGGCGGGCCGCCCGGCCCGCCGCCGGGCGCGTCAGCGGGCCCGGTCGAAGTCGACCGCGCTGTAGGCGCGCAGCTTGGACAGCTTGTGGGTGGAGTCGATCTGGCGGATCGTGCCGGACCTCGACCGCATCACCAGGGACTGGGTGGTGGCCGTCTCCGCGCGGTAGCGCACCCCCCGCAGCAGGTCTCCGTCGGTGATGCCGGTGGCGACGAAGAACACGTTGTCGCCGCTGACCAGGTCGTCGGTGGTCAGCACCCGGTCCAGGTCGTGGCCCGCGTCGATCGCCTTGTGCCGCTCCTCGTCGTCCTTGGGCCACAGCCGTCCCTGGATCACACCGCCCAGGCACTTGATCGCGCAGGCGGCGATGATCCCCTCCGGCGTACCGCCGATGCCCAGCAGCAGGTCCACGCCCGTGCCCTCGCGGACGGCCATGATCGCGCCCGCCACGTCGCCGTCGGAGATGAACTTGATCCGGGCGCCGGACTCCCGCACCTCCCTGACGATGCCGTCGTGGCGCGGCCGGTCGAGGATGACGACGGTGACGTCCTCCGGCGTGCCGCCCTTGGCCTTGGCGACCCGGCGGATGTTGACCGAGGGCGGGGCGGTGATGTCGACGAACTCGGCCGCCTCCGGGCCGGTGGCGAGCTTGTCCATGTAGAACACGGCCGAGGGGTCGAACATCGAGCCGCGCTCGGCCACGGCCAGCACCGACACCGCGTTGCCCATGCCCTTGGCGGTCAGCGTCGTGCCGTCCACCGGGTCCACGGCCACGTCGCACTCCGGGCCGGTCCCGTCGCCCACGCGCTCTCCGTTGTAGAGCATCGGGGCCTCGTCCTTCTCCCCCTCGCCGATGACGACGACGCCGTTCATCGAGACGGTGGAGACCAGGGTGCGCATCGCGCGGACGGCCGCACCGTCCGCGCCGTTCTTGTCGCCGCGGCCGACCCAGCGGCCCGATGCCATGGCGCCCGCCTCGGTCACGCGGACGAGTTCGAGGGCGAGGTTGCGGTCGGGTGCCTCGGGGCTTACTTCGAGCTGGGAGGGAAGGTGGTGGTGATCGGTCATCGTGACGCACCTTTCTGCACGTCTGTACGGCGTCCGAACGCGACGGCCGAAGTGTTGAGGGTGCCTTCGACCCTATCCGGAGCAGTCGCAAAGTGAGCAGGCTGCCCCACGGATGAGCGCGACGGGGGTGGTGGTCCGGGCGGAAACGGGCATGGGGGACCATGGAGGCGTGGCAAGCACGGAGAACAAGCGCGGTAGGCAGACGGCCCGGGACATGGTGCTGTCGTTGCTGGTGATCCTTCTGGGTGCGGGGTTCGTGTACCTGCTCGTCCCGCACGACGACTCACTGGACCCGGTCCGCCCGGTCAGCTACGACGTGGAACTGGTCACGGCGCGGCGCGCGGCGCCGTACCCGGTGGCGGCGCCCGCGGGGCTGCCGGACACCTGGCGCGCGACCTCGGTGAGCTACAAGCGGCAGAGCGACCTCGGGGCCGTGTGGCACCTGGGCTTCATGGACCCGGACGACCAGTACGCGGCCGTCGAGCAGAGCGACGGCGATCCGGAGAAGTTCGTCCGGAGCGTCACCCACGGGGCGGAGCCGGCCGACCGGGCCCAGACGGTCGGCGGCGAGGAGTGGGAGCGCTACGAGGGCGAGAAGTACGACGCGCTCGTCCGGCGGGAGTCCGGGGTGACCACGGTGGTGACGGGCACCGCGTCCCTCGAGAGCCTCACACGGCTGGCCGCCTCGCTGGAGGCGGAGCGGGCCGGGGAGCCGGGGGAGGGCGAAGAGGCCGGCGAGGCCGGTACGGGCGGCGAGCCCGCGAAGTCCCAGGAGACCCAGGAGGCCGGGGCGTCCGGAAAGGACTGATCGCGGGCACCGGCCGGGAGCGGCGGCGGGCCGCCGGAACCCCGGTTCCGGCGGCCCGCCGCCTTCGGACCCTCCCGGCAGACGCTCCCCGGCCGGCTGCGGCGGCCTCCTCGCACGCCGGGCGCGAGAGGAGGGAGGGCCTTACCCCGTCACTCCCGCCCGTCCGCGGCCGTGCCGCCGTCCGCCGGCCCCGCCTCGTCCGCGGCCCCGCCGGAGTCCTCCCCGTCCTCGGCCAGCACCGCGTCCAGTCGCGCACGGGCGCCCTCCAGCCGGCGGCGGCAGACCGCGGCCAGCTCCTCGCCCCGCTCCCACAGCGCCAGCGACTCCTCAAGCGTGGAGCCACCCGCCTCCAGACGGCGGACCACGGCGACCAGCTCGTCGCGCGCCTGCTCGTAGCCCATCTCCCCGGCCGGCGGGGCGTCCGTGCTCGTGTCTGTCATGCGCCTCAGCCTAGTGTCCGGGCCTGACAGCGCGGCCTGTTCACTCCTCCTCGCCCCGCCGCGCGACCACCGTCAGCTCCCCCTCGGCCACCCGGGCGCGCAGCCGCTCGCCGTCGGCCACCTCCCGCGCCGCCCGCACCGCGCTGCCGTCGGCCCGCTGCAGCACCGCGTAGCCGCGTGCGAGCGTCGCGGCGGGGGAGAGGGCGACGACCCGGGCGGCGGTGTGCTCCAGCTCCGCCTCGGCCCGCGCCAGCAGATGCCCGAACGTCCGCCGGGCGCGGTCGAGCACCGCCGCGACCTGTTCCTCGCGCTCGGCCACCATCGTGTACGGCCGGGCCATCACCGGGCGGCTCATGGTGTCCGCCAGCCCCCGCTCCTGCCGCTCCAGCATCCCCTCGACCGCCCGCAGCGCGCGCTCGCGCAGCTGCCGCACCCGCTCCAGCTCCTCGCGCACGTCCGGCACGACGTCCTTGGCCGCATGGGTGGGCGTACGGGAGCGCAGGTCGGCGACCAGGTCCAGCAGCGGGGTGTCCGGCTCGTGCCCGATGGCCGAGACCACCGGGGTGACACAGCCGGCCACCGCCCGCACCAGCCGCTCGTCGGAGAAGGGCAGCAGATCCTCCACGCTGCCGCCGCCCCGGGCCACGATGATCACGTCCACGGCCGGGTCGGCGTCCAGCTCCCGCACCGCGTCGATCACCTGCGGCACCGCGTGCACGCCCTGCACGGCCACGTTGCGCACGGCGAAGCGGACGGCGGGCCAGCGCTGCCGCGCAGTCTCCAGCACGTCCCGCTCGGCGGCGGAGGCGCGGCCGGTGACCAGGCCGACCAGACCGGGCAGGAACGGCAGCGGCTTCTTCCGCTCGGCCGCGAACAGGCCCTCGGCGGCCAGTGACTTCTTCAGCTGCTCCAGCCGCGCCAGCAGCTCGCCCATCCCCACCGGCCGGATCTCGCTCACCCGCAGGGAGAGCTGACCGCGCGGCGCGTACCACTCCGGTTTGCCCAGCGCCACGATCCGGGCGCCCTCGCCCACCACGTCCGCCACCTTGTCGAAGACGGCGCGGTAGCAGGTCACGGTCAGCGAGACGTCGTAGGAGGGGTCGCGCAGGGTCAGGAACACCATCCCCGCGCCGGGGCGCCGGGAGAGCTGGGTGATCTGCCCCTCCACCCACACCGCGCCCAGCCGGTCGATCCATCCGCCGATCAGCCGCGACACCTCGCCGACGGGGACCGGCGCCTCGGGCGACGTGTTGAGAGCCATGGAAGGAGGCTAGCCGCACCCGCCGACAACCGGGGCCCGCCCACCCGCCCGTCCGCCCACCCCTCTGCCCGCCCGTCACGCCCCGCCGGGCGCCCGCGGGCCGGGCCCGTACGATGGCCCCATGACTGCTACGACCGCACGCCGGGTCCTCCTCGCCGCGCCCCGCGGCTACTGCGCGGGCGTCGACCGCGCCGTGATCGCCGTCGAGAAGGCGCTGGAGCAGTACGGCGCGCCGATCTACGTGCGCAAGGAGATCGTCCACAACAAGTACGTGGTGGAGACCCTGCGCAAGAAGGGCGCGATCTTCGTCGACGAGACGGAGGAGGTGCCCGAGGGCTCCATCGTGATCTTCTCCGCCCACGGGGTCGCCCCGGTCGTCCACGAGGAGGCCGAGCGGCGGAAGCTGGCGACCATCGACGCCACCTGCCCCCTGGTGACCAAGGTCCACAAGGAGGCCGTCCGCTTCGCCAAGGACGACTACGACATCCTCCTGATCGGCCACGAGGGCCACGAGGAGGTCATCGGCACCAGCGGCGAGGCACCCGACCACATCACGCTGGTCGACGGCCCCGGGGACGTGGAGAACGTCGAGGTGCGCGACCCCGAGAAGGTCGTCTGGCTCTCCCAGACCACGCTGTCGGTCGACGAGACGATGGAGACGGTCGACGCGCTCAAGCAGCGGTTCCCGGCGCTGGTCAGCCCGCCGAGCGACGACATCTGCTACGCCACCCAGAACCGCCAGACCGCTGTCAAGCAGGTCGCCGCCGAATCCGACCTGGTCATCGTCGTCGGCTCGAAGAACTCCTCCAACTCCGTGCGTCTGGTCGAGGTCGCCCTCGGCGCGGGGGCGAAGGACGGCCACCTGGTCGACAACGCCTCCGAGATCGACGAGGCATGGCTGGAGGGGGTCGCCACCGTCGGCGTCACCTCGGGCGCCTCGGTGCCGGACGTACTGGTCGAGGGCGTCCTGGAGTGGCTGGCCGAACGCGGCTACGGCGATGTGGAGGTCGTCCAGCCGATGGAGGAGAAACTGACCTTCTCCCTCCCCAAGGAGCTGCGCCGGGATCTGCGGGCCGAGGCCGGACGCAAGGCCGCCGGCTAACCGGCGGGCTGCCCCGCGGGCCGCTCCCCGCCGCCCTCCGCGCCGGCGGGGGCGGGCGGGGCCGCGGCCCGCCTCCGTGTCCCGGCCCTTCCGCTCCGGGCCCCGGCCCTCCTCGCCCCGCGGGACCCGGCACGCCTGGCGCCGGCCCTGCGGCCGGCCCGCCCGCGGGCGACCGCCAGGGCCACGGCGGTCAGCGTGCCCCCGTAGAGCCATCCGGCGTGCACGGCCAGCGCGGTCACCAGCTCCACCAGCCGGTCCGCCGGACCGCCCGAGCCGCCGCTGACGAAGACCAGTCCGGCGGTGAACGCGATGGGCACGGCGATCGGCGCGGCGGCCAGGTCGGCCGGGCGCACCCACAGCGCGCACACGGCGCTGACCAGCACGAAGGAGACCCCGTAGACGGCGGGCCGGCCGTCCAGCAGCAGCGCGTCGAGCCCGCCGGCCAGCAGCATCGCGCCCGTGGCCAGCAGCCCGCAGCCCAGCCCGGTCAGGCGCGCGCCCGGCGGCCACTCGCGCCGGGCGGGCGGGCCGGTCCGGGCATCCGCGCGCGGCGGGTCCGGCTCGGGCCGCTCCGGCGCGGCCCGGCGCGTGCTCTTCGCGGCTTCGGGGGATGGGGGCTGCGCCGTCCGGCGTCGCGGACGGAGACGGGGGATGCGCGCACTGTGTTGCTCCACCGCACCAACGTAGGCCGGGCACCGGCCCGGGGCCGGGCACGGACACGCCAGGGCCGTCCTTTGGAGTGCCCGTAGACTGGTGGATCGGCCCCCATCCGGGCCGGTCCACCCAGATCCTCTCGCTACGGGAAGTCGCCACGTGTCGCTCACGATCGGAATCGTCGGCCTGCCCAACGTCGGCAAGTCGACCCTGTTCAACGCCCTGACCAAGAACGACGTGCTGGCGGCCAACTACCCGTTCGCCACCATCGAGCCGAACGTCGGCGTCGTCGGCGTCCCCGACCCCCGGCTCGCCCGGCTCGCGGAGATCTTCGGCTCCCAGCGCGTCCTGCCCGCGACCGTCGACTTCGTCGACATCGCCGGCATCGTGCGCGGCGCGAGCGAGGGCGAGGGGCTGGGCAACAAGTTCCTGGCGAACATCCGCGAGTCGGACGCGATCTGCCAGGTCATCCGTGCCTTCGACGACGAGAACGTGGTCCACGTCGACGGCCGGGTCTCGCCGAAGGACGACATCGAGACGATCGACACCGAGCTGATCCTCGCCGACCTCCAGACCATCGAGAAGGTCCTGCCCCGGCTCCAGAAGGAGTCCCGGATCAAGAAGGATGTCCAGCCCAAGGTCAAGGCCGTCGAGGAGGCCAAGGCCATCCTGGACGAGGGGCGCACGCTGTTCTCGGCCGGCATCGTCCAGGGCTCCGAGCGGGCCGGGCTCCTGCACGACCTGCACCTGCTCACCACCAAGCCCTTCCTCTACGTCTTCAACGTGGACGAGGACGAACTGGGCGACGAGGCGTTCAAGGAGGAGCAGCGCAAGCTGGTCGCCCCGGCCGAGGCGATCTTCCTCAACGCCAAGCTGGAGTCCGACCTCGCCGAGCTGGACGAGGACGAGGCCCTGGAACTGCTCCAGTCGGTCGGCCAGGAGGAGCCGGGCCTGGCCACCCTCGCCCGTGTCGGCTTCGACACCCTCGGCCTTCAGACGTACCTGACGGCGGGCCCGAAGGAGGCCCGCGCCTGGACGATCAGGAAGGGCGCCACGGCCCCCGAGGCGGCCGGCGTGATCCACACCGACTTCCAGAAGGGCTTCATCAAGGCCGAGGTCATCTCCTTCGAGGACCTGGTCGAGGCGGGCTCGGTGGCCGAGGCCCGCGCCCGCGGCAAGGCCCGCATGGAGGGCAAGGACTACGTGATGCGCGACGGCGACGTGGTGGAGTTCCGCTTCAACGTCTGACACGTCCGGCGAAAGGCCGTCCGACCCGCAACGCAGCGGGTCGGGCGGCCTTCGCGGTCCACGCAGGGTCCGCGAGGACTCCGCGGTTGCTCCCTGATACCGCCACGGCTATCCCCCTCGGGACCGCGGGCCGGTCTGTGCCAGGGCCGTGATCAGCTACCGCTGATGCCTGGCTGGGGCTCCATGTCACGGGGGAGCTCCAGCCAGGCAAGTTTCCCCGCTTATTCGGCCGACGAGCTGGCACTGATCGCGGAGTCGTTCCCGGAAGCTCAAGGTGATGCCCTCACTGACGAGGCAGCGGTCGCACTGCGCACATCATGTGACCTCGTCGTCACCAATGGCATGGTCGACCAGCTCGGTAATGGCCGCTTCGCGCGCGAACTCGCCCGGAAGGCTGCCGCGGCTCGGGACTTGCGGCTCTACGACGCGCATGGCAGCTCCGGAGTCCCGTCGGAGGACGAGGCGACCACACTGCATATGGGTGATGTCATGGACGCGTACCAGGAACTCGCTGACGGTCTTCCGCCGAACCGCTGACTGATCGGTCAAGGCTGTCCCCGCACTCCGCAGGGCAGGCATGAGCGACCGGCGAGACCCAACGCCTGTCCGCGGCGAGACCCCTGGGTTGTCTCCCGTGCTGGGACAGCCCTGGGAGGACCGATGCCTCTTCACCTGAGAACCGGGCTTCGACAGGGTTGCCCGTCGCCCCTTCTGTCCGTGCCGCAGAGGGGGCTGACGGCTGTTCGGTATGTCCTTTGATCGAGGAAGACGCGGCGACGGTCGGTGACTGTGGGCGCGGTCGAGACCGAATACTGAGGCAAGACACTAACATTCATGTCAGTAACATTGACGTTAGTGCCTTGCGTGGGAGTCGGAGAGCGTGGTGAATTTTGTAGGCCGCCGGCAGGAGCTGGCGACTTTGGAACGAGAGCTGCAGAAGGTGGCGGCAGGGACGGGCAGGGAGCGCCCCGGTCGGTGCGTGATGTTGCGTGGGAGGCGCCGAGTGGGCAAGTCGCGGCTGGTCGAGCGGTTCGCAGAGCGCTCCGGAGCCCCGTTCTTGTTCTACGCGGCCACCGGCGCGTCCCCTCGGGACGACCTGGCACGGCTGGCCAGAGACGCCCAGGCGTCGACGCTGCCGCTGGCGCGGTTGGTGGCCGCAGCGCGGCCGGAGAGCTGGGACGCCGCGTTCGACGTGCTGGCCGCAGCGCTGCCCACCGACCGGGCGAGCGTGTTGGTCATCGATGAGGTGCCGTATCTGATGGATGCCGATGGCGCCTTTGAGGGAATGTTGCAGCGAGCCTGGGACCGGGTGCTGGAGACCAAGCCGGTGCTGCTGATCCTCATCGGCTCCGATCTGTCGATGATGGAGGCTCTGAACAGCTACGGGCGCCCCTTCCACCAGCGCGGCCGGGAGATGGTGCTCGGCCCCCTGAACCCCGCCGAGGTGGGGCGGATGCTCGGACTGGGACCGGCGGAAGCCTTTGACGCCGCGCTGGTCACCGGCGGGCTGCCGCTGATCTGTGCGGAGTGGCCGTACGGCGCGGGGCTGTGGGACTTTCTTGGCGAGGCCCTGAACGACCCCGTCTCGGCCCTGTTGGTGTCGGCCGAGCGCTCGCTGGCTGCCGAATTCCCCCCGCAGGCTCAGGCGCGTACGGTGCTGGCGGCCATCGGCAGCGGCGAGCGGACCTTCACCAACATCGCCCGTGCGGCCGGCGGAATCAGGGCCACGCCGCTGCAGCGGGCGCTGGAGCTGCTTGCGGACAAGCGGATCGTCGCCGCGGAACTGCCCGTGTCACTGCGTCCGTCGAAGGATCGTCGCTACCGGGTGGCGGACCCGTACCTGCGCTTCTGGCTGTACCTGCTCGGCCCCTCCATCGAGGAGATCGAGCGGGGGCGGGGTGATCTGACCTTGGCGCGGATCCGGGAGAGCTGGACCAGTTGGCGCGGCCGGGCGATCGAGCCGCTCGTCCGCGAGGCGCTCGCCCGGATACTGCCCGACGACCGGCTCCCCGCGGCCCCCGTGGTGGGGGGCTACTGGACCCGCACCAACGACGTCGAGATCGATGTCGTCGGGGCGGACCGTGCCCCCATCGCCAAGGAACTGGTCTTCGTCGGTTCCGTCAAGTGGCTGGAGCAGTCGCCCTTCGACCGGCATGACCTGGCGGCTCTCCATCGACACCGGGCCGCCCTCACCGGCGAACCCGTTCCAGTCGTGGCAGTCTCGCGCAGCGGAGTCGACTGCTCAGGGCTCGATGCCGCCTACGGCCCCGAGGATCTGCTGACCGCGTGGCCGCTGTGAGAGGCGGACAGCAGACGGGGGACGGAAGCCGGTGAGCGCGATCAGGCCGCAGGCGCTGGAGACGTTCCTCGTGCCCCGGCCCGTAGCCAACACCGTTGTGCGGTGTTGGCGGTCCTGGGACCCCTCGCACCCCGTCGAGGACCCCACGCTGGGGTGACTCTGTGTACTTCCTCAGGCCACATCGGTTGTGGTGGAGTTCCGCCCCGACGTGTGGCGGTTGAGACGGCGCCGGTGGCGAACCGCTCCCGGGAGCGCGGTCGCCGGCGTCGGCTGTGCCCGGGGCGCGGTGTTCGGCAACGCGCCCGTCGGGTCCGGGACGACCGTTCGCTATCCGGAACCCACCAGGGCCGCTCCGCACAGCAGGAGGCCGGTGGCCAGACAGCAGGTGCCCCACCGCAGCCACCGGTACTTGGAGGTGAGGATGAGGCTGACATCGACCATCTGCACCGTCAGCCACGACACCCGGTCGCGGGCCGCCGCGGTGATCGCCCGGACGAGCCGCTCGGTGTCCGGCGGCGCCGCGAGGACGTCTCCGAAGAACGTCATCCCCGGGCCCGGCCGGGCGGTGCCGGTGCGGGGCAGGACGACCCAGGCCAGCAGTGCCGTGCCGACGGCCCACAAGGTCCCTCCGGCGAGGAGCAGGACCTTCGTGGCGCCGGTCACCGAGGACGGGGTCCACACTTCTCCGCCCAGGAGCAGCACGGGTGCCGCGAAGGCGCCCGAGAGCAGTACGGCCGCCTTGGTGTCGGCCCGGGCGAGATCCTCCCGAGCGGTGGACAGAAGCCGTTCGGCCACGTAGACGGCCTGCTCCCGGCCGGTCGGGGGCACGTCGGTGGCGGACTCACCCGTTGTGCTCATCCTGGTCCTCCCGCTCCGGCCGGTGCGGCTCCTGCCTGATGTAGTCCACCCTCCCGCCGTCGGGCCCCGCCGGCGACTCGTCCCGCGTCTCCGCCGTGCCCGGCGGTACGGCGGAGGGGACCTGCGGCGGTACGGGCGGCATGGGGGGAGTACCCGGCGCGAGCGGGGCGAGGGGCGTGGCCGCGGCCTGTGCGGCCGGTTCCCGGGCCGTGGTGATCCACTGTCCGGGCGCCGGGTCGGCCGGCGGCACCGGCAGTGCCGTCGGGGGCTGCGGCAGACCGCTGTCGAACAGCGCTCTGCCGGTCGCCCTGGCGTAGTCGATGAGCTGCTGCACCTGGCCCTCCACCTGATGGCGCTGTACGACGCCCTGGTCGATCAGCCGCGTGAGGTACTCCAGGGCCCCCTGTCGCTGCTGCCGCGCCTGGCTCTGCAGTTCGTGCAGGATCTCCTGGGCGCGGGCCGGGTCCTGCGCGAGCATGTGGGCGTACTGCCCGGCCTCGCCCGCGGCGATGAGCTCCTGCGCGGCGGCCAGGTTGGACTGCACCCGGGCGGCGTCCGCCTGGTCCTTCGCCGACTGCACGATCGCGGTGTGCTGCACATCCAGCAGGGCCTGCTTGTGGTCGGCGGCGGCCCGGCCCAGGTCGATGCGTACGTACACCGTCGTGGCCAGGCCGATGTCGGCGCCGAGGGAGGACTGGTTCCCGGCGGCCAGTTCGGCCTGGATCGCCTCGTCGGCCTGCTGGGCGCCGTCGAGCCCGTAGCGCCTGGTGAAGGTCCGCAGCCGGGCCAGCAGGGGAGCGCGCAGCATCCTCTCGACGTCCACCACCCGCTTCTCCGCGGCCAGCAGGAAGTCCTGGACCTCCCAGTGGATGTCCACCGCGCAGGTGAAGTTGCCCTCGTCGCCCCGGGTGGGCAACTGCATCTCGAAGGAGGTCTGGTGCCGCCCCTGGGCGATCAGGCAGACCGACACCGGCCGCCTTCCCAGCCGGGGCCTGTTGTGGTGCCGCGCACCGCGTACGGTGATGACGCTGTGGCCGCCGTTGCGGTAGTGCACGACCGACGCCTGCTGCAGCCCGATGTGCCGGTAGGGGCCGTCCGGTGTGATCTCGAACAGGAACGGCCCCCGCAGCTCGTCCGGCAGCGTCACGCTGTTGTCGAGGGGCCCGCCTGCCGGTGCTTGGTGGTGGATGTTCTGGTTCATCGGGTTCTTCCTGTCCGGATCGTCTGCAGGAGGCGGTGGGCGTACTCCTGGGCCAGCGGTTCGTCGGGGTCCTGGGAGAGTTTTCCGACCAGCGAGAGCATTCGCTGCCGGTCGTCGTCGGTCAGCACCAGCAGGGGCAGGAAGCCGAGGACGGCCGCCTCCCACGGCTTGCCGGGGCATGTGCGCAGCCAGGCGGCCACGGCGTCCAGCGCCGCCTGGTAGGAGCGGCTGGTGTTGAGGGCCGTCCACAGCAGCCCGGCGACCTCGGACGCCTGGGCCGGGCGTGTCGCGCAGATCGCCAGTGCCAGCGGCCACTTCTCGCGGCCGGCGAGCTCCGCGGCCGGGTTCCAGAGGGCCTCCACCAGCGTCTCGGCCAGGAACAGCGTGCTGACCAGGCCGAGGTTCTGATGCTGCCGCCTGCTGTCGCCGAGCCACGCCCGGATCCTGGCCAGCGGTTCCCGGCCCGAGGCGGAGCCGGCCAGGTGCGCGACGCTCTCCGCCGCGATGGACCGCAGCCGGCCGTCCTCCCAGGTGCCGATTCGGCCGAGCCTGCCCAGCGCCTCGTCCACGGTCCGGGTCGCGGTGCCCCGGCTGAGCACCGCGGCAGCCGTCCACCGGAGGTTGCCGTTGCCGTGGGAACCCCACTTCTTCACCAGCGACCGCAGGGCCCCGCCGACCGTCGGGTCGTCGAGCACGTCCTGCAGGGCGGTGGCGACGAACAGGCCGCGGCGGGCCCGGTCGGCCTCGGCCATCGGGACGAGCAGCTCCCTGAGCGTGTGGGAGCAGTCGAGCCGGCACAGCTCACCCGCCGCCACGGCGGCCCTGGTCCACACCTCGTCGCGCGGGTCCTGGCAGAGCGAGTCGAGCCAGCGCAGCACCGGGCCGCGCATGTTGTGGTGGTGCTCCCACAGATGGGTGAGCAGGGCCGGCGCGAGGGCGGTGCCGAGGAACTGCACGGTGCGGACCGGGATCTCCTCGTCCGCCACCACCGGCTGGAGACTGATCCGGGTGGTGGCGCGGGCCGAGGTGAGCCTGGCCTCCAGGCCGTCGCTGAGCAGCGGCCGTCCGGGCACCCGCTCGGGATCGGCGGTCACCGCCAGTTCCCAGGTGAGGAGCTCCGCGGCCTCGGCGGCGACGTTGAAGGAGCTGTTGCCGAACACCGCGAGTGCGATCCGGTATGCCGCGTCCCGCAGCGCGGGCAGGGTCTCGGCCGCCGCGCCGCCGGCGAACCACTCGCGGACCTGCTCGGCGGCGAATCCGCGGCACGCGGTCAGCAGCTCCTCCTCGGTCAGCTCGCCGGTGACGTGCCGGGCCACGAGGCCGGCGAGCCTGGCGGCCTCGGCGGGCAGCAGCGTCTCCAGGCCCAGCGCGGCCCGTACGGTGTCCCGGCGGGCCAGCAGCCGGGCCGCCCGTCTCGCCTCGGCGGGTGCGCTGTCGAGTTCCGCGGCCAGGTGGCCGTCGAGTACGGCGTCCTCGGGGGCGGGTGTGTGCGCGCGGCGGTAGCGGGCCTGCGGCGCGCCGGGGGCACCGGTGTCGGGTACGGACAGCAGCACGGCGTAGGCGCCGCGGTCGGCCAGCAGGCGGCGCAGCCGGTCCAGGTGCAGTTCCGCGGGAAGCCGGCCGTCGGCCGGCTCCAGGGCGTAGCCGTGGCTCTCGGCCACCCGGCCGCCCTCGTCCTCCGAGTCCAGGCCGGCGAGGTCGGAACCGGGATCCAGCCGGGACACCTTCCCGCGGGTGAGGTCGTCGAGGAGCGACAGGGCGGTGTACGTCCGCCCGCTGCCGGGCTGACCGCAGAGCACCAGCAGGCGGTCGTCGCGCAGCTGCCGCTTGAAGTCCTCGTAGCCCGGCGGCCGGGTGAACCGCCGCCGCAGCCGTCGCAGCTCGTCCTCGGGCAGCGGTCCGGCGAGCAGGGACGCCCGGGAGGTGTCCCCGAAGCGGAAGTTGACCGCACCGATGGTGCCGCCGACGTAGGTGCTGGAGTCGCGCAGGAAGAACGCCCGGGACTCGCGCGCGATGCGGGCGGCGGCCCCTCCGGCCGCTGCCCGCCCCTCCTTGGCCGACGGGTCGGTCTCGGAGTCGCCGAAGAGTTCGTCCTCCGGTGGTCCGTCGGGCGCGGCTGGTCCGCCGTCCTGCCGCGGTCCGCGGTCCTGCCCTCCGTGCCGGTCCGACTGCGGTCGGCCGCCACCGCCGCCGCCTCCGTCCGGTCCGGGCGCGCTGTCCGCCCGGGACCCGGGGGTGTCCGTGTCGCCGGTGCTCATGCGCGTTCCCCGGAGCCGCCGGCGCCGCCGCGACGCTGGTCGAAGGTGAGATCTCCGAACCTGCCCTGCAGCACCTGGCCGGACCCGTGGTGGGTCACGGTGCCGAACCGGAAGTCGTCCCCGGCACTGTCCCGCCGCCCGGCGTCCTCCCGCGGCGGCCCGTCCTCCCGCGGCGCGGCGCTCTCCTCCTGACCGGGGAGCGGTGGCGGTGCGGTGCGGCCCGGCACCGTGAACCAGGGCTGCTGCGCTCCTTCCTTGAGCAGGACGCGGTACCGGCGGTAGTGATCCGGCTCGATCCACCGGCCCCCGTGCCGGATGACGTCCCGGTAGAGCTGCTCGGTGACGGCCACCAGCAGCGGCGAGCCGGGGGCGGCGGCCAGTACGGCCTTGGCCTCGGGGCAGTTGCCGATCCGGCAGGCGAGGTCGACCGCGGCGCCGGAGAAGCCCTGCCCGTCGGGGGTGAACGGGCCGACGTTGAGCCCGGCACGCAACCGCAGCGGCCGGCTCAGCTCCCGGTTGACCTGGCGCAGGTTCTGGTGGAGGTACTCCACCCACTCGCCCGCGAGCGCCTCGGTGCGGCGTGGCTCCACCACGGCGAGAATGCCGTCACCGCGGTCCTCCTGGACCAGCCTGGCGTCGCTGATGCCCGCCCTGTCGAACGCTTCCTCCGCCACCCGGTGGATCCGTGAGCGCAACCCGGGGCGGTCCGGGTCGGGGGCGGTGCCCGATCCCTGGGCGTCCAGGCTGATGATGAATCCGTACCGCGTCTCGCCGTGCATCGCTCCACTGCCTTTCGCCCCGGCCTGCCCGGTGTTCGTCCCGGTCCGGCCGCCACTGTCCCGTGGCGGCCGGAATCGCGCTGTAGCCGTTTACACACGGCCGTCACGTCGGCGTCGCGGAACCGCCGAGCAGCCGCAGCGGTTCCGGATCGTTGACCACGATGACCTTCGGCCCGGTGCGTACGAGCCCCTCCTCACGGAGCAGCCGCAGCGCCTTCGCCACCGCCTCGCGGGTCGCGCCTATCGCCGCGGCGATCTCGTGCTGGGACAGCGGGAGCCGGATCACCGTCGAGCCGCTCTCCTGGCGGCCGGTACGGTCGGCGAGTTCGACGAGGCAGGCGGCGAGCCGTTCCAGGACGGTGGCCGAGGCCAGGGAACGGCGCTGGTCGTCGGCGCTGCGCAGCCGCTCGGTGAGCTGTGCCATCACGAGACCGGTCACGAAGGGGCGGGCCGAGATGAAGTGCCGGAAGCGGTCACCCGGCACCACGAGGGCCTCCACAGTGCCCAGCGCGCTCACCGTGGCGCTGCGCGGGCGTCCGTCCAGGGCCGCCATCTCGCCGACCAGTTCACCGGCCTGACGCAGCGCCAGGATGAGGCGCCCACGCTCGGTGGCCCGCCACACCGTGCACCAGCCGGTCAGGATCAGCAGGACGAAGGTGGTCGCCGAGCCCTCACCGACGAGTTCCTCCTGCGACCGGTAGACGTGCCGGTGGCCGAGCGCCAGCAGCGACTGCTGGTCGGTGTGGGCCAGTCTGCTCAGAAAAACCGCGTTCTCTCCGAATAACCCCACGGTCCCCCCATGGTGCTCGGCAGGGCACACAGAGTATTTCAGCGGGTGTCGTCTTTCAGTCGAATGGCCGAAGTGGGACAGATCGTCGGTGAGCGGCGAACCGGCGCGGCGCCCGGTACCTCCGGCCGTACCGTCCGGCCGGGGAAGGAAGCGCGGGGCCTCCGCGCCCCGCGTACGCCGCCGGGTCCGGCCCGGCGGCGGAGTACCGCCGTGCCCGACCGGCGACGGAGGGGCGTGGACGTCCGGCCGTCGTCAACGGCCCGCAGGACCGCCCGGGGACACCCGCACGGCGCTCGCCCGACACCCGCCGGACACCCGGCGTCCGCCGTGGAGAGCGGCGTTCCGCAGGGCCCTGTCTGATGCCTCCGTACGCCAGTACGCTGTGCCCCCGGGCCACGGACCGTCGCGGAGGGCGCGTGGATGGGGGAGCCGACTTTCGGGGTGCTGGGGCCGCTGAGGGTACGGGGGTGTGGTGCCGAGGTCCGTGTCGGCGGCCCCAAGCCGAGGGCGGTCCTCGCCACGCTGCTGCTGCAGCCCGGCGCCTTCGTCTCGCTCGACATGCTGACCGAGGTCCTGTGGCCCGGCGGCGCCCCCCGCTCCGCCGTCGCCAATGTCCGCACCTATGTGCGCACACTGCGCCGTGCCCTGTCGGAGGCGGGGGTCGCCACCGGCGGGCTGAGCACCCGGCCGTCGGGGTACGCGTTCGACGTCGCGCCCGGTGACATCGACTTGTCGCTCTTCGAGCAGCGGCTGGAACGGGCCCGCGCGGAGCGCGAGAGCGGCGACGACGAGGCGGCGCTGCGCCGCTACGAGTCGGCCCTCGGGCTCTGGCGCGGCGGCGTGCTGCAGGACGTGCCGTCCAGCGTGGTGTGGGATCCGGTGATCGTCAGGGCCGAGGAGGCGCGGTCGGCCGCGGTCGGCGAGTGCCTCCAAGTGCGGCTGCGCATGGGGGAGTACGCGCCGCTGGTCGTGGAGCTGCGCTCCCGTCTGGCCGAGGACCCGTTACGCGAGGACCTGTGGCAGATGCTGGTGCGGGCGCTGCACGGGTCGGGCCGCACCGCGCAGGCCCGTGCCGCCTACGCCGAGGCCGAGCGGATCCTGGCGGCCGAGCTCGGCGTCGAACCGGGCGCCTCCCTGCGCCGCACCGGGGAGGAGGTCAACGGCTACACGGGCCGGCGCCGGCCCGTGCCGGCCGAGCCGGTGTGCCAGCTGCCGATGGACGTACCGGACTTCACCGGCCGGTCCGAGGAGGTCTCCGCGCTGGAGCGGCTGCTGTCGGCGGCAGGCCGGCAGCCGGTCGTGGCCGTCCTGTCGGGCCCGCCGGGATCGGGAAAGACGACCCTGGCGGTCCATGTGGCGCACCGGGTGCGCCACGCCTTCCCCGACGGCCAGCTCTTCGTGGACCTGGGCGGGATGAGTGACCGCCCGCGCGAGCCGGCCGACGTCCTGGCCGAGATGCTGCGGGGGCTCGGCGTCATCGACAGCGCGGTCCCCGGCGAACTGGGCGAGCGGGCCGCGCTGCTGCGCTCGCGCATGGCGCAGCGCCGATACCTCGTCGTCCTCGACGACGCGGCGGGCGGCGCGCAGGTGCGCCCCCTGCTCCCGGGGACCGGTGGATCGGCGGTGCTGGTCAGCTCGCGCCGCCGGACGCCGGAGCTGCCGGCGCACCACTTCCCCATCGGGGTGATGAGCCGCGACGAGGCCCGCGCGCTCCTGGGCGCGATCGTGGGGGAGGACCGGCTGCGCCGGGAGGGCGCCGACGCCGACCGGGTGCTCACCGGCTGCGGCTCGCTGCCGCTGGCCGTACGGATCGCCGGCTCCCGGCTGGCCAACCGGCCGGGCTGGAGCGTCGGCACGCTGGCCGACTTCCTGCACGACGAGCGCGGACGGCTGGACCAGCTCCAGACGGGCGAGTTGGAGGTGCGGGCGAGCGCGGAGCTGAGCTACCGCCATCTGCCGGAGCGGGCGGCGGCGGCCTTCAGGGCCTTCGGCCACCTGACCGGCGACGCGGTGCCCGGCTGGCTCGTCGCGGTGGCGATGGACCGCCCGGACGGGGCCGCCGGGGAGCTGGAGGCGCTGGCCGACGAGCATCTGGTCGAGGTGGTGGGCACCGACCCGCTGGGGCTGCAGCGCTACCGGATGCACGACCTGCTGCGCTGCTACGCCGGGGAGCTGGCCGAGGCGGACGGCGCGGGCGCGCTCCGGCGGCGCCGGCTGCAGGTCGTCGACGCGCTGATCGCGCTCGCCCGCTGCGCGAACTCGGCGATGCCCACCCGCTTCCTGGGGGTGCTCGGGGAACCGGTCCGGCCCACCGGGCCCGCCGCCGCGGTCGCGCAGACGGTACGCGCCCGGCCCGTCGAGTGGTTCGAGACCGAGCGCCGGCTGCTGGTCCGGGCGGTGGAGTCCGTGCTGCGGCTGGGCCGGGTCTCCCTGGCCGCCGACCTCGCCGTCGAACTGGCGGGCTTCTTCGACATGCGCGGCCACTACGGCGACTGGCTGAGAACGCACCGGCTCGTACTCGACGCGATGCCCGACCCGGCCGACGCCCGGGCCGCGGCGCTGCTGCGCAACCTGGGCCAGCTCCACCTCTACCAGGACCGGTACACGGAGGCGCTGGAGTCGTTCCGGACCTCGCGCGCCCTCTTCGCCCGGCTGGGGCATCCGCCGGGCGAGGCGGTCGCCGCGGTGGGGGCCGGTTCCGTGCACCGGGTGGTGGGCGACCTCGGCGCGGCCCTGAAGGCGTTCACCGAGGCGCTGCGCGGGTTCGGCCGTGTGGGCGACCCGCACGGCGAGGCGGTCGCGCACAACGCGATCGCCTCGGTGTGGCTGGAGCGCCGGGATCCGGACGCCGCGGCGCCGTGGCTCGACGGCGCCCTGGAGCTGTCCCGCGCCGTCGGCGACCGGCACCGGGAGGCGCAGGTGCGCCGCCGGATCGCGGTGCTGCACGAGCTGCGCGGCGAACCGCACGCCGCGCGGGCCGAGCTGGAGCGCGCGCTGGGCATCTTCGACGACCTGGCCGACACCCACTGCGCGGCCTGTGTGCAGCAGAGCATCGGGGAGCTGTGCCTGCGGCAGGGCGACGCGGGCCAGGCGTCGGCGCTGCTGGTGGACGCGCTCGCCGTGCAGCGGCAGCTCGGCGACCGCCGGGCCGAGGCGCGCGTCGCGTGCCTGCTGGGTGAACTGCACCGGGCGACCGGCCGGGAGCAGACCGCCAGGCGCTACTTCCACCGCTCCCTGTCGACGTGGCGCCGGCTCCAGGCGTGCGATCAGGCCGAACTCGTGGACGCGAAGCTGCGATCGCCCCGCTGACGCGTCCGCGCCCCTGACGCGTCAGCGGGGCGTGCCGCCTTCGGCGCCGAAGGCGGCACGCCCCGCGGGGGCGGACGGCGGGTGCGGCGGGCCCGGCCGCCCGTCACGGGGCGGGCGTCAGGTCAGCACCTGTTGGTGCTCTTCTGGTAGCGCGTGGTGTAGTCGGGGTAGCCGACGCCCTGCACGACCGCGGTGACGACCGATCCGTTGTGGATCTGCTCGTAGTGCAGGTGGGGGGAGAGGCTGTACTTGGCGGACGACTTGCCGACCCGGCCGATCCGCTGGCCCGCCGCGACCTTATCGCCCTTGCTGACCCCCCGGCTGTACAGGTGGGCGTAGCGCGTCCGCCAGCCGTTCCCGTGGCCGATCACGATGGTGTGGCCGTAGCCGGTGGTGGTGGAGTAGTGGGAGGAGAGGACGGTGCCGCCGGCGCTGGCGAACACCCGGCGCTTGAAGTCGTCCGGGTTGCCGTTCGCGTCGTAGTGGTTCCAGTCGATCGAGTGGGCCGGGCTGTGTCCGCTCCAGTTGCTGCCGCGCCAGACCTGGCCGCACAGGAACGGCATCTTGAAGTTGGGCCGGGACAGGGCCTGTACGGCGTCCGGTGAGCTCTCCTGCGGTGTCGCGGCGGCGGTGGGGGCCGTGGCCGCGAGGGCGGCGACCGCGCTCGCGGCCGCGAGTATCCGGCGGGAACGTCTCTGCATGGGCTTCCCCTTGTGGTCGGTGACGGGGCGATTGAAGGGGGCGCCCATACAAAGCGGATACAACCGCCGGGCCCCGCCCGGCGGCCGGGCGGAGCGGTGGTGCGGCCCCGGCCCGGGGGCCGGGGCGCCGTGGCCGGAAGTGTGTTGACGGCGCGTGACATGTACGTGTCTTTGTGCACGCACCCTTGTGTCTTTCCTATGGATCGGCGAATCTTTCGAACGGCGAATCATTCCGGCACCGCGCACCTCCCGGTGCTTGATTTGTCATGCTCATGCGCATTCCCTCAGTAGCGCACCCCACAGGAGGAGGACCCCCACATGGCAGCGATGCGTCCCACCCGACGCAGACGTGCCCGTGCGGCCACGGTGACCGCCGCGGCCCTGGCCATCGGCTTCGTGCCCGCGGTGACAGCCGTGGCCGCTCCGCCCGCCGAAGGCGTGATCCAGAACGCCGGCGCCCCCGGAGCGATCAAGAACAGCTACATCGTGACCCTCGACGAGGACGCGGCCGACGCCGGCTCCTCGAAGGGCAGGTCGCTGGTGGAGAAGTACGGCGCCTCCATCAAGCGCACCTACCACGAGGCGCTCAACGGCTACGCGGTCCGGCTGACCGAGGCCGAGGCGAAGAGGCTCGCCGCCGACCCGGCCGTGGACGCGGTGGCGCAGGACCAGAAGGTCTCCATCGCCGGCACCCAGACCAACCCCCCGTCCTGGGGCCTGGACCGCATCGACCAGCGGTCCCTGCCGCTCGACCGCAGCTACACCTACCCTGACTCCGCGGGTCAGGGCGTGAACGCCTACATCATCGACACCGGTGTGCGGATCAGCCACAGCGACTTCGGCGGCCGGGCGGTGAACGGCTACGACGCCGTGGACGGCGACAACGTCGCGCAGGACGGCAACGGCCACGGCACCCACGTCGCCGGCACCGTCGCGGGCACCTCCCACGGCGTCGCCAAGAAGGCGAGGATCGTGGCCGTGCGCGTGCTGGACAACAACGGCTCCGGCACCATCTCCGGCGTGGTCGCGGGCGTCGACTGGGTGACGCGGAACGCCGTCAAGCCCGCGGTGGCCAACATGAGCCTGGGCGGCGGCGCCAACTCCACCCTCGACACGGCCGTGCGCAACTCCATCGCCTCCGGCGTCACCTACGCCGTGGCCGCGGGCAACTCCAACACCAACGCGTCGAGTTCCTCGCCCGCCCGCGTCGCCGAGGCCATCACCGTCGGATCCACCACCAGTTCCGACGCGCGCTCGTCGTTCTCCAACTACGGCAGCATCCTGGACATCTTCGCGCCGGGCTCGTCCATCACCTCCACCTGGCACACCTCGGACAGCGCCACCAACACCATCTCGGGGACGTCGATGGCCGCGCCGCACGTCGCCGGCGCCGCCGCGCTGTACCTGGGGGACAACCCCGGCGCCACCCCGTCCCAGGTCGCGGCCGGCCTGGACTCCGCCGCCGTCACCGGCGCGATCTCCGGCCCCGGCAGCGGCTCCCCGAACAAGCTGCTGAACGTGGGCGAGGGCGACCCGGGAGACCCCGGCGACCCCGGTGACCCGGACGGCCGCTTCGAGAACACCACCGACTACCCGATCCGCGACAACTCCACGGTGGAGTCCCCGATCACCGTCTCGGGCATCAGCGGCAACGCCCCCTCCGGCCTGAAGGTCGAGATCGACATCCGGCACACCTACATCGGCGACCTGCAGATCGACCTGGTCGCCCCCGACGGCAGCGCCTACCGCATCAAGAGCTACGGGACGGGCGGCAGCGCCGACAACGTGATCGGCACCTACACCGTCGACGCCTCCTCGGAGACCGCCAACGGGACCTGGAAGCTGCGGGTCAGCGACAACGCCTGGTGGGACACCGGAACGATCAACTCCTGGGCGCTGCAGTTCTGATCCCCCGGAACCCCTGCTCCACGGACCGGCCTCCGGTCTGATCTCCGGGCCGGTCCGCGGCCCGGCCCCCGGCGGCTTCGACCGCCCGCGCACAGCCCCGGCCCCCACGGCCCTGCCGTGGGGGCCGGATTCGTGCTTGAAACCTGCCCTGAGCAGCACTTCATCACATCGGGTGAAACCCTGGCCGATTATTGCGGCGTACAACCTTCCGTTGCCAAGCTGTTGCACACCGTCAAGCTGTTGGGAGGACATGTGCCTTTCGGTGAACAGCCCGCATATCTGCGTGTGGCCGGGGATCTCCGCCGGAAGATCGCCGACGGCACGCTTCCGCCGCGCACCCGGCTGCCGTCGCAGGCCCGCATCCGCGCGGAGTACGGCGTCTCGGACACCGTCGCACTGGAGGCCCGCAAGGTGCTGATGGCCGAAGGGCTGGTGGAGGGCCGCTCCGGGTCGGGGACGTACGTGCGCGAGCGGCCCGTGCCGCGCAGGGTGGTCCGCACCGGCTACCGGCCGGCCGGCGAGGCCGGCCCGTTCCGCCAGGAGCAGGCCGACGAACGGATCGCGGGCACCTGGGAGTCGCACAGCGAGCAGGAGGAGGCGGGTCCGGGGATCGCCGAGCGGCTGCGGATCAAGGAGGGGGAGCGGGTGATGCGCACCCACTACCTGTTCCGCGTCGACGGGGAGCCCTCGATGCTCTCCACCTCCTGGGAGCCGCTGGCCGTCACCGGGCGCACCCCCGTGATGCTGCCGGAGGAGGGGCCGCTCGGAGGGCGGGGGGTGGTGGAGCGGATGGCGGCCATCGACATCGTCGTGGACAACGTCGTGGAGGAGGTCGGAGCCCGCCCCGGGCTGGCCGAGGAGATGCTCGTGCTGGGCGGGGTGCCGGGACACACCGTGCTGGTGATCGAGCGGACGTACCGCGCCGGTGGACGCCCGGTGGAGACCGCGGACGTGATCGTGCCGGCGGACCGCCACCGCACCGTGTACCACCTCCCGGTGCGCTGAACCGCTCCCGCGCCCCCGCGGACGCCGCGCCCACTCGCACACATGGCCGAAATCATGCCGCATTGTGCCAACGCGAATGCGTTGAGTGAAGTCCGGGCGTAGGCTCGGGCATATGCAGACCGGTGGATCGTTGGGGGAAGTCGCGCGGCGCGGGGCGCCGGGCGGGAGGGGAGCGCGATGAGCGAGAGCAGGACCGTGCTCCCCTGGATGGTCATACGGCAGGACCCGAACGGCAACCGCTACCGCGTCGGCCGCTACGCCACCCGGGCCGAGGCCCAGAGCATGGCCGAGCGGCTGGGCGGGGACCGGGCGGGCGGCGCCGGGGCGGAAGGGGCGGACGCGGGGGCGCGGGAGCGGCGCTACCTGGTCGAGCGCCTGCGCCGCGGAGGCGGTGATCACGGCTGACCCATTGCACAATCGGGTATACGGACAAACAGTCCCAAAAGGCCCGGGTGTGCGCCCGGGCGAGAGCCCGAGCGTGGACGAGGACGGCGTGAACGACCCACCCAAGGCATTCCACGGCGCGGTCGAGGGCGTGACCACCTCGCTGCTCGACACCCTGCGCGTCGGTGTCGTCATGTTCGACACCGACGGCTACATCATGCTGTGGAGCCCCACGGTCGAGGAGATCCTCGGGTGGCCCGCCGAAGCCATGGTCGGCCACTACTACGGGGGCTACCTCACGGACGTCCCCGTCGAGGCGTCCTCGGGAGCCCCGGCCTCGCACGCCGGGATCTACCGGACGCTCCGGGAGAACAGGTACTGGCGCGGCAGCATGCGCGTCCGCCACCACGACGGGCACACCGTGGAGGTCGAGGCCCGTGCCTCCCTGCTCACGCCCTCCGACTGCAAACCGTTCGTTCTGGCCAACATCGTCGAGACCTCCCGGCTGCGCGCCGTCGAACAGGACCTCGCAGCCCTCGACGCCCTCTTCGCCACCTCCCCGCTCGGCATCGCCGTCTTCGACACCGAGCGCCGCTACGTCCGCGCCAACGAGGCACTCGCCCGGCTCAACGGGAGGCCGGTCCACGAGACCCTCGGCAGGACCGTCCACGACGTCCTGCCGCAGGCCATGGCCGACACCCTCGCCCAGATCCAGTCCCTGGTGCTGGAGACCGGCCGCCCGGTGGTGGACACCGTGCTGGCCGCGCCCGACGGGCACGGCTGGCGCTCGGTTTCCTACGGCAGGCTCACCAGCCCCGACGGACGCGTCCTCGGCGTCAGCTCCACGGTGATGGACGTCACCGAGCGGCGCGACGCGATGGAGAAGATCGAGCGCGCCCGGCAGCGGCTCAAGCTCCTGGACGACGTCGGCGTGGCCCTCGGCGACCTGCTCGACGTGCCCAGGATCGCCAGGACGCTCGCCGGCGCCCTCGTCCCGCGCTTCGCCGACTACTCGAGCGTGATGCTCTACGCCGCCGTCGCCCACGGCGGCGAACTGCCCCGCGCCGCCCGGCCGTCCGGCGCCCCGCTGCTCCAGCTCGGAGCCGCGGCCAAGGCCCGCGGCCCGGTCGTGGAGCGGATGCTGAGGGTCGGCCAGGACATCGCCCTGGAGAGAGGGTCGATCTTCGAGAGCGTGCTCACCTCCGCCGTCCCCCATCTGGTGATGTCCCGCGAGGAGCTGGTCTCCGCCTCCTACCCGGGGGACCCCAGGGTCCAGGCCGCCCTCGACCTGGACATCCACTCCCTGATGGTCGTCCCGCTGCGCGCCCGGGGCACCGTCCTGGGGCTGCTGCTGCTCAACCGCGCCGAGGGCCGCGCCGCCTTCGACCGCGACGACCTCGCGCTCGCGATGGAACTGGCCGGACGCGCCGGCATCAGCCTGGACAACGCCCGCCTCTACGCCCGCGAGCGCGAGAGCGCCCTGATGCTCCAGCGCAGCCTGATGCCCCAGCAGGTGCCCTCGCCGCCCGGCGTGCAGATCGCCTACCGCTACGTCCCCGGGGGCAGCCACGCCGAGGCCGAGGCCGAGGCGGGCGGCGACTGGTTCGACGTGATCCCCCTGGCGGGCGGCCGGGTCGCCCTCGTCGTCGGCGACGTGATGGGCCACGGGCTGCGCGCCGCGGCCACCATGGGGCAGCTGCGCACGGCGGTGCGCACCCTGGCCGCCCTCGACCTGCCGCCCGACGAACTGCTGCGCCGCGTCAACGACCTGGCCGACGACCTCGGCCAGGGCCCCGAAGAGCCCCTGATGGCCACCTGCGTCTACGCCGTCTACGACCCCTCCACCCGTCAGTGCACCCTGGCCACCGCCGGGCACGTGCCGCCGCTGCTGCTGACCGGCCGGGGCGGCGGCTGGGAGGTCACCCCCGTCGAGGCGCCCTCGGGCGCCCCGCTGGGCGTCGGCGGGGTGGAGTTCGAGTCCGTGGGCCTGGAGGTGGAGGACGGGTCGGTCCTCGTGCTCTACACCGACGGGCTGATCGAGCACCGGGGCGAGGACATCACCGAGGGGCTGGGCCGCCTTGTGTCCCTGCTCGGCGGCCTGCCTCCCCAGCCGTTCCTGGAGGACGTCTGCGACCGGGTGCTCGGCGGCATGGACCCGGGCGCCGCGCCCCCCGCGTCCGGCACCCCCACCGGTCCCGGCGGCCCGGCGGGACCGGTGGGGTCGGTGGACGACGTGGCGCTGCTGATGGCCCGGCTCGGCGGCCTCCCCGAGGACAGCGCCGCCTCCTGGACCTTCCCCGCCGAGACGTACGCGGTGCGCCGGGCCCGTGATGCCGTCCGCGGCGTCCTGCGCGGCTGGGGGCTGGAGGCGCTGACCGACGACACCGTGCTGCTCGTCAGCGAACTGGTCACCAACTCCATGCGCCATGCCCACGGGCCCATCGGCGTACGGATGGTGCGCGGCACCTCCCTGCTGGTGGAGGTCTCCGACCCGCTGCCCGTCCCGCCCCGCGAACGCAACGCCGCCGTGGACGACGAGGGCGGGCGCGGCATCCAGCTCGTCGCCCGCGGGGCACGCCGCTGGGGGACCCGTCACGGCCCGATCGGCAAGACCGTCTGGTTCGAACTGAGCCTGCCGTGACGGAAGGTGGGCTCGATCCCATTTCCCGGCCCCGTAACAGCCGTCCCACCTGCGCCTTGACGCTGTGTCCAACACACCGGAAAAATTGCGCCACACCACATCGTGTGCCCTGTGCTTCTGGCTGCGGTGCCGCCGCCGGACCCGGCCGGGAACGGTCACGCAGCCACGGCGCGTGGTTCGAGCGGACCCCGCTTGGTTAGGAGAGAGGGGACGGGCGCGGCCCGGGTCCCGCCGGAGGTGGCGGAAACCGTGCGGCGGACGGGACCAGCGGGTTCCGGGCGGAGTGTGCCCGGGAGGATGCTGGACCGGAACAGGAAGGGGCGGCGTTGAGCGAGATTCCGGCCGAGGCGGGAAAGCCCGACGACGTACGCCGGGCCCTGGCGCTGCTGAACGCCGCGGGGGCCCGGATAGGCAACTCCCTCGATCTGGACACCACCGCCCGCGAACTCCTCGACGTGGCCGTGCCCCAGTTCTGCGACCTGGCCTCCGTGGACCTGTACCCGGAGGTGTTCTCCGGGGAGGACCCCCGGGCTGCGGAGGGCCTGGAAGGCACCCGCCCGCTGCGGCGCGTGGCCTTCGCCAGCGCCGTCTCCGACGGCCCGATCACCCTCGGCCACCACACGAGCGGCGCCCCCGACCCGGACCACGTCGAACCGGGCAGCGTCCACCGCTACCCCGCCGGCTCCCCGTACGCCGACGCGCTGCGCACCGCCCGCGTCCAGCGCGTCACGGGCACCCTGGTGCAGTCCACCCTCGCCGTGCCGATGGTCGCGCGCGGCCGGGTGCTCGGGCTGGTGCAGTTCTCCCGCACCAAGGGCAGCGAGCCCTTCGGCGAGCGGGACGCCGCGCTCGGCGCGGAGCTGGCCGCCCGCGCGGCCGTGTGCGTCGACAACGCGCGGCTGTACCGCAGGGAGCACGAGCGCGCGCTCATACTCCAGCGCAGCCTGCTGCCCCCGGACGACCCCGAGGCCGCCGGGCTCGACATCGCCTGCCGTTACCTGCCGGGCAGTACGGCCAGCGAGGTGGGGGGAGACTGGTTCGACGTCATCGAACTGCCCGGGCACCGCACCGCCCTGGTGGTCGGCGACGTGATGGGCCGGGGCCTGCGCGCGGCCGTGGCCATGGGCGAGCTGCGCAGCGCGGTGCGCACCCTGGCCCTGCTGGACCTGGAACCCGCCGAGGTGCTGGGCGCGCTGGACGAGATCGCCCAGGGGCTGGGCGCCTCCCGCGACGGCCGCGGCGACCGCGAGGGCCGGTCCGGCCGGGACGCCGACCTCTCCGAGGTGTACCTGGCCACCTGTGTCTACGCCGTCTACGACCCCGTCACCCGCCGCTGCACCTTCGCCAACGCCGGGCATCTGCCGCCCGCGCTGGTCGAGCCGCGCGACGACGGGGGCGAGCAGTCCGCGCTGCTGCTGGAGGTCCCCAAGGGCGTGCCGCTGGGCGTGGGCGGCGAGCCGTTCGAGGAGTCCGAGGTCGAGCTGCCCGACGGTTCCCTGCTCGCCCTCTACACCGACGGCCTGGTCGAGTCCCGCCACCAGTCCCTGGACGAGGGGCTCCAGGCGCTGCGCACCACCCTGTCGGGCCCCGACCGCCCGCTGGAGGACGTCTGCGACGAGGTGCTGGGCGCGCTGGAGACCCACCACGGCGAGGACGACATCGCCCTGCTGCTGGCCCGGATCCAGGGGCTCCCGGCGGAGTCGGTGGGCGACTGGACACTGCCGGCCGAGCCCCGTTCGGTCGCCCGCGCCCGGGACCTGACCCGCCGTCGGCTCGCCGCATGGGGGCTGGAGGACCTCGCCGACACCACCGAGCTGCTCGTCAGCGAGCTGGTCACCAACGCCCTGCGCCACGGCATGGGGGTCTCCTCCGCGCAGCCGGGAGCGGGGGCCCTCCCGGCGCAGCCCGGCGTGGGGGTCCCCCCGGCGGGGCCGAGGGGAGAGATACGGCTGCGCCTGCTGCTGGACCGCACCCTGGTCTGCGAGGTGTGGGACTCCGGGCTCGTCCAGCCCCGCCGCCGCCGCGCCCGCGACACCGACGAGGGCGGCCGCGGTCTGCAGCTGGTCGATCTGCTCTCCTCGGGCTGGGGCAGCCGGCGCACCCCGCGGGGGAAGACGGTCTGGTTCGAACTCGCCCTCCCCCAGGAGGGTGAGCCCAAGCCGCCGGACTCGGCCGAGGCCCTGCTGAGCATCTTCTGAAGGGGCGGCCGACGCCGTCTTCGCCGTCTCCGCTCCCGCCCCCGCCGTGTGCGCGGGCGGGAGTGCCGCACGTCACACCGTCCCCGCGCGGGAGCCGTGCCCGTGCCCCGGCGCGGGGCGAAGCTCCCGGTCGGCGGGCGGTCACCCCGGCGTCACCGGGTGGACACGGCCGCGGCCTACGGTCGCACAGAGCGCGGGCCGGGGCCGCGGGGAGCCGTCGGGCCCCGTCCACCGGCGCCGGGCCCGTAACATGGAGGGATGACAGGCCGTGGCGATGATCAGCCCGGCGGGCGCGCGACGCACCGGTCGCGCCGCCATCCACGATTCCGGGAGAAGCGCCCCCAGTATGCCCACGCGCCACGACATCCGTAACGTCGCCATCGTCGCCCACGTCGACCACGGCAAGACGACCCTGGTCGACGCCATGCTCAAGCAGGCCGGCGCCTTCGCCGCCCACCAGCTCGACCAGGTGGACGACCGCGTGATGGACTCCAACGACCTGGAACGCGAGAAGGGCATCACCATTCTCGCCAAGAACACCGCGGTCAAGTACCACCCCAAGGACGGCGGCGCCCCCGTCACCATCAACATCATCGACACCCCCGGCCACGCCGACTTCGGCGGCGAGGTCGAGCGCGGCCTGTCCATGGTGGACGCGGTGGTGCTGCTGGTGGACGCCTCCGAGGGCCCGCTGCCGCAGACCCGCTTCGTGCTGCGCAAGGCGCTCCAGGCCCGGCTGCCGGTCATCCTGTGCATCAACAAGACCGACCGCCCCGACTCCCGCATCGACGAGGTCGTCGACGAGGCCTACGACCTCTTCCTGGACCTGGACGCGGACGAGGAGCAGATCGAGTTCCCCATCGTCTACGCCTGTGCCCGTGACGGCGTGGCCTCGCTGACCAAGCCGGCCGACGGCACCGTCCCGGCCGACAGCGACAGCCTGGAGCCGTTCTTCTCCACGCTGCTGGAGCACGTCCCGGCCCCCTCCTACGAGGAGGGCGCCCCGCTCCAGGCCCACGTCACCAACCTGGACGCCGACAACTTCCTCGGCCGCATCGCGCTGCTGCGCGTGGCCCAGGGCGAGCTGCGCAAGGGCCAGACGGTGGCCTGGATGAAGCGCGACGGCTCGGTGCAGAACGTGCGCATCACCGAGCTGCTGATGACGGAGGCGCTCACCCGCAAGCCGGCCGAGGTGGCGGGCCCCGGCGACATCTGCGCCGTGGCCGGCATCCCGGACATCACCATCGGCGAGACGCTGGCCGACCCGGAGAACCCGGTCGCGCTGCCGCTGATCACCGTCGACGAGCCGGCGATCTCCATGACCATCGGCACCAACACCTCGCCGCTGGTCGGCCGGGGCGGCACCGGCAAGGGCGCGGACGCCAAGTCGGCCGTCAAGGACCGCAAGGTCACCGCCCGCCAGGTCAGGGACCGCCTCGACCGGGAGCTGATCGGCAACGTCTCGCTGCGCGTGCTGGACACCGAGCGCCCCGACGCCTGGGAGGTGCAGGGCCGCGGCGAGCTGGCGCTGGCCATCCTGGTGGAGACCATGCGCCGGGAGGGCTACGAGCTGACCGTCGGCAAGCCGCAGGTGGTGACCAAGGAGGTCGACGGCAAGGTCCACGAGCCGGTCGAGCGCCTGACCATCGACGTCCCCGAGGAGCACATGGGCGCCGTCACGCAGCTCATGGGCACCCGCAAGGGCCGGATGGACAACATGTCCAACCACGGCTCGGGCTGGGTGCGCCTGGAGTTCGTCGTGCCCTCCCGCGGCCTGATCGGCTTCCGCACGGAGTTCCTGACCCAGACCCGCGGCACGGGTATCGCGCACTCCATCCACGAGGGCCACGAGCCCTGGTTCGGCGAGCTGAAGACCCGCAACAACGGCTCGCTCGTCGCGGACCGCTCCGGGGCCGTCACCGCCTTCGCGATGACCAACCTCCAGGAGCGCGGCGTGCTCTTCGTCGAGCCGGGCACCGAGGTGTACGAGGGCATGATCGTCGGTGAGAACTCCCGCTCCGACGACATGGACGTCAACATCACCAAGGAGAAGAAGCTCACCAACATGCGGTCCTCGACCGCCGACGTGGCCGAGTCGATCGTCCCGCCGCGCAAGCTCTCGCTGGAGCAGTCCCTGGAGTTCTGCCGCGACGACGAGTGCGTGGAGGTGACCCCGGAAGCCGTGCGCATCCGCAAGGTCGTCCTCGACCAGAAGGAGCGCGCCCGCGCCGCCTCCCGGGCCAAGCACGCCTGACGCGCCGCCCCTCCGCGCTGCCGGGGACTGCCCGGGACTGTTCGAGGTCGTCCGGGACCGGCGGCCGTGCGGGGCCGTGCGGCATCCGGGCGGCCGCCGGAGCGCTCCGGGAGCCCGTTCGGCGTAGCGACGGGAAAAGTCTCTTATGAGGTGATATGGCTCCGGAGAGAGGATCTCCAGGCCCTGAAGGAGGCGCTTGTGCGAGGAGCCGTCCCCACCGCTTCGGCGGCGGCGGTCCGCCGCGTCGGCGCCGTGCCGTCACGCGGCCCGCGGCTCCGGCGCCCGTTCGCGTGCCCGGGAGAGGGCCCGGCGGGTGTGGGCGGAGGGCCCGCGGCGGGCGGCCGGTACGGACGGCTCCGCGGGGCTCCGCCCCCGTCGGCAACGCGGCGCGGAACGGGCCGCGCGAACATGCCGTTGTTTGCCGTCGCAACGGTTTTGGCGGCCGTTCGCGCGGGATGGATCTACGCGCGTCCGCTCTTTCGGGGGACATCCTCAGGGTTGCGGGCGTGTCACGAGAGGTCCGTACGCAGTTCAGAACGGCGCGTTCGTATATCGGCGCAGCGACGGCTGGGTTGCGGATTCATTAACTCTCTATGGGTCCAAAGTGGCTATATGTCCGACTCTTCTGGAGTCTGTCAAGCACGCTGGGACCTCAATCTGCAAAACCTTCGCTCAAGATGTGCGGAGAGTGGCCAACCGAAGGCCAAGACCTCTTGACTGAGCTGGGAACCGATTGCAAAAGTCCGCTCAGCCCATGGCATTTCCCAGTGCCGAAGAAAGAGCGGGTTCCGCCAACACCCACAGCGCGGGGGCGCAACGCGATGACGAGTCCAACCCAGGCTGCGACAGCCCAGGCCGACAACCCTGGCCCGGACGCCGAGAGCCTGAGCAAAGAGCAGACCGCCGGCAGTGGCGGCCAGCTCGCCGGCCGTTCACCCGGCCAGCTGATGTGGCTGCGCTTCAAGCGTGACCGTGTCGGTGTGATCAGTGCATTTGTGGTGATCTTCTTCTTCCTGATCGCCGCCCTCGCACCGGTGATCTCCTGGCTCTACGGCAAGGACCCGTACACGCTGTACGGCCAGGACCAGTACGAGCTGCTGGACGAGTTCGGCTTCCCGGCCGGTCCCAACGGAGGCATCTCCTCCGAGTTCTGGTTCGGCATCGAGCCGGAGCTCGGCCGCGACGTCTTCACGCAGCTGCTGTACGGCATGCGGACCTCGCTGTTCACCGCGCTCCCGGTGACGATCCTGATGGTGGTCACCGGTGTGCTGATCGGTCTGATCGGCGGTTACTTCGGCGGGAAGGTCGACTACTGGATCGGCCGGGTCACCGACTTCATGATGGCCCTCCCCAGTCAGCTCACACTGATCGCGGCGATGCCCGTGGTGGTGGCCGTCTTCGTGTCGCCCGTCGACGAGACCCCGGTCTACGTCCGGGCGTCCGCGATCATCGTCGTCCTGTGGCTGCTCGGCTGGATGGGCATGGCGCGCCTGGTGCGCAGCCAGGCGCTCACCCTGCGCGAGCGTGAGTTCGTGGAGGCCGCCAAGGTCTCGGGGGCGTCGCCCTGGCGGATCATCCGCAAGGAGCTGCTGCCGAACCTGGTCACCCCGATCCTGGTGCAGGCCACCTACATGCTCCCCGCGACGATCCTCTCCGTGGCCTTCCTGTCCTACGTGGGCGTGGGCTACGTGGAGCCGACGCCGGACTGGGGGCGCATGTTCAGGACCGCCGCCACGATCTACCAGGACAACCCGACGTACATGTTCTTCCCGGGGATCGCAATGGTGATCTTCGTGGTGGCCTTCAACCTCCTCGGCGACTCCGTGCGGGACGCCTTCGACCCCAAGTCCGGACGCTGATCACGTCCATCTGAGGGGGGCTGCCACCCCCGCGTCCGGGAGACCGGGCGCGACAGGGCAGCAGACGGATCCCAACTGACAGGCAGGTGCACAAGCATCATGAATCCCATCCGATCGCGCACACTGCGAGGCGCGCTCGTCGCCCTCGCCGCCGGCTCGCTGGTGCTGACCGGCTGCAGCAGCGGCAGTGACAACGGCAGCAAGAGCGAGGAGAGCGCCAAGGACAAGGAGGCCGCCAAGGCCCAGTCCGCGGCGGTCGAGTACGGCGACGCCGCCGCCTCCAAGGGCCCGGCCAAGCCGGTCGAGGGCGCCCAGGAGGGGGGCACCATCCGGGTCTACCAGGAGGACGACTTCTCCCACCTGGACCCGGGCCAGATCTACGTCAGCGACGCCGGCCAGCTCTCCGGTCTCATCCACCGCGGTCTGACCACCTACACCCAGGCCGAGGACGGCAGCCTGACCGTCGTGGGCGACCTCGCCACCGACTCGGGCAAGCAGTCCGACGACGGCAAGACCTGGACGTACACGCTCAAGGACGGCATCAAGGACCAGGAAGGTGACCCGATCACCTCCAAGGACGTCCGCCACACCATCGAGCGCCTGTACTCCAAGCACATCACCGACGGCCCGACCTACATCCAGCAGTGGCTGTCCGGTGGCCCCGACTACCGCGACGAGCTGCCCGACGGTCCGTACGAGGGCGACCACCTGCCCGACTCCGTCCTGGAGACCCCGGACGAGAAGACGATCGTCTTCCACTTCGAGACCGCGCAGCCCGACCTGCCGCAGGCGCTCGCGATGCCGGGCTACTCCATCGTCCCCGAAGAGGACGACACCAAGGCGAAGTACGACCAGAAGCCCGTGGCGCTCGGCCCGTACAAGATCGCCGACTTCAAGCCCGGCAAGTCCATGAAGCTGGTCAAGAACACCGAGTGGGACCCGAAGACGGACCCCTCCCGCCACCAGTACGTGGACGGCTGGAACATCACGTTCAACCACGACCGCGCGGACCAGACCGAGCGCATCCTGGCCGACCGCGGTGAGTCCGCCAACGCCATCCAGCTCAGCGGCTCGGTGGACTCCACCAAGATCAAGCAGGTCATCGAAGAGGCCGACGACCGCACGATCAAGGGCTACCAGCCCTACGTGTGGCAGCTCAACATGAACATGGACCGCCTCAAGGACAAGAAGATCCGCGACGCGATCACCCATGCGCTGCCCAACGGCCAGATCCTGCGCCCCGACGGCGGCTCCTACGCCGGTGAGCCGGCCGGCGGTCTGCTCGCCCCGACCCTGCCGGGCTACGAGGAGGGCTACGACCCGTACGGCAAGCTCGACAAGCCCAACGGCGACATCGAGAAGGCGAAGCAGCTTCTGAAGGAAGCCGGCAAGGAGGGCATGAAGCTCACCTACGCCTACGCCAACGCCCCGCACCGCCAGAAGCAGGCCGTCATCATCGAGACCGCCCTGGAGAAGGCCGGCTTCGACGTCCAGAAGAAGGACATCGACCCCTCCACCTGGTACGAGCAGGTCGGCAAGGTCGACAACGGCCTGGACATCTACATGACCGGCTGGGGCCAGGACTGGCCGTCGCCCTCCACCGTCATCCCGCCGGTGTACGACGGTGACCAGATCGCCGACGGCGCGTCGAACTACTCGCACATCAACGACAAGCACGTCAACGGCGAGATCGACCGGATCTCCAAGATCCAGGACCCGGAAGAGGCCACCAAGGAGTGGGTCGAGCTGCACAAGTACATCGTGGAAGAGGTCAACCCGGCCGCTCCGCTGTACTACACCAAGCAGCTGCAGATCTACGGCTCCAACGTCGGTGGTGCCCGGTACAGCACGGTCAAGAGCTACATCGACCTCACCCGGCTGTACCTGAAGAAGTAACCGGCTCATGAGGTGGGTCCCCGGGGGAGAACCCCCCGGGGGCCCGCCCACGGGCTTTCGCTTCGCACGTCCCACCCCCGTCGTCGTTGTCGCCGTGCTGAGAGCTGCGAACCACCACCATGTTTAAATTCCTCATTCGCCGGTCGGTCGGCGCCTTCGTCATCCTGATCCTGATCAGCGCCTTCACCTTCGCCATGTTCTTCGCCATCCCGCAGGACCCGGCCCTGCTGGCGTGCGGCAAGAACTGCACCCCGCAGAACCTGGCGATCATTCACGAGAACCTCGGACTGGACAAGCCGATCACGGCGCAGTACTGGGAGTTCATGAAGGGCATCGTGGCGGGGCGGGACTTCGCCGTCGGCCACTGCGACGCCCCCTGCTTCGGCGTGTCGTTCAACGACGACCGGTTCGTGTGGGACACGATCATCGACCGGCTGCCCCTGACGCTCTCCCTGACCGTCGGCGGCCTGGTCATCTTCCTGACCCTCGGCCTCGGCGCCGGCATGATCGCCGCCCGCAACAAGGGCACCTTCATCGACAAGGCCTTCAGCTCCGCCTCGCTGGTCCTCAGCTCGATGCAGATCTACTTCCTGGGCCCGATCGTGCTGGGCCTGCTGGTCTACAGCACCGGCTGGCTGTCCTCCCCGAAGTACGTGCCGATCACGGAGAACCCGGCGGCCTGGTTCGTCGGCCTGCTGATCCCGTGGTTCGTGATGTCGCTGATCTTCACCGCGAACTACACCCGTATGTCGCGGTCCACCCTGATCGAGCAGATGCAGGAGGACCACGTCCGCACGGCGAAGGCCAAGGGCATGTCCGAGAAGTACGTCTTCTTCCGGTACGCCTGGCGCGGCTCGCTGACCCCGATCGTCACGATCCTGGGCATCGACCTGGGCGCGCTGCTCGGCGGTGCCATCGTGACCGAGCTGACCTTCAGCCTCGCCGGCGTCGGACGCCTGGCCGTCGAGTCGGTCCTCTACAAGGACCTGCCCCTGACCATGGGCGTCATGCTGGTCAGCGCCGCCTTCATCCTGCTCTGCAACCTCGTCGTGGACGCCGTGTACGGGTTCATCGACCCGCGTGTGCGCCTGTCCTAGGAGAACGACCGTGACCACACTCACCAAGACCGAGGGCGCGCCGTCCCCGACCGGGGCGGGTTCCTTCCTCTCGGTTCGCGACCTCCACGTCCGGTTCTCCACCGAGGACGGCATCGTCAAGGCCGTGAACAACCTCTCCTTCGAGGTCGAGCGCGGCAAGACGCTCGGCATCGTGGGCGAGTCCGGCTCCGGCAAGTCGGTCACCAACCTCGCCATCCTGGGCCTGCACAACCCGCGGTCCACGGAGATCACCGGCGAGATCGTCCTGGACGGCCAGGAGCTGACCGGCGCCTCCGAGAAGACGATGGAGGGTCTGCGCGGCAACAAGATGGCGATGATCTTCCAGGACCCGCTGACCGCGCTGTCGCCGTACTACACCATCGGCCGCCAGATCGGGGAGCCCTTCCGCAAGCACACGGGCGCCTCCAAGCGCGAGGCGCGCGAGCGCGCCATCGAGATGCTGGAGAAGGTGGGCATCCCCCACCCCAAGACCCGCGTCGACGACTACCCGCACCAGTTCTCGGGCGGTATGCGGCAGCGCGCGATGATCGCCATGGCGCTGGTGTGCGACCCCGATCTGCTGATCGCGGACGAGCCGACCACCGCCCTGGACGTCACCGTCCAGGCCCAGATCCTCGACCTGCTCAAGGACCTCCAGCAGGAGTTCGGGTCGGCGATCATCTTCATCACCCACGACCTCGGCGTGATCGCCGACGTGGCCGACGACATCATGGTGATGTACGGCGGCCGGGCCGTGGAGCGGGGCACCACCGGCGAGGTGCTGCGGGCCCCCCAGCACCCCTACACCTGGGGCCTGCTCAGCTCGATGCCCCGGCTCGGCGGGGATGTGAACCAGAAGCTCCGGCCGATCGAGGGCACTCCGCCCAGCCTGCTCAACCCGCCGTCGGGCTGCCCCTTCCACCCGCGCTGCGAGTACAGGGACAAGGTCCCCGGCGGTGTCTCCTGCACCGGTGACAGGCCGCTGCTGCCCGAGGGCCGCGGAGCCGCCTGCCACCTGACGCCGGAGCAGAAGCGGACGTACTTCATCGAGCAGATCAAGCCCCGGCTGGGCTAGGGAGCAACAGACATGAGCGACGAACTCACCCTGACCAGGCCGGCGGACCCGGCCGTGGGCACAGGCGAGCCCCTGCTGGAGGTCAAGGGGCTGACCAAGCACTTCCCGATCAAGGGCGGCTTCCCGATCAGGCGGACCGTCGGCGCGGTCCAGGCCGTGGACGGGGTCGACATGACCGTGCACGCGGGCGAGAGCTTCGGCCTCGTCGGCGAGTCCGGCTGCGGCAAGTCCACCACCGGCCGGCTGCTGACCCGGCTGCTGGAGCCGACCGGCGGCACGATCAACTACCGGGGCCGGGACATCACCCACGCCAAGCGCAAGCAGCTGGCGCCGATCCGGTCCGAGATCCAGATGATCTTCCAGGACCCGTACTCCTCGCTGAACCCGCGCCAGACGGTCGGCAAGATCATCGGCGGGCCGATGGAGATCAACGGCATCAACCCGCCCGGAGGCCGTGAGAAGCGGGTCCGCGAGCTGCTGGAGATCGTCGGCCTCAACCCCGAGCACTACAACCGCTTCCCGCACGAGTTCTCCGGCGGTCAGCGCCAGCGCATCGGAGTGGCCCGCGCACTCGCGCTGGAGCCGAAGCTGATCGTGGCCGACGAGCCGGTCTCCGCGCTGGACGTCTCCATCCAGGCGCAGGTCGTCAACCTGCTCCAGCAGGTGCAGCGGGACATGGGCATCGCCTTCGTCTTCATCGCGCACGACCTCGCGGTCGTGAGGCACTTCTCGCAGCGGGTCGCGGTGATGTACCTCGGCAAGATCGTGGAGGTCGGGGACCGCGAGTCGATCTACACCCGGCCGCGGCACCCCTACACCCACGCGCTGCTGTCCGCCGTCCCCGAGGCGGTGCTGCGCGACGAGGACGAGACCGAGGGGCGCGAGCGCATCCGCCTCGCCGGCGACGTGCCCTCGCCCATCTCGCCGCCGTCCGGCTGCCGCTTCCGCACCCGCTGCTGGAAGGCGCAGGACAAGTGCGCGACGGACGTGCCGCCGCTGGTGCAGATCGAGGGCAACACCCCCGGTCACCTGACGGCATGTCACTTCCCGGAGGCCGGGACCATCGAGGGCGGCAAGGAGATCGTCCTCGACCCGGGCCTGGTCGCCATGGAGAACAAGGACACCGGGGCCGCCGGCTCGGGCAAGGAGTCCTGAGCACGGCGCCCCGCGACACGCCCGGACGCCGCCGTGCCCCGTGAGGGGCTCGGCGGCGTCCGCGCCGTACGGCTGCGCGGTCCGGCGCGACGCGGCCGGGCACGGTCACGCCACGCCCAGCGACCTCTTGAGGAAGGCCACCTGGAGCAGCAGCAGGTTCTCGGCCACCTGCTCCTGCGGGGTCATGTGCGTCACCCCGGACAGCGGCAGCACCTCGTGCGCACGGCCCGCGGCCAGCAGCGCCGAGGACAGCCGCAGGGTGTGGGCGGCCACCACGTTGTCGTCGGCCAGGCCGTGGACGATCATCAGCGGCCGGTGCGGAACGGCCGGCGCCGACAGCCCCTCGTCGGTGACCAGGGAGTTGGCCGCGTACACCTCCGGCCGCTCCTGGGGCAGGCCGAGATAGCGCTCGGTGTAGTGGGTGTCGTACAGCCGCCAGTCGGTGACGGGCGCGCCGGCCACCGCCGCGTGGAAGACGTCGGGGCGGCGCAGCACGGCCAGCGCGGCCAGATAGCCGCCGTAGGACCAGCCGCGGATGCCGACCCGGCCCAGGTCCAGGGGGTGGTCCCCGGCCAGTGCGTGCAGGGCCTCGACCTGGTCGTCCAGGGTGGTGCCCGCCAGATCGCCCGCGACCGCCTTCTCCCAGGCGGGGGAGTTGCCGGGGGTGCCGCGGCCGTCCGCGACCACCACGGCGAACCCCTGGTCGGCGAACCACTGCGAGGTCAGGTGCGCGTTGTGCGCGGCCACCACGCGCTGGCCGTGCGGGCCGCCGTAGGGGTCCAGCAGGACCGGCAGCACCCCGTCGCCGTCGCGGTACCCGGTGGGCAGCAGCACGGCGGCCGGAATCCGCCGGGCACCCGCGCGCAGCAGCCGGGGGCGGGCGGTCAGCACGGGTGTCTCGGCGTGTGAGGCGATGACGGCCAGCGGTGCCGGGGAGCCCTTGCCGGTCCCGGGCAGGCGCAGCGCCTCGGCGCGGGCGCCGGGCCGGTCCAGGGCCGCGGTGGACAGCACCACGGTGTCCCCGCCGCGGACGGCGGAGGCGATGTGCGCGCCGCCCGGGGGACTCACCCGCTCCCAGCCGCCCTGGTCGCCGCTGCCGCGGAACCAGACCCGGTAGACGGCGATCTCGCCCACGGGGGAGTCCTCCGGCGCGTCCGGCCCGGCCGAGGCGGAGAACAGCACGTCCTCGTCACCGACGTCCAGTACCGCGCGTACGTGCAGGGCGGCCGAGGTCAGCGGCCGGTCACCGACCACCAGGACGCGAGCCCCGCCCTCGTCGGCGATCCGCACCAGGCGCCCGTCGGGCGTCCAGACGGGCACGCCGGGGAAGAGCTCCAGCCACGCCGGGTCCTCGTCGGCGTGCAGCGGCGAGGTGCGGCCGGTGGCGGTGTCGACGGTCAGGTAGAGGTGGCTGCGCTGGTCGCGCGACTGGACGAGCAGCAGGGGCGGCCCGGCGGCCGACCAGTGGACGCGCGCGAGGTAGGGGTAGCGGACGCGGTCCCAGACCACCTCGGTGCGGCCCGCCTCCCCGGCCGCCCCTTCGGCTCCTTCCCCGTCCCCGACGTCGAGCAGATGGAGCGTCACCTCGGCGTTGTCCGTGCCGGCGGCCGGATAGGCCACCTCGGCCGGCTCGCTCTCGGGATTGGCCGGGTCTGCGATCCACCAGCGGCGCACGGGCGAGTCGTCCACCCGGGCGGCCAGCATCCGGGTGCCGTCCGGAGACCACCAGAAACCCCGGGAGCGGTCCATCTCCTCGGCCGCGGCGAACTCCGCCAGACCCCAGGTCGTACGGCCGCCGCCGCGGGTCTCCTCCGGCCCGGCCACCGCCCGGTCGCCCCCGCCGCCGAGGTCCGCCACTCGCAGGGCGCCGTCCGCCACGTAGGCGACGCGCCGGCCGTCGGGGGAGGGGCGGGGGTCCACCACCGGGGTGGGGGTGGACAGCTCGCGTACGGCGGCCGTGCGCAGGTCGGCGGTGAACAGCCGCCCGGACAGGGCGAAGGCCGCGGTCTCCACCGCGGAGTCGGTCGCGTAGCCGACCACCCCGGCCGACCCCTCGCGGCTCCGCTCACGCCGGGCGCGCTCCTCGGGCGACAGCTCCTCGTCCGCACCGCCGAGCAGCTCCGCCGGATCGGCCACCGCGCGCTCCCGGCCCCCGTCCGGGCCGGTCCCGCCGGGGCCGCCGAGTTCCCGCACCCACAGCAGGTTCGCCCGGTCGGTGCCGCCGCGGGAGCGGAGGAAGACGATCCGGGAGCCGTCCGGGGCCACGGTGAAGGCGCGCGGCGCCCCCAGGGTGAAGCGCTGCGTTCTGGCGTACTGGCGTGGAAACGACATGACCATGGGGCGAGCGTACGGCGTCACGCGGCCGTGCTCCCGCGGTGCGCCCGCCACCGCTCCCGCGCACCCTCCGCGTGGCCCGCCGGAACCCCTCCCGGGCCCCTCCCGGAGCCCTGAGAGGGCCCGCGGCCGGTCGGGAGAAGGGGACGTGTCCAAGGTCACACAGGTGTGCGCCCCTCTTCTGCACCCGTGCACCGATCCGTGCCGACTCACGGAAAGTTATGATCCGTTGCGCATGGTTCGCGGCGGGGTATGTAGCTTCAGAACTGCCCTGTCGTACAAGCATCCTGATTCCGTGTCGACCGCGCGCTCTTGGAGGTGAACCGCCGTGGCACTCTCGATTTCGGCGGTGGTGCTGCTGGCGATCATCGTCTTCCTGCTGATCAAGAAATCAGGGCTGAAGACCGGACACGCACTGGTCTGCATGCTCCTGGGCTTCTACATGGCCAGCTCGTCGATCGCTCCCACCATCAGCGAACTGACATCGAACGTCGCCGGCATGATCGGCAGCATCAAGTTCTGACACCGGCGGCGTAGGCTCGCCACCATGACCGAGCTTCCCGCGCGCCGCCTGATGCTGGTCCACGCGCACCCCGACGACGAGTCGATCACCAACGGCGTCACCATGGCCCGATACGCCGCCGAGGGTGCGCTGGTCACTTTGGTGACCTGCACACTGGGGGAGGAGGGCGAGATCATCCCGCCCGCCCTGGCGCACCTCGCGGCCGACCGCGAGGACGGGCTGGGACCGCACCGGATCGGCGAACTGCGGCACGCCGTGCGGGAGCTGGGCGTGGCCGACCACCGCTTCCTGGGCGGCCCCGGCCGCTACCGGGACTCGGGGATGTTCGGCACCCCGGCCAACGAGCGCCCCGACTGCTTCTGGCGGGCGGACGTCGACGAGGCCGCCTCCCATCTCGTCGAGGAGATCCGCCAGGTGCGCCCCCAGGTGCTGATCACCTACGACCCGAACGGCGGGTACGGCCACCCCGACCACATCCAGGCCCACCGGGTCGCGATGCGCGCGGTGGAACTGGCGGCCGACCCCGCGTACCGCACCGAGCGGGACGGGGAGCCGCACCGGGTCGGGCGCGTCTACTGGAACTGCGCGGCGCGCTCGGTGGTCGAGGAGGGCTTCGCCCGTCTGCGCGCCCCGGGCGGCGCCCCCTTCCCGGAACTCGCCTCGGCCGGGGACGTCCCCGGCGTGGTGGAGGACGCGGAGGTGGACGCCGTCGTCGAGGGCGGTGAGGCGGAGGTGGCCGCCAAGGCCGCGGCGATGCGCGCCCACGCCACCCAGATCGTGGTGGCCGACTCCCCGTCCGGGCCGCCGGAGTCCTTCGCCCTGTCCAACCGGCTCGGCCAGCCGCTGCTGCGCACCGAGCACTTCCGGCTGGCCGACGGCACGGGGGGCCCCGGCGGGCCGCTGCGCGACCTCTTCGAGGGGCTGGTGGGGACGGCCGGGGGCGTGGAGGGCCCGCGATGAGGGCGCGCGGGGCGCGGATCGCCGCATACGCCGTACTGGCCGTGCTGGGCGGAGCGGTGGCCGTCGCGGGCGCCCTCGTCCAGGCCGGATGGTTCCCGCTGGGCCTGCTGCTGGCGCTCGGCGGTTCCGTGGCGCTGTTCCACGGCGGCGCGCGGCTGACGGGCACGAGGGCCGGAGCGGCGGCTCCGGGGGTCGGCTGGCTGCTGGTGGTGCTGCCGCTGACCACATCGCGCCCCGAGGGCGACTTCGCCTTCGGCGCCGGGGGAGGCACCTACTTCTACCTGCTGGGCGGGATGTTCGCCGCTGTGGTGTGCGCCACGGTCACACCCCCCGGGCAGCTTCCGCCCGGAGGGACCACGGGCCCGGCGGATCTCGTGAAGGGACGGTGAAACGGCCGGAGGCGGTCGGTCTCCGGTCGACAACCGGCCCCGAAGTGGCCGAGAATCCGCGCGGCGATATGCCGGCGCGGCATTCGCACACACGGTCCGCCGGGGCGGTGATTCGGCACTCCCGGGGCTCGGGGCAGCGGCCCCCAGTAAGGTGGTGCGCGCCGGCGAGCCGCTCGCGCAAGCCGATCGGAACCATGACGGGCGGCGAATCCAACCGGGAGATCCTGCATTGAGCCGTGAAACTGACACTCCGTCCTCCGGGCCCCAGGCGCGGGGCGGTACCGCCCACCCGCCGGGGGGCGAGCCGTACGCCGCACCGGCGGGCGAGCCCACCGCGCAGCCGGGCGAGCCGAAGACCGAGACCACGCTGACCACCCGCATCCGGATCAACATCCCGGGTTCCCGCCCCATCCCGCCCGTCGTCGTGCGCAAGCCCGTCGGCGAGGCCGGGGGCGACAGCGGCGGTGAGACGTCCGGCGCCGACGGGAACACGGCGGGGCCGGACGGTCCGTCGGGTACCGCGAACGGCACGGCGCCGTCCACCGCGGGCGCGCCGGGACCGAACGGGGCACCGGGGAGGCCGGGTTCGGCCGGTTCCGGGGGGTCCTCGGCCAACGGTGGCGGAAAGCCGACCAGTTCGTGGTTCGCCCCGCGCAAGCCCCCGTCCGGTGGAGCGCAGGGCGCGCCCGCCGGTGCGAACGGCGGCGCGCCCGCCCCGGGGGCCCCGGCCCCCGCGGGACCGCCGCGGCAGCGAACCGACACCCCGCCCCACGGCTTCCCGGCCGACCGGGCGGACGCCACCGGCCCGATCGGCGCCGTCCGCCCGGGCGGCACGCCGCCGTCCGGCCCCGAGGGCACCCCGCCGCACGGCTTCCCCGCCGTGCCGCCGGCCCGGGGCGAGGGCCCCAGCGGGCCGACCACCGGGCCGGCCACCGGCGGGATGCCGCTGCTGCCGCCGGGGTTCCGGCAGCAGGACGGCGCCGTGCCGCCGCCCGGTCCGGGCGACACCGGGCCGCAGCCCACCGCGGCCCCGGCCTCGGGCCCCGGTCCCGTCACCGCGCCCGAGCCGCCGCGCACCGGCGGACCGGCGTCGGACTTCGGCGGCCCCGCCGGCGGACCCGGTTTCCCGGCGGATCCGGACGCGGCCCCCGGCCCCTTCGGGGGGCAGGATCCCTTCGAGGGGCAGGGGCCCTTCGGGGCTCAGGACCCCTTCGAGGGGCAGGGCCCCGGCCCCTCCCACGGCAGGGTCTCCGGTGACACCCTCGTCAGCGGCATCCCGCGGGTGCCCGCGGCCGACGACGACGGCCGACCCGCCCCTCCGGCGGACGAGCACGGCGCCCGGCCGCCCGCACCCGCACCCGCACCCGCCAAGCGGGGCCGCTCCAAGCTGGTCCTGCTCGGCGTCGCCACCTTCGGTGTGCTCGGCATCGCGTACGGCGCCGGCCTGCTGCTGGACCACGCCGATGTCCCCAACGGCACCACCGTGCTCGGTGTGGACATCGGAGGCACGGGCAAGGCCGAGGCGATGAACAGGCTCGACGCCGTTCTCGGCGAGCGGGCCCGCATGCCGCTGGTGCTGGAGCTGGAGGGCGGGCAGAAGACGCTCAAGCCGAGCGTCGCGGGCCTGTCGCTGGACACCGAGAACACCGTGAGGGGCGCCTCGGGCCGGGACTACAACCCCGTCTCCGTGATCGGATCGCTCCTCGGCGGCACCCGGCAGGCCGAGCCGGTCTTCAAGGTCGACGAGGAGAAGCTCACGGCGGCGCTGAAGGACCTCACCGGGGCGTCCGGCGGCGGGCCGCGGGACGGGATGGTGAAGTTCACCGGCGGCAAGGCCGTCGGTGTCCCCGGCAAGCCGCACAAGCAGGTCGACGCGGGCAAGGGTGCGGACATGCTGGAGGACGCCTACCGGACGCAGGTCGCCACCGGCAGGAGCGAGTCGGTCGAGCTGCCGGTCGCCCTCACACAGCCCTCGGTCGACCAGAAGGAGATCGACCGGGCGATCCGGGAGTTCGGCGAGCCGGCGATGTCCGGACTGGTCACGGTGAGGGCGGGCGACAGGTCGATCCCGTTCAGCCCCACCGGGTCGCTGCCGAAGTTCCTGTCCATGAAGCCGGTGAACGGCAAGCTCGTGGACACCTACGACCTCAAGGTGCTCGAGGAGCTGTACGGCAGCACCTTCGACGGTGTCCTGATCACCCGCGGCAACGGGTCCAGGACGCCGGTCACCCCTCAGGACGTGGCCGGCGCGCTGCGCGAGGCGCTGCGCGAGACGGACCCGGCCAAGCGGGTCGGCGTCATCGAGCTCGATCCGCAGTAGCGGGCGGGCCCGCCTCCGGCCGTCACCGGAGCCGCGCCGGCCGGGGTTCGCCCCGGCCGGCGCGGCGCTAGTTGAGCCGGGAGCGGGCCGCCCGCGCCTCGCGGCGCACGGTGACCGCGGCGTTGGGCTCCATGGCGGCGACCATGTCGGCGTACTCCTCCAGCTCCCGCGCGCCGCCGGTGAAGTCGCCCCGCTCCACCAGCAGCCGCGCCCGCTCGTAGCGCAGCCGGGCCGGATGGTGCGGCAGCAGCAGGGACAGCTCCACCGCCCACAGCTGGACATCGGTGTGCTCGGGGCGGGCCGCCGCCCACGCGCGGATGTTGTTCAGCACCCGCAGCACGATCTCCACCGGGCCGGCCGGCTGGAGCATCGCCTCCGACAACGGCGTTCCCGCCGTGTTCGCCACCAGCAGTTCGACGTCCTGCCCGGTCAGCGGCAGACCGCCCGCGAAGGGGTCGGCGAGGACGTGCTCGCCGCGGGGATCGCCGAAGCCGACCACGAAGTGCCCGGGCAGGGCGACCCCGTAGACCGGCGCGCCCGCCCGGCGTGCGACCTCCATCCACACCACCGACAACAGGATCGGCAGCCCGCGCCGCCGCACGAGCACCTCGTTCAGCAGCGAGGACTCCAGCCGGCGGTAGTCGGCGGGCGTGCCGTGGAAGCCGTGGCGCCCGCCGAGCAGTTCGGCCAGGGCGTGCGCCCACTGCGCGGGGGTGCGCGAGGGCGCGTACGGCAGCAGACCCGTCAGCCGGTCCAGTTCGATCTGGGCGGCGTCGACGAGGCCGTCCACGCCCTTGCCGCCCTCCGCGCGTACGCCGGGGTCGGCCTCGGCACCGATCAGCAGGCACAGCAGCGCCAGATCGGGCCGCTCGGCCCGCGCGGCCCGTGCGAAGCGCTCCCGCACCGAGTCGGTTCCCGCGGTGTCCGGACTGTCCATCAGGCCCTCCCTGCCCGGCTCAGCCGCGCGGCGCCCGGCGGTAGTGGTAGGAGTGGTGGTCGGCGAAGCCCATCCTGGCGTACATCGCCCGTGCGGCGGTGTTCTCCGGCTCGACCTGGAGGTAGGCGGCCGAGGCCCCCTCCGCCAGCGCGGCGCGGGCCAGCTCGGCCATCACCGCCGTGGCCAGCCCCTCGCGCCGCCGCCCCGGGGCGGTCTCGACGGCGGCGAACCCCGCCCACCGGCCGTCCACCACACACCGCCCGATGGCCGCCGGCGCGCCCTGCGGAGCGTCGCCCGGCACGGTGGCGAACCACACCGACGGGCCGCCGGCCAGCACCTTCAGCGCGTCGTCGGCCGCTGCCCGGGCGCCGCGGCCGTAGGCGGACAGCCAGGCCGTGTCCGGCCGCCGCGACAGCCGGACCCGGCCGTCCGGCTCGCGGTCGGCCAGCGGTGCGAGCGCCCCGGTGCACAGGAGCGCGAACCGCTCGGCCGTCCAGCCGCGCCGCTCCAGCTCGGCGGCCAGCAGCTCGTCGCCCCCGGCCGCGCCCGTGGCGACCTGGACCAGCGCGGGCAGCCCGCGCTCGCCGTACCAGCGCACGACCTCGGCCAGGGCCGCGTCCAGGTCCGTGCCGGGGTCGCCCAGGGGGAGGGCGGAGTTGGCGCGGCCGGTGAAGCCGCCGGAGGCGCGCAGCAGCCACCCGCCCAGGCGGGCGGTCTCCACCGCGGGCCAGCCGCGCGCCGCCACCTCGGCCAGCTCCCGCACCCCCGCCGCCGGGCCGCGGCGGCGGGCGGGCTCGGCGGGCACGGTCTTCCCCGCGACCAGGGCCGCCTCCTCGATCGCCACGCTCTGCCCGCCACGCCGTGTGATGGAGAGCACACCGTCCTTCCAGGATGTGAGAACGCCGACCGTGTCGGTGAAGGCGGCACCGGTGTCCGCGGAACCGGTCAGACTGCGCACCGAGACACGTTTCCCCACGTCATCGGCGCTGATGCGAAGCTCGAGTCGTCCGCCCACGGTGAACTCCACGGTCGTTGTCACCCCTCCTGTTCGTCTCCTGCCCGGGAACGGAGATACTAGAGGCGGGCATCGACGACGCCGCGCTCCCGCGCGCCATGCGGCTCAGCCACAACCGGACCGGCTGCCCGCGCCCTACCGAGGAGGAACGACAGCGTGACCTACGTCATCGCGCAGCCTTGTGTGGACCTGAAGGACAAGGCATGCATCGAGGAGTGCCCCGTCGACTGCATCTACGAGGGCCAGCGGTCCTTGTACATCCACCCGGACGAATGCGTCGACTGCGGGGCCTGTGAGCCGGTCTGCCCGGTCGAGGCGATCTTCTACGAGGACGACGTCCCGGAGGAGTGGAAGGACTACTACAAGGCCAACGTCGAGTTCTTCGACGAGCTGGGTTCGCCCGGCGGCGCCAGCAAGCTCGGCCTGATCGAGCGCGACCACCCGTTCGTCGCCGCGCTCCCGCCGCAGAGCCACGACGAGTGACCCCGCGCCACCCGCAGCACTGACCCCGGTCCCGTACGGCCCCGCCGCCGTGCGGGACCGGGGCTTTTCCAGGAAAGAGAGCGAAGCCAAGTGCCACCCCTGTCCTCCCGCCTGCCGGTCTTCCCGTGGGACCGGCTGGAGCCGTACAAGAAGACCGCGGCCGAACACCCCGACGGAATCGTGGACCTCTCCGTGGGCACCCCCGTCGACCCGGTGCCCGAGGTGGTCCGCCGGGCGCTGGCCGGGGCCGCCGACAGCCCCGGCTACCCGACGGTCTGGGGCACGGCGGAGCTGCGGGACGCGATCGTCGGCTGGAGCGAGCGGCGGCTGGGCGCGCGGGGGCTGGCGCACACCCACGTACTGCCGGTCGTCGGTTCCAAGGAGCTGGTGGCCTGGCTGCCGATCCAGCTCGGTATCGGGGGCGGGCCGGCCACCGGGGACAAGGTGGCGTACCCGCGGCTGGCGTACCCGACGTACGAGGTGGGGGCGCGGCTGGCGGGCGCCGAGCCGGTCGTCTACGACGAGTCGCCGCGCGAGCTGGACCCCGAGGGCCTGCGGCTGCTGTGGCTGAACTCCCCCTCCAACCCCACCGGCCGGGTGCTGCCCAGGGAGGAGCTGAAGGCCACCGTGGCCTGGGCGCGCGAGCACGGGGTGCTGGTCTTCAGCGACGAGTGCTACCTGGAGCTGGGCTGGGAGGCCGAACCGGTCTCCGTCCTCCACCCGGACGTCTGCGGCGGCACCCACGAGGGCGTCGTCGCCGTCCACTCGCTGTCCAAGCGCTCCAACCTGGCCGGTTACCGGGCGGCGTTCCTGGCCGGGGACGAGGCGGTCCTGGAGGAACTGCTGCGGGTGCGCAAGCACGGCGGGATGATGGTGCCCGCCCCGGTGCAGGCAGCCACGGTGGCGGCGCTCGGCGACGACGCGCACGTGGCCGAGCAGCGCGAGCGCTACGCGGCACGGCGTGCGGCGCTGCGCACGGCGCTTCAGGCGAGCGGATTCCGGATCGAGCACAGCGAGGCGTCGCTGTACCTGTGGGCGACGCGCGACGAGCCCTGCTGGGACACGGTCGGGGAGCTGGCCCGGCGCGGTGTGCTGGTGGCGCCCGGCGACTTCTACGGCCCCGCGGGCGAGCGGTTCGTACGGGTCGCCTTCACGGCCACCGACGAGCGTGTCGGGGAGGCGGT